>NZ_JCALDY010000011.1:0-195423 GCF_059813095.1 Mycobacterium sp. NGS22
GCTAGGTCGCCATCCAGGCGAGCTCGCCGGGTAGTCGGGCACGCCAGAAGTCGACGTCGTGTCCGCCGGGGGAGAAGCTGCCCGCCGGCTTCTTCTTGAGTTGGCCGGCGAACTGGCTGCTGGCGAAGAAGAAGCGGTCGCCGATGCCACAGTCGACCCGGATCGGTATCGAGTTCAGCACGGGGAGGCCGAATACCGTGTTGCGGTTCCAGTCGTCGACGCTGTCGAACGCCCCGGGTGCGGCGCCGAGGTAGGACAGGTACAGCGCCGGGCTGATCGCGCAGATCCCGGCGGTGCGGGCCGGTCCGAGACGGGCGCCCAGCAGCAGTGCGCCGTAACCGCCCATCGACCAGCCGAGGAATCCGACGCGGGAGGTGTCCATCCCCATCGAGGTGAGCATCGGCAACAGTTCTTCGAGCACCATGGTCCCGGCGTCCTCGCCGTTGCTGCGGCGGTGCCAGTAGGAGCTGGCGCCGCCGTCCACACCCACCACCGCGAACGGCGGTTTGCCCTCGGCAACCAACTGCGCCAGCGCATCCTCGACGCCGCAGTCCAGCATCATGTTCGCGTCGCTGTCTTTGCCGTGCAAGGCGATCACCGGGCGCAGCATCTTGGTCTGACCCGGCGGCATGGCGATCACCCAGTTGGTCTTGACCCCGCCACGCGCGGCTGAGACGAACGAGCCGGTGAGCTTGGTCGGCAGCGTCTTGCCCGCGGTGGGAGGGTCGAACGGCGCCGGAGCCTCGGGCGCGGCAAGGGGTTTGGCTGGATCCAACAGCGCACCGAGCGCGAACAGGCCCGCAGCGCCCGCGCCGGCACCCATGCGCAGCACCGTACGGCGGGACAGGTCGGCCACGAGCGTCAATGATGCCGTGCCGACGGCCTTCTCGGGGATGAGCCACGCCGTATTGCAAGGCAGTCGTAACGGCGGTGTGACCCCCATGGTGCCCCGAGGCGTGGATGTGCTGTGGTTAGCCATGGCTAGCACTTCGCAGCTGCGCCAAGACTTGTCGCAACGGCAGCTCAGCATGATCGCCCTCGGCGGGGTGATCGGCGCCGGGTTGTTCGTCGGCTCGGGTGTGGTGATCGCGACGACCGGGCCTGCCGCGTTCCTGACGTACGCGATCTGCGGGCTGTTGGTCGTCCTGGTGATGCGGATGCTGGGCGAGATGGCGGCGGCGGATCCGTCGACCGGCTCCTTCGCCGACTACGCCGCCACGGCCCTGGGTGGCTGGGCAGGGTTTTCGGTCGGCTGGCTGTACTGGTACTTCTGGGTGATCGTCGTCGGATTCGAGGCCGTCGCCGGCGGCAAGGTGCTCAATTACTGGTTGCCTGCGCCGCTGTGGCTCCTGTCGTTGTGCCTGATGGTGTTGATGACGGTCACCAATCTGTTCTCGGTGTCCTCGTTCGGCGAGTTCGAATTCTGGTTCGCCGGAATCAAAGTCGCGGCCATCGTGGTGTTCCTGGGTCTGGGTACCGCCTTCGCGGTGGGGCTGTGGCCAGGCCGGCGGTTGGACTTCTCCAACCTGACCGCCCACAGCGGATTTCTCCCCCACGGGGTGGGTGCCGTGCTCGGCGCCGTCGTCGTGGTGATCTTTTCCATGGTCGGCGCCGAAGTCGTCACGATCGCCGCCGCCGAGAGCCGGGACCCGGAACTGGCCATCGCGCGGGCGACCAGGTCGGTGGTCGCCCGCATCGTGGTCTTCTTCGTCGGCTCGGTGCTTCTGCTGGTGGTGGTCACGCCGTGGAATTCGTTGGAACCCGGGGCATCACCGTACGTCGGCGCGCTGACGCACATGGGCCTGCCCGGCGCGGATCAGGTGATGAACGCCGTGGTGCTCACCGCGGTCCTGTCGTGTCTGAACTCCGGCCTCTACACCTCGTCGCGGATGTTGTTCGTCCTCGCACGCCGACGAGAGGCCCCCGCCGCGCTGGTCAAGCTGAGTCGGCGCGGGGTGCCCGCCATCGCCATCCTGTGTTCGTCGGTGATCGGGTTCGGCTGCGTGCTGATGTCCTGGCTGTCACCCGACACGGTATTCCTGTTCCTGCTCAACTCTTCTGGCGCGGTCATCTTGTTCGTCTACCTGCTGATCGCGCTGTCGCAGATCGTGTTGCGGCGCCGCACATCACCGGACAAGCTGCGAATGAAGATGTGGTTGTTTCCGGTGCTGTCGATCCTGACCACCGTCGGGATCACCGCGGTGCTGGTGCAGATGGCCTTCGATGCCCAGGCGCGCAGTCAGCTGTGGCTCAGTCTGTTGTCCTGGGCGGTGGTGGTCGGGGTGTATTTCGTTGTGCCGAGCAGACGCAAAAGCCCCTGAAACGGGACGTTTCAGGGGGCTTTCGCGTCTGCTCGCGCGGGATACCGAGAGGTGAACGACCGCAGCGTTTTTCGAGACGCCTCCGCCGGCGGTGATCGCCGGCGGAGGCACGTCTCGGTTAGGCGGCCGGCCGACGAGTGGCGGTCGGTGCGACGGTGGCGTCGTTGCGCCGCCCCCTCAACCCCGCCAAACCGGCCAGGCCGAGGAGACCGGTGAGGCCCCACAGGCCGGTTTTGTCGCTGTTCTGGTTGTCGTCCTTGTCGGCCAGCGTGGTGGTCGACGACGGGGCAGGAGCCGGGTCGACGGAGGCACTCGCGATGCCTGCTCCGCCGAAACTGAGAGCCGCTGCCGTCCCGAAGATGGCGATTGCCTTGCGCATTTCAAATTTTCCCTTCGACCGTGATCGAGCGGAATGGATTTGGAACCAGTGTGTTCTAGTTCCTCGGATGACGGCAGAACGGATCTCCGCAGTGCCGCGTGCTCGACATACCCGGGCGTTTAGCGCTCAAACCTGCTTTCGCACACGGTTTCCTCATCCAGATACACGATGCGAAACGGACCCACCGGAATGCGAAGCCATTCCTGTCGTCAGCTGCGCCATTGCCGTTCAACCGATTTGACCAACGCGGTCAGCGTCGCGTTCACCGGCGCTTCGATCCCGACCCGAGCGCCCTGCCGTGGCACCGCGCCGTTGATGACGTCGATCTCGCTGACCCGGCGCGCCTCGTGGTCGAGCAGTGCCGAGGGTTTCGCGTCGGGCATGCCCGCACCGAAGTTGCGCACGTGCGCCACGGGATCGGCGACGTCGATGGCGATGCCGGATGCGCGCGCCACCGTCCACGCCTCCGTCGCCGCGGCCCGACTGACCGGGCCGATATCCGGATCATCCATCACCTGACCGACGGTCAGGCCCGTCAGCGCACACGGCGCGCTGTAGGCGACATTGCAGATCAGCTTCTCCCACTGCATGGCGGCGATGTCGGTGACCGCGGCGGCGTCGAAGCCCGCAACGGTCCACACCTGCGCCACTTCGGCAACCGCCTCGTAGGACAGCGACGAGTAGGCACCAAAACGCATGGCGCGCATGGCGTTATGGTGCACATGTCCAGGTGCGACCCGCGCCGCGCCGAAGCCGCTGGCGATCCCGACCGCCACCCGTTGCTCGCCGACGATGCCGGCGACCGTATCCGCTGAGCCCAGACCATTCTGGATGGTCAGCACCGGCGTGGCAGCACCGAGCATCGAAAGTGCCTGTCGGGCACCGGTGCTCACGTCGGCGGCCTTGACGGCTAGCACGATCAAATCCATCGGCTCGGCCGGGGCGACGGTGTCGGCGCGCACCCGCACGGTCTGGTCGTAGTCGGGTCCGCTGACCCGCAGACCGTGCTGGGTGATCGCGTCGATGCCGGGTTGGTAACTGTCCACCACCAGCACGTCGTTGCCCGCCGCGGCCAGTTTGGCCGCATAGATCGAACCCATTGCACCGCAACCGATTACCGCGATCTTCATGCGTCCGCTCCCAGCTCGGTGATCAGTTCGGCCAAGCCGGGCTTTTGTTCCAGCCCGAAACCCGGCGCGTCGGTCGGCGAGATGCGGCCGGCCTCCAGCACGCAATCCGGCGAGTAGCCGCCGAACGGCTGGAACACCCCCGGATAGGACTCACATCCGCCGAGGCCCAACCCAATCGCGATGTGCAGGTTGATCAGGTGGCCGCCGTGCGGAAAGGCGAACCGGCGGTCGAAGCCGTGCGCCTCGAGCACCGAGAGCATGCGGGCGTATTCACCCAACCCGTAGCTCAGCCCGGCGTCCATCTGGAAGATGTCGCGGCCGGCCCGCATGCCGCCGTACCGCACCAGGTTGACGACGTCGGGCACCGAGAACAGGTTCTCCCCGGTGGCTACGGCACCGTCATAACAGTCCGTCACCGCATGATTCAGGTCGAAATCCAGCGGATCTCCGGGTTCTTCGAACCAGCGCAGCCGGTAGGGCGACAACACGGCCGCCCAGTCGGTCGCCGCGGAGAGGGCGAATCGTCCGTTGGCGTCCACCGCGACCCGCCCGCCGTCCCCGACCAGGTCCACCGCGGCCTCGATGCGGGCCAGGTCCTCAGGCATCGACGCCCCGCCGATCTTCATCTTCACCGCGTCATACCCCAGGTCCAGGTAGGAGCGCAGCTCGGCGCGCAGTCGCTGCACGCCGGCGCCGGGGTAGTAGTAGCCGCCGGCGGCGTAGACGGCGACCGACGTGGCCGACTGCCGTCCGAAGTGCCGGGCGATCGTGGCGTGGGCGGGCTCGTCGTTGAGTTTGGCGTTGAGGTCCCAGCAGGCCAGTTCCAGGGCCGCCGCGGCGGCGGCACGGTCGCCGTGCCCGCCGGGCTTCTCGTCGCGCAGCGCACACGCCAGGACCGCGGCCGGGTCGAGCAGGCCCGCGTCGTTAAGCAGCGCATCCGGGGACGCGGCGAGCACCCGCGGGATCATCCGGTCGCGCAGGATCCCGCCCTGGGCGAATCGACCGATCGAGTCGAATGCCACCCCGACCGCGCGCCGGCCGTTCCGGACGGCGGCGATCGCCAGCAGCGAGACGGTGTGGCCGGCGAAGCTGACCAGCGCATTCGCCGGCGCACCGTTGCCCTCGCTGCGAAGGGCGACAGAGCGCTCCCGGATCGCGGTGAGTTTCATCACCCGAACCGGTGCCCATGCGGTAGTTGCATAGCCAAACTTCTACACCCTGTAGTTGAAGCGGCCGCAGCGGCTGGGACACTGGTCGGCATGGGTGATGGCGGTCCGGCGAGCGCGCGGGTAGCGGCGTCCGCGCGGCTGTTCGGCGAGGCCGGCTCGGTCATTCCCGGGGGAGTCAACTCGCCGGTGCGGGCGTTCACCGCGGTAGGCGGGACTCCGCGCTTCATCACGCAGGCCAATGGCTGCCGACTCACCGACGCCGACGGCAACGCCTACGTCGACCTGGTCTGTTCCTGGGGTCCGATGATCCTGGGCCACGCGCACCCCGCCGTCGTCGACGCCGTGGTCAAGGCCGCCGCCGACGGCCTGTCGTTCGGCGCCCCGACCCCGGCCGAGACCGAACTGGCCGCCGAGATCATCGGGCGGGTGGACCCCGTGCAGCGCATCCGGTTGGTGAACTCCGGTACCGAGGCCACCATGAGCGCGATCCGCCTGGCGCGCGGCTACACCGGACGTCCGAAGATCGTCAAGTTCTCCGGCTGCTACCACGGGCACGCCGACGCGTTGCTCGTCGACGCCGGCTCGGGAGTGGCAACGCTGGGTTTGCCGTCCTCACCCGGGGTCACCGGTGCGGCCGCGGCCGACACAATCGTGTTGCCGTACAACAACATTGAGGTAGTGCGGGAACTCTTCGCGCAACACGGCGAGCAGATCGCCGCCGTGATCACCGAGGCCAGTCCCGGAAACATGGGTGTGGTGCCACCCGCGCCCGGTTACAACGCCGCACTGCGCAGCATCACCGCCGAACACGGCGCGCTGCTGATCGTGGATGAGGTGATGACCGGCTTCAGAGTCAGCCGAAGTGGTTGGTACGGAATCGATCCCGTCGATGCCGACCTGTTCACCTTCGGCAAGGTGATGAGCGGCGGACTGCCGGCCGCGGCGTTCGGTGGCCGGGTCGAGGTGATGGAGCGACTGGCCCCCCTGGGTCCGGTGTATCAGGCCGGCACCCTGTCGGGTAACCCGGTGGCGGTGGCCGCGGGGCTGGCGACGCTGCGGACCGCCGACGACGCGGTGTACGCCGCGCTGGACGCCAACGCCGACCGGCTGGCCGCGCTGCTCACCGAGTCGCTCACCGCGGCCGGTGTCCCACACCAGATTCCGCGGGCCGGGAACATGCTCAGCGTGTTCTTCGCCGAGGCGCCGGTCACCGATTTCGCCGCCGCTCGCGCCAGCCAGACCTGGCGTTACGCGCCGTTCTTCCATGCCCTGCTCGACGCGGGCATCTATCCACCGTGCAGCGCTTTCGAGGCGTGGTTCGTCTCGGCCGCGCTTGACGACGGTGCTTTCGGACAAATCGCCGACGCGTTGCCCGCCGCCGCTGCCGCAGCGGCCGCGGCACAGGAGGACCAAACCTGATGGCCGAGACGACCAGGGTGCACGTGGTGCGCCACGGCGAAGTGCACAACCCCACCGGTGTCCTGTACGGCCGGCTGCCCGGCTTCCGGCTGTCGGACAACGGCGTCGCGCAGGCGGCCGCGGTCGCCGACTTCCTGGCCGACCGCGACATCGTCGCGGTGATCGCCTCGCCGCTGCAGCGCGCACAGGAGACCGCCGCACCCATCGCCGCGCGGCACAACCTGACCGTGGACACCGACCCCGACCTGATCGAATCGGCCAACTTTTTCGAGGGCAAGCCGATGGGTCCGGGCGATGGGGCCTGGCGTAGCCCGCGGTACTGGTGGCAGCTGCGCAACCCGTTCCGGCCGTCCTGGGGCGAGCCCTACATCGAGGTCGCGACCCGGATGGCCGGCGCGGCGGAAAAGGCACGCGCGCGCGGCGCCGGCCACGAGGCGGTGTGCGTGAGTCACCAACTGCCGGTGTGGACGCTGCGCCTGCACCTGACCGGCAAGAAGCTCTGGCACGACCCGCGGCGCCGGCAATGCGCGCTGGCCTCGGTGACCACGCTGGTCTACGACGACGACCGCCTGGTCGACGTGGAGTACTCCGAGCCGGCGGCCCCGTGAGGCCCTTGGCTGTTGTCGTACTGGTGCTGGCCGGGCTGCTGACCGGCTGCTCCGGGCGCGACGCCGTCGCCCAGGGCGGCACGTTCGAGTTCGTGTCCCCGGGCGGCAAGACCGACATCCGCTACGACCCGCCGGAAAGTCGCAGCCGGCCGGGACCGTTGTCCGGGCCCAGCCTCACCGACCCCGCGCGCACCCTGTCGCTGGACGATTTCCGGGGAAACATCGTCGTCGTCAACGTGTGGGGCCAATGGTGCGGCCCGTGCCGGGCCGAGATCACCCAACTGCAGCGGGTGTACGACGCCACCCGCGACTCGGGGGTGTCCTTCCTGGGGATCGACGTGCGTGACAACAGTCGTCAAGCGGCGCTGGACTTCGTCAACGATCGGCACGTGACGTTCCCGTCGATCTACGACCCGCCGATGCGCACTTTGATCGCGTTCGGCGGTAAATACCCGACCACGGTGATTCCGTCCACGCTGGTGCTGGACCGCCAGCACCGCGTGGCCGCGGTCTTCCTGCGTGAACTGCTGGCCGAGGATCTGCAGCCGGTCGTGCAGCAGGTGGCCGCCGAAGCGCCTGCCGATGCGAGGTCGGGACCACAGTGAGTGGTTTCGCCCACCTCGCCGCCGCCGGCCCGCTGGTGGTCGCGCTCGGCGTGTGCATGTTGGCCGGGCTGGTGTCGTTCGCGTCGCCGTGTGTGGTGCCGCTGGTGCCGGGTTACCTGTCGTATCTGGCGGCGGTGGTCGGCGTCGAGGAAGAACAAGAGCGCCCCGGCACGCTCAAGGCTCCGCCCGCGGCGCGTTGGCGAGTGGCCGGGTCTGCGCTGTTGTTCGTCGCCGGATTCACCACGGTGTTCGTGCTCGGCACTGTCGTCGTGCTCGGCATGACCACCGCGCTGATCGACAACCAGCTGGTGCTGCAGCGGGTCGGCGGCGTGCTCACCATCGTCATGGGATTGGTGTTCGTGGGACTCATTCCGGCGCTGCAACGTCAGGTCCGGTTCAGCCCCCGTCAGGTGACGACGACGGTCGGCGCGCCGCTGCTGGGCGCGGTGTTCGCCCTCGGCTGGACGCCCTGCCTGGGGCCGACGCTGACCGGGGTGATCACGGTGGCCTCGGCGACCGACGGCGCCAACGTGGCGCGCGGCATCGCGCTGGTGATCGCCTACTGCTTGGGGCTGGGGATCCCGTTCGTGCTGTTGGCGTTGGGCTCGGCCCAGGCGGTGACCGCGCTGGGCTGGTTGCGCCGGCACACCAGGGCAATCCAGGTCTTCGGTGGCGTGCTGCTGATCTCGGTGGGCGTGGCGCTGGTCACCGGGGTGTGGAACGACTTCGTGTCCTGGCTGCGCGACGCGTTCGTCTCCGACGTGAGGCTGCCGATCTGATGACCCCCAGAGAGGCGCGAGTGGCGCCCGAGGTGGCGCGAGCAGACGCAGAATCGCACAAAACCAGGGATTCCGGTGCGATTCTGCGTCTGCTCGCCCCGAGAAAGCTCGCGGGCAAGGCGCGCAACACCTGGCGGTCGCTGACTTCGATGGGCACCGCGCTGGTGCTGCTGTTCCTGCTCGCGCTGGGCGCGATTCCCGGAGCTCTACTGCCGCAGCGCAGCCTCAACGCAGCCAAGGTCGAGGAGTACCTGCACACCCACCCGATGATCGGCCCGTGGCTCGACGAGTTGCAGGCCTTCGACGTGTTCTCCAGCTTCTGGTTCACCGCCATCTACGTGCTGTTGTTCGTGTCCCTGGTGGGGTGTCTGACGCCGCGGATCCTCGAACACGCCCGCAGCCTGCGCGCCACCCCGGTGGCCGCGCCCCGCAACCTGGCGCGGCTGCCCAAGCACGCCGAGGCACGACTCGCGGCCGACCCCGCCGAGGTGAACGCGCTGGCCAACACCATCAAGGACCGGCTGCGCGGATGGCGCACCGCGATCAGACACCACGACCAATCCGTCGAGGTCTCCGCGGAGAAGGGCTACCTTCGCGAGTTCGGCAACCTGGTGTTCCACTTCTCGCTGCTGGGTTTGTTGGTCGCGGTGGCCGTCGGCAAGCTGTTCGGCTACGAGGGCAACGTGATCGTCATCGCCGACGGCGGCCCCGGCTTCTGTTCGGCGTCCCCGGCAGCGTTCGACTCGTTCCGGGCGGGCAACACCGTCGACGGCACCTCACTGCACCCGATCTGCCTGCGGGTCAACAACTTTCAGGCACACTATCTACCGTCGGGACAGGCGACGTCGTTCGCCGCAGACATCGCCTACCAGGCGGGTGGCGATCTGGACGCCAACATCTGGCGGCCCTACCGGCTGGAGGTCAACCACCCGCTGCGGGTAGGCGGCGACCGGGTCTATCTGCAGGGCCACGGGTACGCGCCCACCTTCACCGTGACGTTCCCGGACGGGCAGACCCGCACCTCGACCGTGCAGTGGCGACCCGACAACCCGCAGACCATGTTGTCCTCCGGCGTCGCGCGCATCGACCCGCCGGCCGGCAGCTATCCCACCGCCGAGGAGCGGCGCCAACACCAGATCGCGATCCAGGGTCTGCTGGCCCCGACCGAGCAACTCGACGGCGCCCTGCTGTCGTCGCGGTTTCCGGCGCTCAACGCCCCGGCGGTGGCTATCGACGTCTACCGCGGCGACACCGGCCTGGACACCGGCCGGCCCCAGTCGTTGTTCGACCTGGACCCCCGGCTGATCGAACAGGGCAGGCTGACCAAGGAGAAGCGGGTCAACCTGCGCGTCGGCGAGCAGGTCCGCATCGACCGGGGCCCGGCCGCGGGCACCGTCGTCCGTTTCGACGGCGCCGTGCCGTTCGTCAACGTGCAGGTCTCGCACGACCCCGGCCAGTACTGGGTACTGGTCTTCGCGATCACGATGATGGCCGGACTGCTGGTGTCGCTGCTGGTGCGGCGCCGCCGGGTGTGGGTCCGGCTCCTGCCGGACCCCGACCGTCCCGGTACGGTGAACGTCGAATTGGGCGGCCTGGCGCGCACCGACAACTCGGGGTGGGGTGACGAGTTCGAGCGGCTGACCCAGCGGCTACTGGACGGGCTGGGTGACGGGGACGCACCTGCCGGCATCCCCGCTGGCATTTCCCCGAAGGCCGGAAGGGACGTCACGTGAACACCTCGAATATCGACATCGATCTGGCCCGCTACTCGGACTGGGCGTTCACCTCGGCCGTGGTGGCCTTGGTCGTCGCGTTGTTGCTGCTGGCCTACGAGCTGGCCTACACCCGCGCCCGCAAGCTCGAGCCGGTCGCCGCGGGCGGCGTCAGCACCGACAGCGCCATCCCCGGGATCGTGTCGGACACCCCGCAGCGACCATTCGACGAACGCGTCGGGCGCGCCGGCCTGGCCGTGCTGTACCTGGGTATCGGGTTGCTTTTCGCCTGCATCGTGCTGCGCGGCCTGGCCACCATGCGGGTGCCGTGGGGCAACATGTACGAGTTCATCAACCTGACCTGCATGTCGGGCCTGTTCGCCGGCGCGATCGTGTTGCGCCGCCCGCAGTACCGGCCGCTATGGGTGTTCCTGCTGCTGCCGGTGCTGATTCTGCTGACGGTGTCCGGTCGTTGGCTCTACGCCAACGCCGCGCCGGTGATGCCGGCCTTGCAGTCCTACTGGCTGCCCATTCACGTCTCGGTGGTCAGCCTGGGGTCCGGGGTGTTCCTGGTCGCCGGGATCTGCAGCATCCTGTTCCTGCTGCGCACGTCGCGTTTCGGCGACCCGGGCACCGAGGGCAGGCTGGCGCAGCTGGTGCAGCGCTTCCCCGACGCCCAGACGCTGGACCGGATCGCCTACCGAACCACGATCTTCGCCTTTCCGGTGTTCGGGTTCGGCGTCATCTTCGGCGCGATCTGGGCCGAGGAGGCCTGGGGCCGCTACTGGGGTTGGGACCCCAAGGAGACGGTGTCGTTCATCGCGTGGGTGGTCTACGCGGCCTACTTGCATGCCAGGTCGACGGCCGGGTGGCGGGACCGGAAGGCCGCCTGGATCAACGTCGCAGGATTCGTCGCGATGGTCTTCAATCTCTTCTTCGTTAACCTGGTGACCGTCGGACTGCACTCCTACGCGGGTGTGGGCTGAGGCGACAAAGGGGGAGCAGCGAGTGTCAGAACATCCGACGCCGGGCGTGGGGACGCCACGCGTCCACCCGGGCACCGGATCCGACGTCAATGCCGACCAGCAGACCGTCCAGGCGCAGCAGCCAGAGGCGACGACCCGGGCTTTCGCCGGGTTCCGCACCGAGCGGCGGACTCCCGCCGCCGCGGACAGCGCCGTCGGCTCGGCCAGCATGGCGCCGCCGCCGCAACCGGTCGAATTGCCGCACGCCCGGCCGCAGTGGGAGCCCGCACCGTCGACGGGACCGGTGACCGCGGTGACCCGGGTGGACCCGACGGCCTACGGCGCCTACTACCCCGGGCCGCCCGACCAAGCGGGAACCGCGGAGCGGCCCCAGTTCCGTCCGGAGCCGCTGCCGCAGACGCCGTATCCGGAGCTGTCGAGCACCGTGCTGCTGCGACCGGTGAAGCCGCCGCCGTCGGAGGGTTGGCGACGGGCGCTGTACGTGTTGTCGGGCCAGCTGATCAACCTGGGCGAGAGCCCGCGGGCGATGCGGCACAACAACCTGGTCGCCCAGATCAACCGACCGCTGCGCGGCAGCTACCGGATCGCGGTGCTCTCCCTGAAGGGCGGCGTGGGGAAGACCACCATCACCGCGACCCTGGGATCGACGTTTGCGTCCGTGCGCGGCGACCGGGTGGTGGCCGTGGACGCCAACCCGGACCGCGGCACGCTGAGCCAGAAGCTGCCGCTCGAGACACCGGCCACCGTGCGGCATCTGCTGCGCGACGCGAAGAGCATCGATCGTTACAGCGACGTCCGCAGTTACACGTCGCAGAACGAGAGCGGGCTGGAAGTGCTGGCCTCGGAGAACGATCCGACGGTGTCGGAGGCGTTCAGCGGTGACGACTACACCCGGATCGTGGACATCCTGGACCGCTTCTACGGCCTGGTGCTCACCGACTGCGGCACCGGTCTGCTGCATTCGACGATGTCGGCGATCCTGGCCAAGTCCGACGTGCTGGTCGTGGTCGCTTCGGGGTCCATCGACGGCGCCCGCAGTGCCTCGGCGACGCTGGACTGGCTGGAAGCACACGGGCACGAAGACCTGGTCCGCAACTCGATTGCGGTGATCAACGCGGTCCGCTCCCGCTCCGGCAAAGTCGACATGCAGAAGGTGGTCGACCACTTCGCGCGGCGTTGCCGTGCGGTGCGGGTGGTGCCGTTCGACGCCCACCTCGAGGAAGGCGCCGAGATCAGCCTGGATCGGTTGAAGCGCGAAACCCGCGATGCTCTCGCCGAATTGGCGGCGGTGGTCGCCGAGGGTTTCCCGGGCGACGCGCGGCGCGCCAACCCGAACTTCGTCTAACGGGGTTTGTTGTCGCCAAGCCGGCGCAGGAACTCCGGATCGTCGTCGGGTCCGATGACGCGGGTCCGCGGCGGGCTCGTCTGCGACCGCGCCGCACGCCAGCCGAGATAGATCAGCGTCCCTGAGATCAGGACGACGAGCAGGTAAAGCACGCGACACCTCCTCCAAGCGAATATACCCGCGACGTAGTCTCAAGATGTGTCAGAAGCGCGTCGCGACAAGAGCACTGGCGTGATCGCCGTCGTCGTCTACGCGGTGGCCCGGCTGGTGCTGGTGGTGGTGATCGGCGGTGCGATCTACGGAATCGCGCGCCTGCTCGGGGTGGACGATTTCCCGGTCGCCGTCGCCGGACTGTTCGGACTGGTCGTGGCGATGCCGCTGGGCATGTGGGTGTTCAGCCCGCTGCGACGACGGGCGACGACCGCGCTCGAGGCGGCCGGGTCGCGGCGGCGGGCGGAACGCGATCAGTTGCATGCCCGGCTGCGGGGCGAGCAGGCGGCTGAAAGGGACCAGACCTAGGCGTCACTGTGCTGCGGCAACCGCACCACTTGCGCGGCGTAGGTCAGCCCGGCGCCATAGCCGATCAGTAGCGCCAGGTCGCCCGGCTTGCCCAGCCCGGTTTCCATCAAATCGGCGATGGCCAGCGGAATGGACGCCGCCGACGTGTTCCCGGCGTGCTCGATGTCGTTGGCGACGACGGTGTCCGGGCGCAGCTGCAGGTTCTTGACCAGCAGGTCGTTGATCCGGGTATTGGCTTGATGGGGCACGAACACGTCGATCTGGTCGGGTCCGATCCCGGCCGCCTCGAGCGCCCGCCGGCCGACGTCGCCCATCTTGAAAGCCGCCCAACGGAACACCGCCGGGCCTTCGAGCCGCACGAACGGACGCGGCCCGCTGGGATTCTGGGCGAAGGTGATCCAGTCGATGTCCTGCCGGATGGCATTGGACTGTTCGCCGTCGCTGCCGGCAACGGTCGGGCCGATGCCCTGCTCGGACGTCTCGCCCACCACCACGGCGGCGGCGCCGTCGGCGAAGATGAAGCAGTTGCCGCGGTCGTACATGTCGATCGTGGGCGACAGCTTTTCGGTGCCGACCACCAGCATCTTCGCGGTCACCCCGCCGCGGATCATGTCGGCCGCGGTGCCCAGCGCGTAGCCGAAGCCGGCGCATCCCGCGGACAGATCGAAGCCGAGCACATCCTTGGCGCCCAGTGCCGCCGCGACCATCGGGGCCGCCGGTGGGGTCTGCAGGAAATGCGTGTTGGTGGTGACGATGACACCGTCGATGTCGGCCGCGGTCAGCGACGCGTTGGACAGCGCCCGTCGGCAGGCTTCGGCTGCCATCGACGCGGCGGATTCGTCATCCGCGGCGAACCGGCGCGTCTTGATGCCGGTACGGGAGTAGATCCACTCGTCGGAGGAGTCGATGTTCTGGCAGATCTCGTCGTTGGTGACGACGCGTTCCGGGCGGTAGGCCCCGACGCTGAGCAATCCGACCTTCTTGGGGCCGCTGGCCGAGGCGATCTCAGACATGGCCGTCCTTCCCGCGTCAACTCGAGCTCCCTCAAGGGACTCTAGGCGTGCCGGTGCCGGTCGTTCATCCGGGTCTAAGGCTTCAGCGCAGTTTGGACAGGCAAAGCACGATCGGTGGTGAATACGCGGTGGTCTGGACCCATTCGCCGCTCGAGCAGTTGGACGTGCTGGTGGTGCGTTTGACCACCCGGTCGGTGGCGCTGCTCGAGCCGCAGCTCGCGGCCGAGACCGTCACCTCGCGGCTTCCGTCACGCTTGACTGCACCCGGCACCCGCCGGATGCAGTCACCGACCTTGGCGGCTTTGATCGTCCGCGCGGAGGCGTCGGGACTGTTGCGCGACGGGGTGGTGGTGCGCGGCGCCGCCGAGTGCCGGGTGTCCGTCCGGTGCAGCACCGAACCGAGGCTGGCCATGAAGACCAGCGCGACGACGACGGCGATCGCGGACAGCGCCGTGCCGACATATCCGATGGCCAGACCGGCGATGGCCAGTCCGCGCCCCTCCTGGCCGGTCCGCTTGATCTGGGACAGCGAGATGTGGCCCAAGATGATCCCCAGCGGAGCCAGGACCAGCGAACACACCAGGGCCGCGATCGCCAGCGGGTTCGTCGGCCGACTCGGCGGATTAGGCGGATAAGGCGGATTAGGCGGATAAGGCGGATACGGTGACTGACCGTCGTACGGCGTGTTCATGAAACCCCCTGCAGCACAGTGGTTTGCGCTGTATGTCCTGGACCGGACAGTAAGGTATCACCCCGCCAGCGTCAGTGCGCCGGCCACCGCTGTCGCCCAGATCACCATGACCAGGCCGGTGTCGCGCAGCACCGGGATCAGTTCCTGCCCGCCGCGACCGGAGCGCACCGGGCGGTCGGCGCGCAGCGCCAGCGGCGTGGCCACCAGACCCGCCGCGCACCACGGCGTCGCCAACATCAGCACCAGCGTCAACAGGCCGGTGAGCGCCAGCAGCGCGTGGTAGAGCGCCCGGGTGCGACCGTCGCCCAACCGGACCGCCAGCGTGATCTTGCCGGACACGGTGTCGGTGGGGATGTCGCGCAGGTTGTTGGCGACCAGCACCGACGACGAGAGCGCCCCGATCGCCACCGCCAGCACCACGCCCACCCAGTCGATCCGCAAAGCCTGCGTGTACTGGGTGCCGAGAACGGCGGTCAGCCCGAAGAACACGAACACCGCGGCCTCACCCAGCCCGGAGTAGCCGTACGGCTTGGATCCGCCGGTGTACAACCAGGCCGCGGCGACACACGCGATGCCGACGCCGATCAGCCACGGCCCGCTGACCAACGCCAGCGCCAACCCCGAACAGCAGCCGAGGAACAGGCTGACCAGCGCCGCCGTGGCCACCGCTCGCGGGGTGGCCAGGCGCGAACCCACCAGGCGCATCGGGCCGGCCCGCACGTCGTCGGTGCCGCGGATGCCGTCGGAGTAGTCGTTGGCGTAGTTGACGCCGACGATGAACGGGACCGCGACCCCCAGCGCCAGCAGCGCCTTCCACCACACCGCCGCGTGCAACCAGGCGGCCGCGCCGGTGCCCGCGATGACGGGTGCCACCGCGTTCGGCAGCGTCCGCGGACGAGCGCCGGACACCCACTGGGCAATAGTGGCCACCAACGCATCCTGCCCTATGCCCGACAATGGGCGGATGCTCGGAGTGATCGGTGGCACCGGCTTCTACACGTTTTTCGAGTCCGACGTCCGCACCGTGTCGGTGGACACCCCGTGGGGCCGGCCCAGCGCACCCCTCACGATCGGCGCCGTCGGCGGGCACGAGGTAGCGTTTCTGCCGCGGCACGGCGCCAAGCACGAATTCTCGGCGCATACCGTGCCCTACCGGGCCAACATGTGGGCGCTGCGCTCGGTGGGGGTGCGGCGGGTGTTCGCCCCGTGCGCGGTCGGCAGCCTGGATCCCGAGGTCGGGCCGGGCACGGTGGTGGTTCCCGACCAGCTGATCGATCGCACCAGCGGCCGGGCGGACACTTACTTCGATTCCGGCGGGGTGCACACCAGTTTCGCCGACCCGTACTGTCCGGCGCTGCGGACGGCCGTCACCGGACTGCCCGACGCCCCTGATCTCGTCGACGGCGCCACCATGGTGGTGATCCAGGGTCCAAGGTTTTCCACCCGCGCGGAGAGCCGCTGGTTCGCCGCGGCAGGGTTCCAGCTGATCAACATGACCGGCTACCCAGAGGCGATACTCGCCCGGGAACTCGAATTGTGTTATGCGGCAATCGCGTTGATCACCGATGTCGATGCCGGTGTGGAGGTGGGAGAAGGCGTGACCGGCGTGGACGTGTTCGCCGAGTTCGAGAAGAACATCCCGATGTTCAAGGGGCTGGTGCGTGCGGCCATCGGCCGGGTCGCCGCCGAGCGCACCTGCACGCACTGCCGTCGGCACGCCGGGGTCCCGTTGCCGTTCGAGTTGCCATGAGGGTGTTGCTGACGGGAGCGGCAGGGTTCATCGGCTCCCGGGTCGGAGCCGCGCTGCGGGCGGCCGGTCATGAGGTGGTCGGGGTGGACGTGCTGCTGCCCGCCGCGCACGGGCCGAACCCGGTGCTGCCGGAGGGTTGCCATCGGGTCGACGTCCGCGACGCCGGCTCCCTGGCCCCGCTGCTGGGCGGCATCGACCTGGTGTGTCATCAGGCCGCGATGGTGGGGGCTGGGGTGAACGCCGCGGACGCACCCGAATACGGCGGCCACAACGACTTCGGCACGACGGTGTTGCTGGCGCAGATGTTCGCCGCCGGGGTGTCGCGTCTGGTGCTGGCCTCGTCGATGGTCGTCTACGGCCAGGGCCGGTACCGGTGCCCGCAACACGGATCGGTCGACCCGTTGCCGCGCCGGCGCGCCGACCTGGACGCCGGCAGCTTCGAGCACCGCTGCCCGCAGTGTGGGCAACCGGTCACCTGGCAGCTGGTGGACGAGGACGCCGCGCTGCGACCGCGCAGCCTGTATGCGGCCAGTAAGACCGCGCAGGAGCACTACGCACTGGCCTGGTCGGAGGCGACCGGCGGTTCGGTGGTCGCGTTGCGCTACCACAACGTCTACGGTCCCGGCATGCCGCGCGACACCCCCTATTCGGGGGTGGCGGCCATCTTCCGTTCGTCGCTCGAGAAGGGTGAGGCCCCACAGGTTTTCGAGGACGGCGGCCAGATGCGTGACTTCGTCCACGTCGACGACGTCGCCGCCGCGAACCTGGCCGCGGCCGGCGTCGACCACGGCGGTTTCGTCGCCGCCAATGTCTGCTCCGGGCAACCCATTTCGATCCTGGAGGTGGCGACCGCGTTGTGCGCGGCCCGCGGTTCGTCGCTGGTGCCCGCCGTCACCGGCCAGTACCGCAGCGGGGACGTGCGCCACATCGTCGCCGACCCGGCCCGGGCCGCGGATGTCCTCGGGTTCCGGGCGGCCGTGCCGCCCGCCGAGGGGTTGCGCGAGTTCGCGTTCGCGCCGCTGCGTTAGGACGGGTTGTTGGGCGGCCGATAGATCTTCGGGCGCGGCCCGGTCTGACCCGGACGGAAGATCCGCGGTGACGGCCCCGGCCCGGACAGCACCGTCGTCGGCGCGTCGTGCCCGCCACCGGGGACGCTGAACTGGGTCGTCCGGGCTTCCGACGGCGGCGGCGGCGGACCGCCGGGACGGGTCGGGATGGGCACGGGCGGCCGTGTCGGCCCGGTCGATCCGGTGGCGGGGCGCTGCTGCCGGCGCGGCCGGCGCCGCGGTTTGCGGATGCGTCCGGCCACGATCACCGCGAGGAAGGTGCACAGCGCGAGCCCGCACAGCGTCACGTCGAAGGTGCTGGCGATCTGCTGCGCGAGGTCGTTGCCGTAGACGGGGTTGACCGAGACCTGCTCGAACCGGGGAGCCAGCACGACGCCGAGAATCACCCGGGAGATCATCAGGGTGAACACCAACCCGCTCAACCAGACCAGCAGCCGCGATCGCAGTGCCCCCTGGGCCAGCTTGGTGCGCAGCCACCACGCCAGCGCCCCGGTGGCCAGGTCGAACGTGGCCAGCGTCACGGTGTCATAGCGCGAATACGGATAGTCCAGCATCACCGCGACCACCAGGTCGGTGATTCTCATCAGCATCGACCCCAGGCACCAGACGACGATCAGCGTCAGGCTCTTGCGGATCGCGGTGCGCCAGATCTCCCGGTCGGCGCGCGTCTGGGCGGAGCTGAACAGGGCCAGCGGCGCGAACAACGCCGCGGCGCCGGCCCACGCCAGGAAGCCTTCGTAGCCGACGCCGGCCGTCGAGGTGTTCTGCGCGATGCCGTGGAATGCGTCGATCTCACGACCGACCGGCAAACTCCACACCAGGATCCCGGCGAGCAGCGTGGAAGTGCCCAGTGCCAGCGTCGCGAGCCGGGAGCCGTGGGTGTTGCGCAGGACCCACCGCGAGGCGACCAGGACGGCGGTCAGTGCCACCGCCCCGTACACCAACGCCGTCAGGATCACCGTGGTGTTGCGGGTACCGAAGGCTTCCGACCCGTTGATGCCCTGCAGGGCGTACCGCAACCGCCAGCACAGGTTGAAACCGGCGCTGAGCGAGGCTCCGAACATCGAGGCATATCCGAGCAGTCGCGCCGCGCGCAGCCACCGGTGGTAGCGCTGCTCGTCGGTGACCGGGCTGGTGAGCACCGGTTGTGCGCTCAACAGCGCGCCGGCGAACCCGAGCCAGCCGCCCGGGCCGACGCCGCCGGGCACGTGGACCTGACCGCCGAATTTGATGGATTGGATTACGTCGAACCCGATGAATCCCGCGAGCAGTAGGAGGTAGGGGATGTTCAGGCTCAGCCGCAGCCGCGCGGCGGTGACGGGGTCGAGTCGCAGGAACGACGTCAGGGCCGCCGCCAGCGACAGCAGCGTCACCAGCCCCAGTAACCCCCACAGCAGCGTGCTGCTGCCCGGGATGCCCAGCCCGAAGTACAGGTTCCACGGGAACAGCGGCGCGAGGACGAGCAGCACGGCGGCGATCAGGTCGCGGATGGTGTTGCGTCGCTTCGTCAGAACTCCGGGCGCCTCGGGCGCCGTTCGCGCGGCCGGCGCAGACCCCGGGCCGGCAGCCGCCCGTTGCGTGCCCACGATGGGGCCGGTCGGCGTTTCGTCGCTACTGACGCTCACGAGGCCCCCAGGGGTCGAGGTCGGGTGCTGCTGGCGCGGGTCGGTCGTGCGGCAAGGGAACCCCCTGCCGGGGCCACTGCGTTGTTCGGTTTGCGAACATATTCTCCATTCGGACGAGGCGGCAGTGGCTGTGAGCAGGTTATGAAGACCGTTGGGATCCGCACTGAGCGTCCCCGCCGGTTCGGAATCCGGTTACGCTGCGCTCATAGGGAAGGAACCTTGTCGCCCGAAATGACGAATATTGCCTGACGGTATCGCAGTTTAATTATGCCGGGACATTGCTGGTTGTGGGGTAGCCAGCTCGAAGGAGAGAGCCGCAGATGGACGTCGTGTTGGGGGTGGCGGTCACGGGCCGGGTCGCACGCCTGGCCCTAGTCGACGCGGCCGCCCGCGGTAACGAGGTGATCGATCAGTATTCGGTCGATCTCGCCGGAGACCCGATCAGAGCACTGACTGACACCGTGGTCGGCACCCATCGGTTGCTGGCCGGCGAGGGACACCGGCTGCTCGCGACCGAGTTGAATTGGCTCGACCGGTACCAGGTCGACCAGCTGGCGCAGGCGCTGGGCTACGCCGGCGTGACGAATATCCAGGTGATCTCCGAGCCGCAGGGGTTCAGGGGACGCCCGGGAGTGGGGAGTGCGGTCGCCGCGGCGCTGCTGTTCGGCAGTCAGATGAGGAGTCCGTCGGCATCTGCCGATCCGGACGCGCCGCCAACGATGATGGGTTCCTCGCCAATGGACGGCGGTTACGGTCCGGGAGCCGACGCGACCATGGCGGCTCCGGCCGTGTCGCCGGATGCGACCATGGCGGCTCCGGCGCTGGGGGACGGCGGCGGCTACGGGCCGACGGGTTCGGGTGTCGATCAGTCGGTGCCCGGGGACGGCGGCTTCGGGCCCGCCGGCTCGACCATGGCGCAACCGGCGCTTCCCGGCGACGGCGGCGGGTCGGCCGGCTCGGGCGTGGACCAGTCGGGGCTGCCCGGAGACGGCGGATTCGGCTCTTCCGGCGGCAGCGGCGGGTATGGCTCGCCGATCGAGAACCCGCATCTGCCTGCGGATCACGGCGGTTTCGGACCACCCGGCTCGGGCGCCGATCAATCGGCTTTTCCCGCCGACGCGACGATGGCGGCGCCGATCTCGGGCGACGGCGGTGGCAACTCCGGCCAGGGTGTGACGTCGGGTGATCCGACTCTGGTCTCGTATTCGCAGTCGTATCCCGATGGGGGTGTGTCGTCGGGCGACCCCGGTCTTGCCGGCGACCCGCACGGCCATGCGTACTTCCACTCGGGTGCCCCGGCGGGTGACCCCGGTGTTCCGGGGGACGCGACCGCCGTCATGCAGCCCGCCGACGGCGGGGCGCCGGCATCGGGGGACGAGCAGTTGGCGTACTCGCAGGCCAGCGAATACGACATCCTGCCGGTGGACACCGACGGCATGGACGACTACGGCGACGAGTACGGCGATGAATTCGACGACGGGTTCGACGAGGACGATCCCGACGCCGCCGGCAGCCAACCCCAGAGTCTGCGGCGGTTGCTGATCAGCAACGCCGTCGTGGGCTTCGCGGTCCTGGGTTTTTCGTCGTTGGCGGTGGCGGTCGCGGTCACCGTCCGTCCGACCGCGGCGTCCCTTCCGGTCGAAGGCCATCAGAACGCGCAGCCGGGCAAGTTCATGCCGCTGTTGCCGACCGAGCAGCAGGCGCCCGTGCCGCCCCCGCCGCCCGAGGCCCCGACGGTCGGGTTCCAGGGCGGCACCGTTCCCGCTGTCCAGGTGCCGCGACAGCAGACCTCGCCCGGGGCCCCGGCCGCCCCGATCCCGAATCAGGTGCCGGCCGCTCCGGTTCCCGTCCCGGTGCCGGTCATCATTCCGTACCCGGGCTGGCGGCCGGGCATGCCGACGTGGCCGGTGGCGACGCCGACGACCCCGCCGACCACGTCGTACACCACCCCGTCCACCACGCCGCCGACGACGCCGCCCACCACCACCACGGCGGTCACCACCCCGCCGACCACCACGGCGGTCACCACCACGCCGGCCACCACGCCGCCGACCACGCCTCCCACTACGACGGTGGTCACCACCCCGCCGACCACTCAGGCACCGCGGACCACGACGATTCCGCCCACGACGGTCGCCCCGACCACCGTGGCTCCGACCACAGTCGCTCCGCGACCGTCCACCGCCGCTCCGCAACCCACCCAGGCCCCGACGCAGCAGACGGTGGCACCGCCGACCCAGGCGCCGCAGACTCAGGCGCCGGCGCCGCGCACCCAGGCGCCGCAGACCCAGGCACCGGCACCGCGCACCCAGGCGCCGCAGACCCAGGCGCCGCGCACCCAGGCCCCGCAGACCCAGGCGCCGCGGGTGCCGAGCGGTCCTCGGTGAGCTGATCCGGGGGGATCAGGGGTCTGCCGTGTCCGACGTGACGGTGGTGCTGCCGTGTCTGAACGAGGAAGAATCCCTGCCGGCAGTACTGGCCGCGATTCCCGCCGGCTACCAGGCGCTGGTGGTTGACAACAACAGCACCGACGGCACCGCGCAGGTCGCCGCCCGGCACGGCGCGCGAGTGGTCGCCGAGCAGCGACCGGGTTACGGCGCGGCGGTGCATGCCGGCGTGGAAGCCGCGACGACGCCGATCGTCGCGGTGATCGACGCCGACGGCTCGATGGACGCCGGTGACCTGCCCCGACTGGTCGCCGAACTGCAGCGCGGCGCCGACATGGTGACCGGCCGGCGCCGCCCGGTGCCCGGCCTGCACTGGCCGTGGGTGGCGCGCGTCGGCACGGTGGTGATGAGCTGGCGGTTGCGCACCCGACACCGCCTACCGGTACACGACATCGCGCCGATGCGGGTGGCGCGGCGCGATGCGTTGCTGAATCTGGGCGTCGTCGACCGACGGTCGGGGTACCCGCTCGAACTGCTGGTCCGCGCCGCCGCCGCGGGCTGGCGGGTGGTCGAACTCGACATCAGCTACGGCCCGCGCACGGGCGGCAAGTCGAAGGTGAGCGGGTCGCTGCGGGGCAGCATCACCGCGATCGTCGACTTCTGGAAGGTGATTTCGTGACCTTGCCGGTCACCGTGCTGGTGGTGGCGAAAGCGCCGGAACCGGGCCGCGCCAAGACCCGGTTGGCGGCGACGGTCGGCGACGAGGTCGCCGCGCACATCGCTGCCGCCGCCCTGCTGGACACCCTGGACGCGGTGGCCGCGACGCCGGCGGCCGCCCGGGTCGTCGCGTTGACCGGTGATCTGGACAACGCCGCCGGCGCCACCGACATCCGGCAACGGCTGGGGTCCTTCACGGTCATCGAGCAACGCGGTGCGGACTTCGCCGAGCGGCTCGCCAACGCCCACGCCGACGCCGGCGGAGACGCCCCGGTGCTGCAGATCGGGATGGACACCCCGCAAGTGAGCGCCGGGTTGTTGGCCGACTGCGCCCGGCGGCTGCTCGAGCCGACCGGGGTGCTCGGGCTGGCCCGCGACGGCGGCTGGTGGGTGCTGGGACTACCCGACGGCACCTCCGCGCACTGCCTGCGCGGGGTGCCGATGTCACAATCGGACACCGGCGAGCTGACTCTGAAAGCGTTGCACGACAACGGCATCGACGTGGCACTGGTGCAGCAGCTGGACGACGTCGACGTCGTCGACGACATTGCCACGGTGCGCCGGGCCTGCGACCCGCAGAGTCGCTTTGCCCGCGTCACCCGGACGGCCGGGCTGTGAGCACCTCTACCAGTTGGTGAAGACGACGCTGTTCAGCAGCAGCGCCCCGGCGGCGTTCACCGCCAGCCACCACCGATGCGACCGCACCGGCAGCAGCGCCGGCGCGGCGGTCAGCCAGATGGTGAACGGCAGCCAGATGCGCTCTGTCTCGGCCTTGCTCAGCATGCTGAGGTCGGCGCAGACGATGGCGGCCAACGCCGCCAGCAACAGCAGATGCACACCGGAGCGGCGGCGGACCGCGGCCCGGTCGAATACCCGGCTGATCCCGGCGACGCTGCCCAGGCCGATCGCACAGACCGTGCACGCCAGATTGCCCCAAACCCAATACTGAAACGGCCGGTCCTGGGCGACGCCCTGCCAATAGCGTTGCTGCACAAGCTCATAGCCGTCGAACCAGAAGAAGCCCGCCAACGCGAACGTCGCCGCCACCGCCACCGCCGCGAGCAACGCCGGTCCCAGAGCCCGTATCCAGGCACGCCGATCCGGTGCCGAAATCAACACCGCCAGCGCCGGCAGACCCAGCAGCACCAGTCCGTAGCTGAGGAAGACACTCCAGCCCAGCAACACACCCGAGGCTGCCGCCACCAGTGCGGGAAACCGGGCCGCACCGTGCACCGCCACCGCCAGCAACGCGATCCCCCACGCCGCGACCCCGGCGAAATAACCGTCGGCCGACACCACCACCCAGATCGCCGTCGGCGCGACGGCCACGAACGGCGCCGCGCGGCGGGCCAGCTCTTCGTCGGCCAGCACCCGCACGGCCACCAGCACCGCTGCCGCCGCGCTGGAACCCGCCAGCAGACACAACAGGCCGGCCCAGGCGCCGCCGTGCAACCCGATCCGGTCGAGCCAGACGAACGTCAGCAGCGCACCCGGCGGATGGCCGGAGACATGGGTGGCCCACGAGTGCGGCTGGAAATCGAGGATCCGGCCGGCGAACGTGCGCAAGGTCGCGCTGATGTCGCCGACGCCGGGCACCTCGGCGAGGTATTCGTCGCGGGTGGTCAGACGGCCCGCGAAACCGCGTTGCCAGCCGTCGATCATCGCCAGCGAGAACGCCCACGCGCAAGCAATCGCCCAGCTGCCCACGGTCAACGCCCGCCACGAAAGACGTTGTGCCACAGCCGGACCCCACCACACGACAACGGCGGCAATCACGATCGCCGGGACCGTGCCCCAGCCGACGTGGGCATCCCAGTAGCCGAAAATCGGCGTGGCGCCGGCGCGGGTGCCGAACCGGTCCAGGCCGGTGTCGCGGCGCGGGTCGATTCCCCAACCGATCCGCGGCAGCACGAACGCGGCGGTCACGAGTATGACCGCGGCCGTCACAGCCAGCACTTCCCGCCGTGCGATTCTCACGAAAGATCAGCCTAGAGAACCGAACCGCTGCATCAGGGCCACTCGGTCGACCTTGCCGATGCCCCGGCGCGGGAGTTCCTCGACAAAATGCAGGTCGCGGGGCGCGGCGGTGAGGTCCAGGGTCTGTGCGACGTGGGCTCGCAGCGCGTCAAGTGTCGGCGCCGGCGACCCCGCGCCCAGCACGATCGCGGCGACGACCCGTTGGCCCAACCGATTGTCGGGGACACCGAAGACCGCGCAGTCGGCCACCGCCGGGTGGGTGCGCAGCGCGGTCTCGACCGGATCCGGCAGCACGGTCAACCCGCCGGTGCTGATCGCGTCGTCCACCCGGCCCAGGACGGTAAGCGCCCCCGAATCGTCCAGCGCGCCAAGGTCGTCGGTCACGTACCAGCCGGGTTCGGCGAACGGGTCGGGGTCCACCGGATTGCGGTAACCACGGGCCAGGGTGGCCCCGCCCAGCACGATGCGGCCGTCGGGGCGCACCCGCAGCCCCACCCCGTCGAGCGGCACACCGTCGTAGACGCAACCTCCCGCCATCTCGCTCATGCCGTAGGTGCGTACCACGGTGATCCCGGCGTCGGCTGCCGCGTCGAGCACCGGCCGCGGCGCCGGTCCGCCACCCAGCAGCACCGCGTCCAATTCGGCGACTGCCGCGGCGGCCGCGGGATCTGCCAGCACCTTGGCCAACTGCGCGGCCACCAGCGACGTGTAACGCCGCCCGGATCCCAATCGCCGTACCGCAGAGGGTAATTCGCCGATGTCGAAGCCGGCGGATACGTCCAATTCGACGGGTGCGGCACCGGCGATCACACTGCGGACCAACACCTGCAGGCCGGCGATGTGATACGGCGGCACGGCCAGCAGCCAGCGACCGGGTCCGCCGAGGCGCCGGTGGGTGGCCGCGGCGCTCGCGGTCAGCGCGCCGGCGGTCAGCAACGCTCCCTTGGGAGGTCCGGTGGTCCCCGACGTCGTTACCACCAGGGCGATCTCGTCGTCGATGTCCTCGCCGACCCGCAGGGCGCGCGCAACGGCATCGGAGCCGGGCTGGTCCGGCACGACGACGAGCGCGGGTTGCCGTCCGTCGAGCACGCGTTGCAGGACCGGCAGCAGCAGGGCGCTGGCCGAGCCCGGCGGGACGCGCAGCGCCCCCAGGACGGCTATGCGTGGTCTCCGTTGTCGCGGGCGTCGTCGAGCGGCCAGCCGCTGGCGGCCAACCGGGTTCGGACGCGTTCGACGTCCTCGGGTGCGGGCAGTTCGTCGGTGAGTTGCGTGATCGCCACGCCGATGTCGATGTTGTCGATGTTGAGTTCGCCACGCCGCGTCAATTCGGTTGCGACGGTCTTGATTTCGTCGTTGGTGAGCCGACGCGCCAGCAACGCCAGTACCGCGAACGAGTCCGTCGGCGGAATGCCATCCGGATATCCCGCACGCAGCCACGAGACGATCGAGCTGAGGAATCGGTTCATTGTGCGATCAACTTACCCGGCGGAACGGTGCCGAAAACTAGGTCGACCGGGGTTGCGGTGTCACGGCTTGGCCCCGAGGAACGGATAGTGGGTGTGGTGGGCGATGAAGTCGCGGGCGATGAAGAGGACCCCGAGGATGACGACGGCGACGACAAGCGCATAGATCAGCCAGGCCAGCGCCACCGACAGCGGATGCTGCTTGCCCGCATCGCCGCTGCCGGTCGACTGCAGTCGCACCCCGAGAGCGAAGAAGCCCGGCAGCGCTGCGCCGGTGAGCAGGCTGAACACCAGGATCTTCAACGTGGCCGCGTAGTTGAACCAACCGTTCATGAGGCGTTCCTCGCCGGTATCTGGCCGTCGGCGCCGAACTCCGGTGCCGAGGTATCCGGGTCAGCGCCGGTGACCGCCGCCGGCGTGGTATCGACCTCGAGTCCGGCGGTGAGGTTGCCTTCCCAATCCTTGTTGACGTTCTTGTGGTCGATTTTGACCTTGCGCGACTGCCGGTAGATGGCCGCGGAGATTCCGATCAGCAGGCTGAAACCGATGATCGCGCCCGGGTAACCGCCGATCAGGTGCACGATCCAGTAGGTGAGCGCTCCGACCAGGCCGGCCAGCGGCAGCGTGACCAGCCATGCGGTCGCCATCCGGCCGGCCACGCTCCAGCGCACCTCGCCGCCCGGCTTGCCCAACCCGCTGCCCATCACCGAGCCGGTGCAGACCTGGGTGGTGGACAGCGCGTAACCGAAGTGCGCGGACAGCAGAATGACTGCGGCCGAGGACGATTCGGCTGCCATGCCCTGCGGTGACTTGATCTCGACCAGGCCCTTGCCCAGGGTGCGGATGATCCGCCAGCCCCCCAGGTAGGTACCGGTCGCCATTGCCACGGCACACGCCACGACGACCCACAGCGGCGGTACCGTTGCCGCCTTGCTGACCGCTCCGTAGGAGATTAGCGCCAGGAAGATGACGCCCATCGTCTTCTGCGCGTCGTTGGTGCCGTGGGCCAGCGAGACCAGCGACGCCGAGCCGATCTGGCCGCGCCGGAAGCCGGCCTCGGTACGTTCGGTCGGGACACCGCGGGTGATGCGGTACACCAGCCAGGTGGCCAGCGCTCCGATGAAGATCGCCAGGAGCGCGGAGACGACGGCCGGGATGATCGCCTTCGATATGACGCCCTTCCAGATCACCCCGTGCCCGCCGACGGCGGCGAGCGTGGCGCCGACGATGCCGCCGATCAGTGCGTGCGAGGAGCTCGAGGGGATGCCGAGGAGCCAGGTCAGCAGGTTCCAGACGACACCCCCGACCAGGCCGGCGAACACCAGCTCGAGGGTCACGATGTGCGAGTCGATCAGACCCTTGGCGATGGTGGCGGCGACCGCGGTGGACAGGAACGCCCCGATCAGGTTCAGCACGGCCGACAGCGCTACCGCCACTTTGGGCTTGAGCGCCCCGCTGGCGATGGAGGTCGCCATGGCGTTGCCGGTGTCGTGAAACCCATTCGTGAAGTCGAAGGCAAGCGCGGTGATCACGACGATGATCAAGAGGAACAGCTGCAGGTTCACAGGGCCTGATTCTGGTGGTCGGGGCATTCCCATGTCGAACGATCGACGAGGGGAAATGCAGGAATATCGCGAGTCGTCGCCAGATGTTACCTGTCAGTTCACCGTGGGTTCGTCCGCGCTCACTGACGGGTGTCGGTGCGCAACGGATGACCGCTGGGCACCTGGATGAAGATCAGTGTGACGCCGTCCGGATCGGTCACATGCATCTCGTGCAGACCCCACGGTTCCTGCCGCGCTTCGCGGGCGATCGGCACGCCTCGGCTGATCAGTTCGGCCTGCGTCGCCTGCAGGTCGCGCACTTGCAGCCACAGTGCGCCGGGGAACGGTCCCCGGGAGTGGTCGGGTTCGTCGTAACCGGTCAGTTCGAGCAGCGACTGCCCGGCGAAAAACACTGTCCCTGCGCCGTATTCGCGGGCGATCGCCAGGCCGATCTCGTCCCGGTAGAAGCGCAACGAACGCTGGTAGTCCGCCGGACGCAGGAGCATCCGGCTCGCGAGGATCTCCATGTCCTCGTGTCTATCACGAGCCGCGCCCCTGCATCAGACTGTTGACCCAGCGAGGGCCCACGGTGTTCAGTGCCTTGGCCGCCAGCGCCATCCGTGGCGCGATCCGCACCGGCCGGGTGCGGGCTGCGGTGATCATCCACTCGCCGGCCTCGGTTGACGTCAGCGCGGGCAGCCCCTGGTAGGCCTTGGTCGGGGCGATCATCGGGGTGGCCACCAGCGGGTAGTACAGGGTCGTCGAGTGCACGCCCTTGCGGCCCCACTCGGTCTCGATGATCCGGCTCACCGCCGAGAGGGCGGCTTTGGAGGCGTTGTAGACCGCGAACAGCGGCGATGCCTCGGACAGCACGCCCCAGGTCGAGACGTTGATGATGTGACCGTCGCCGCGCTCGATCATCCCGGGCGCCAGCCCCCGGATGAGCCGCAGCGGCGCATAGTAATTGAGCACCATGGTCCGCTCCACGTCGTGCCAGCGTTCCAGCGATTCGGCCAGCGGCCGGCGGATGGAGCGGCCGGCGTTGTTGATCAGGATGTCGATCCCGCCGATACGTTCTTCGACATCGGCAACGAGGGCGTCGACGGCGTCCATATCCGAGATGTCGCACGGCATCGACAGGGCCGTCCCGCCCGAGGTGGTGATGCGCTCGGCCAGTTGGTCCAGCAGGTCCCGGCGGCGCGCGACGACGACGACCGTGGCGCCCTGGTCGGCGAACTGCTCGGCGGCCGCTTCCCCGATGCCCGAGGATGCGCCGGTCAGCAGGATGCGTTTGCCGGCCAGGTCTACGGGTTTGATGACGGGCCGGTTGAGCAGTACCTGGGGGGCCGCGGGCGGGCGCATGCTGGCCAGCACCAGCTGATCGGATAACCGTCGCAGGGGACTCTTGCTCACGTGCGGAGTCTAGGTCGGGCGCCCTTTTGCCCGAGTGTCACGCTAGCGTGACGCTCGGGGGGCCGGGGCCTAGAAATACCGGGGGAACGGGCTCCAGTCCGGGGGACGCTTCTCCAGGAACGCGTCGCGGCCCTCGACGGCCTCGTCGGTCATGTAGGCCAGCCGGGTCGCTTCTCCGGCGAACAGCTGCTGGCCCACCAGGCCGTCGTCGAGCAGGTTGAACGCGAACTTCAGCATCCGTTGTGCTTGAGGCGATTTGGCGTTGATCTCGGCGGCCCACTGCACACCGACGGACTCCAGATCGGCGTGGTCGACGACCTCGTTGACCGCCCCCATCCGGTGCATCTGCTCGGCGGTGTAGGGCCGGCCCAGGAAGAAGATCTCGCGGGCGAACTTCTGACCCACCTGACGGGCCAGATACGCACTGCCGTAACCGCCGTCGAAGCTGCCGACGTCGGCGTCGGTCTGCTTGAACCGGGCGTGCTCCCGGCTGGCCAGGGTGAGGTCGCAGACCACGTGCAGGCTGTGTCCGCCGCCGGCCGCCCATCCATTGACCAGACAGATGACCACCTTCGGCATGAACCGGATCAGCCGCTGTACCTCGAGAATGTGCAGCCGGCCGGCCCGCGCCGCGTCCACCGTGTCCGCGGTGTCGCCGCTGGCGTACTGGTAGCCGCTGCGGCCCCGGATGCGCTGATCGCCGCCCGAGCAGAACGCCCAGCCGCCGTCCTTGGGGGAGGGACCGTTGCCGGTCAGCAGCACCACACCCACGTCCGGAGACATCCGCGCGTGGTCGAGCACCCGGTACAGTTCGTCGACCGTGTGCGGCCGGAACGCGTTGCGCACCTCGGGCCGGTCGAACGCCACCCGCACGGTCGCGTCGGTGACGTGGCGGTGGTAGGTGATGTCGGTCAGTTCGCCGAAGCTGTCCACCACTTTCCAGATTTCGGCATCAAATGGGTTGTCGCTCAAGGTTCTTGAACTCCGTCCTGGTCGATCGTCAGGGTTCCGCAGCTGATCGTCTGTGCACTGGTCACCGCCGGGTCCTGCGGTGACGCGGCCGTCAGGGTATCGGAGCGGCCGGTGGCGGCACGGGTACCGTCGACGTTGATCTCGGTGCGGCGCACGCTCCATTGGCCGCCGTTGTCGAGCGCCTGCAACGCGACGAGGCGGCGGCCGTCGCCGAGGTCGCTGCATCCGACGCCGGTGCCGTTGCCGGCCAGGTTCTCTAGGTCGAAGACGAAGGGCCTGCCGTAGTGGGCGTCGACCACGGTCTGGAGCCGGCAGTCGGCGAACGCGTAGAGGTGCGCGTTGCGGCCGGTGCTGACGATGACCTGGTGGCTGCCGTCTTCCTGGGCGTCGATCGCCAACGCGCGCAACGGTATTGGGCTTGCCGACGAGACGTCGACCTGGGAGCGCGCGCCGCTGGCGGTACTGATACCGACGACACGGTTGGTGCCGCCGCCGGCGCCCGGCACTCTGCCGATCCACAACGCGTCGGGCAGGCCGTCACCGTCGAGATCACCCGTTTGGCGCTGGACGGCACCGGGCGGCGGGGCGGCGCCACCGGCTGGGCAGCCGGGTGACGCGGACGCGATCGAGGGGTTGATGATTCCGAGGAACAGCAGCGGCACAACGGGCAGTACGCGGCGCATCAGGCCGGGTCGAAACGGAAGACGGCGCAGCGCCCGGCCAGCGCCTCGAACTCCTCGGGCCGTCCCTCGGTGATCAGCCCGGACCTCTTCATGAAACTGACTCCGGTCGGCACCTCGGTGGGAAACGCCCGCAGCACCGGCTTGGCGTCCTGCGGCGAGAGCTCGACCATCCGGATACGCTCGCTGGTGCGGCCACGCTGCAGCGTGACTTCGCCTGCGGCTCTGACGTTTTGGACCCAGTCGGCGCCGGGGAAGCCGCCGACGACGTAGCGTTGGCCGGCGTAGGTCATCGGGGTTATCGGTGTGGAGCGCGGGATGCCGGACTTGCGGCCGGGGACCGTCAACACGACGGGGCTCTCGCCGCCGAACTTCAAGCCCAGCTTCGACATCTGGATGAAGACCTTGTTCGCCGGCTTGAGCCACCACGGCGGTTTGACCTTGTCAGCCATGCCCGCCACAGTAGTCACCTTCTTGGCGCGAGCAGACGCAAAAGCCCCCCTGAAACCGCGGTTTCAGGGGCTTTTGCGTCTGCTCGCGCAACCAGCGCTAGCCGACCGCGCGGCCCGCGCCCTCCCAGAAGCGCGCACGTACGGCCTTCTTGTCCGGCTTGCCCAGCCCGGTCAGCGGCAGCGAGTCGACGATCTCTACCCGTTTGGGCGACTGCACCGAACCCTTGCGTTCCTTGACCGCCGCCTGCACCTCGGCGGTCATCTTCTCGATCGCGGCGTCGTCGCTGGCGGCGTCGGCGCGCAGCACCACCACCGCGGTGACGGCCTCGCCCCACTTGTCGTCCGGGGTGCCGACCACGCACACCTGCGCGACGGCAGGGTGCTCGGCGATGACGTCCTCGACCTCGCGGGGAAACACGTTGAACCCGCCGGTGACGATCATGTCCTTGACCCGGTCAACGATGAAGTAGAAACCGTCCTCGTCCTCGCGGGCCATGTCGCCGGTGTGCAGCCAACCGTCCTTGAATGTCTCGGCCGTGGCTTCCGGGAGATTCCAATACCCGGCCGCCAAAAGCGGTCCGCTGACACAGATCTCACCCGGTTCGCCCTGCGGCACCGGCTGGCTGTCCTCGCCCAGCAACGCCACCCGCGCGAACAGCGTGGGACGCCCGCACGACGTCAGCCGCTTCTCGTCGTGATCCGCCTTGGGCAGGTAGGTGATCACCATCGGCGCCTCGGACTGGCCGTAGTACTGCGCGAAGATCGGCCCGAAGCGCCGGATCGCCTCGGCGAGCCGCACCGGGTTGATCGCCGAGGCGCCGTAGTAGACCGTCTCCAGCGAGGACAGGTCCCGGGTGTGCGAATCCGGGTGGTCCATCAGCGCGTACAGCATCGACGGCACCAGCATGGTGGCCGTAATGCGTTGCTCCTCAATGACTCTCAGCACCTCAGCCGGGTCGAACTTGGCCAGCACCACCATCTCGCCGCCCTTGACCACCGTCGGGGTGAAGAACGCGGCACCGGCATGCGACAAAGGCGTGCACATCAGGAATCGCGGGTGCTCCGGCCACTCCCATTCGGAGAGCTGGATCTGGGTCATGGTGGCGATGTTTCCGGTGGTGCCCATCACGCCTTTGGGTTTGCCGGTGGTGCCGCCGGTATATGCCATGCCGCCGACGTGGTCCGGCGGCAGGTCCGCGACGACCAGCGGCTTCGGCTCGTACTTGGCCGCCTCGGCGGACAGATCCACCGCCCGATCCTGGAGAGCCTCCGGCACCGGCCCGATGGTCAGGATCTGCTTGAGTGAGTCCACCTTCTCCAGCAGACCCAGCGCGCGCTCGACGAACATCGGGTTGGGGTCGATGATCAGTGAGCTCGCCCCGGCATCGGAGAGCACGTAGGCGTGGTCGTCCAGCGACCCCAGCGGATGCAGCGCCACCCGCCGGTAGCCCTGAGTCTGGCTGGCGCCCAGGATCATCAGCACTTCGGGACGGTTCAGCGACAACAGGCCGACGGTGACTCCGGTGCCGGCGTTCAGCGCCTCGAACGCCTGGACGTACTGGCTGACCCGCTCGGCCAGCTGACCGCCGGTGAGTGTGGTGTCGCCGAGGAACAGCACCGGCCGGTTCTTGTGCCGCTTGAGTGCGCCGGCCAGCAGGTGGCCGTTGTGGGTCGGGTTGCGCAACAGATCGTCACTCATAAGAAGAGACTAGAACGTGTTGCAGTTCCGGTCAGCCGGCACCCTCGATCACTAGTATTTGCGCACATGACAGGTGCCGATCTCGTCATCACCGGAACCGTACTGACTGTCGACGACAACAGGCCGACGGCCGAGGCGATCGCCATCGCCGACGGCCGGATCGTCGCGGTGGGGGACCGCGCTGAGGTCGAGCAGCACCTCGGCCCGGACACCCAGACCGTCGACATCGGTGACGGCTGCGTGCTGCCGGGCTTCATCGAGGCGCACGGTCACCCGCTGATGGAGGCCATCGCGCTGTCGGACCGGATCGTCGACATCCGGCCGGTCACCATCCGCGACCCTGACGCCGTCGTCGAAACGGTGCGCCGGGAGGCCGCCAAGCGCGGGCCCGAAGGCGCCTACCTCAACGGCTGGGACGCGCTGCTGCAACCCGGGCTGCCCGACCCGACCCTGAGCTGGCTGGACGACATCGCACCGGACGGCCCGCTGGTGATCATCCACAACTCCGGACACAAGGCGTACTTCAACTCCAAAGCCGCCGTCCAGGCCGGCCTCAACCGCGACACCCCGGACCCCAAGGGCGCCAAGTACAACCGCGACGCCGACGGCGAGCTGGACGGCACCGCCGAGGAGATCGGCGCGGTGTTCCCGCTGCTGGGCGGGGCAATCCAAGCCGGCACCTACCCGGACATGCTGCGCGCCGAATGCGCCCGCCTCAACCGCGCCGGGCTGACCACCTGCTCGGAAATGGCGTTCGATCCCAAGTTCGGTCCGCTGGTCGCCCAACTGCACGACGAGCTGACCGTCCGGCTGCGCACCTACGAAGTCTCCAACGCCGGAATGCACACCGACGCGACCCCCGGCCAGGGCGACGACATCATCCGTCAGGTCGGCATCAAGATCTGGGTGGACGGCTCGCCGTGGATCGGCAACATCGCGCTGTCATTTCCCTACCTGGACACCCCGGCCACCCGCAGCGCCGGCATCACACCGGGCTCCTGCGGCTGCGCCAACTACACCAAAGAGCAGCTCACCGAGATCGTCGGCGCCTACTTCCCGCGTGGCTGGCAGATGGCCTGTCACGTGCAGGGCGACGCCGGCGTCGACACCATCCTCGACGTCTACGAGGAAGCCCTGAAAGCTGATCCCCGCGACGATCACCGCCTCCGGCTCGAACACGTCGGCGCCATCCGGCCCGAACAGCTGCAGCGCGCTCAAGCGCTCGGCGTCACCTGCAGCATCTTCGTCGACCAGATCCATTACTGGGGCGACGTCATCGTCGACGGCCTGTTCGGGCCCGAGCGCGGTTCCCGGTGGATGCCGGCCGGATCCGCGGTGGCCACCGGAATGCGCATCTCGCTGCACAACGACCCACCCGTCACCCCGGAAGAACCGCTGCGCAACATCAGCGTCGCCGCCACCCGGACGGCGCCGAGCGGACGGGTGCTCGGTCCGGAAGAGCGGCTCACCGTCGAGCAGGCGATCCGTGCCCAGACCATCGACGCCGCCTGGCAACTGTTCGCCGACGACGTCATCGGTTCACTGGAAGTCGGCAAGTACGCCGACCTGGTGGTGCTGTCCGCCGATCCGCGCAACGTGCCGCCGGAGCAGATCGCCGATCTCGAGGTACGCGCGACCTATCTGGCGGGGCGGCGGGTGCACTAACTGCCGTTGCGCGCGCGGGCGGCGGCAAGCAGTTCGTCGACGGCGTCGCTCAGGCACTGCTCGTACACCTCGGGGTCGGGCAGGGCGGCGCGGTCGGCGGTGAAGCAGAACGTCACCCGGTCGCCGTAGCTGCCGATGCCGTTGTTCAGGCCCATCCCGTCGAGCACCGGGCCCAGCCCGGTGGTGTCGACCATCTGCGCGCCGCAGAAATACATCGGTGTCAGCGGTCCGGGCACGTTGCTCACCAGGGTGTGGGCTGCAACGGTCCGCCCGCGCCGGCTCAGGGCGCGCACCGCCGCCCGCTGCACCGTGCCCATCAGGCCGCCGAGCGCCTCCTCCGACATCTCGATGAGCGAGCGCACGGGATGGGCGCCGGACTCCTTCACATGCGCGGTCGACGCCACGATGCGGGCCAGCCGGACCAGCGGATCGGCCTCGTCGGTCGCCATCGTGATCGGCGACACCGAATATTCGTTGCCGCTCGTCTTGGAGCTGGTCTTAGTGCTGGTCGCCGAGCTCGTCCCGCCGCTGGCGCGGGTGCTGGTGGGACGGACGGAGATCGGCATCATCGCCACCATCGCCTGGTCGGGAAGCTCGCCCTTGTCGAGCAGGTAGCGGCGGATGGCTCCGCCGACGATCGCCAGGCCGATGTCGTTGATCTTGGCCTCCGGCATCGCGGTACGGATCTCCTTGAGGACGTCCAGCGTCGTGTAGGCGGTACCGAAGACACGATGCGGCGACACCACCTGGTTGAAGCGGGTCGCCTTGGGCAGCGAAGCGGGCGACGTGACGTCGGGGTCCCGGTTGTCGAACACGATCGTGGGCAGCTGGCCCGCGACCTTGCGGACCTGACGCAGCACGTCGAAGGGCCGGATGACGCCGTGCAGCGCGGCGCGGCTGAGCAGCTCGGCATCGGACGGGACGGAGTCGGGTTCCCAGTGGTAGCCCTCGGGCGCAGGTGGCGGCGCGCCGTCGGGCTCGTGGGTATGGATCGCGGTGAGGATCTCGGCCCCGGCGACACCGTCGATGGCGGCATGGTGCACGCGGAGGAACACCGCGAAGGCGCCCTCGGGCAGGTGGTCGACGCCGTCGAGCCCGTCGATCAGATACAACTCCCACGGCGGCCGGCTCAGGTCCAGGGGCCGGGCATGGATGCGGGCGATCTGGGTGCACAACTGCCGCCAGCTCCCGGGCCGGGGCAGGGCGATGTGCCGGACGTGGTACTCCAGGTCGAAGTCGCCGTCCCGGATCCACCACGGCCGATCGGCCGCGAAGGGTACGTGCACGAGCCGTTCCCGGAAACTCTCGGCGACGTGCAGCCGCGCTTGGACGTAGGACAGGACTTCCTCGTAGGTGACGGGTTCGCCGCCGCGCGTGGCGGGATCGTAGATGCCGACGATGCCGATGGTGTTGTGCGCGTTCGAGGTGTCGAGTGACACCATCGTCCAGTCAGCGCTGGACAGCTGGCGCATAGCCGCCCCTTTCTGCTTGGTGTCGCAGTCCGCACGACGTGAGGACCGCGGCGATGTGGTCGTCATAGTCTCTGCCGCGCCATGCGGTGAGGTGGCCGCGCGGGCGCCAGGCGATCGACGGCTGGTCCCAGTGTTCCCACAGTTGGACAGCGCCGCGGGGCGGGGCGATCCCGTCGACCTGGCCGGCCACGATGTGCCGCCGTTCGCGGGGAACCAGGCACGGCCCGGCAAGCGGCGACACAACCCGGTGCACGAGCGTCGACCGATCGTCATGCACCTCGCGGTGTAGCCGGCGCCGCACCGGGGTCAGCGGCGCCGCCACCCGCATCGACGCGGCCAGGTCGCTGGTCGGCACCACCGCGACCAGGCAGTCGAGATCGCCTTCGAGCGTCGAGAGCAGGCTGATCACATACGAGCCGAGCGACACGCCGAGCAAACCCAGTGCCGGAGCCCGCTGGTCCTCGCGCAGCCACCGCAGCAGCCGCCGGATGTCCCACACCGCCTGGGTGAGCCCCAGCACGTTGTTCGTCGCGAACACGTTCGAGGCGAACTGCCGGTAGGGGGACCCGAAAAGGGATGAGCCGCCGGCGCGCGGGCCATGCAGGGGGAGCACGGGGAGGGCGACGTTGATGCCCAGCAGTTCGTGCAGGCGACGCACACGCAGCATCCTGACGTCGGACGACCGCCCCATCCCCTGCCCGTGGACGACGACGAGCCACGGTCGGGGCGCACCCGGGTGACGCAGCAGCCGGACCGGCACGGAGTCGTTGGCGCCGAACGACATCCAGCGCTGCGCGCCGGGCTCACCCGGCTCAGGCTGCCAACCACTGTCGAACCGGGCCAGCTCGATCCCGCTCGATAGCGATCCCACCTGACAGTCGGGCGCGTCGGGACGCCGGTGCCGACGCGCGGGCTCGTCGAACCATCCGGCGTCGCGGTAGTAGACGACGGCGGCGTCGAGTTCGGCCGAGGCCGCCGCGTAATGCTCCGGCGACCCGAGCGAGGACAGCACCGGCATCGGGCCGGCGACCAGCGCGTCGAGCGCGGCGGCAACACCGAGGCCGACGGACGGCTGCGCCACCGGAACGCCCTCGCTCACGGTGCCGCCTGGCCGGCATGCCCGCTGGGCCGCACGGACGCCGGCCACGCCGGCCGCCGCCACAACGGTGGCCGCGGCGACCAGACCAAGCCGGGCGGACCGTCTCACCGCCACGCTCCCTCCACCACTCAAGAACAACCTTCTCTTTTAACGAGAATCACATTATCACAATGACCGCTTAACCTGCATTGATGCCTCCGCTCCCCGCCCTCGATGCCTTGCTGGACCGCCTGCATGTCGTCGCGTTGCCGATGCGGGTCCGATTCCGCGGCATCACCACCCGCGAGGTCGCGCTGATCGAGGGTCCCGCCGGGTGGGGCGAGTTCGGCGCCTTCCTGGAATACGGGCCGGCCGAGGCGGCACACTGGCTGGCCTCAGCCATCGAGGCCGCGTATCGCCGGCCGCCGCCGGTACGCCGCGATCTGGTGCCGATCAACGCCACCGTCCCGGCCGTCAGCGCCGCCGAGGTTCCCGGCGTGCTGGCCCGCTTTCCCGGCGCGTGCACCGCCAAGGTCAAGGTCGCCGAGCCGGGGCAGGGTTTGGCCGACGACGTAGCCCGGGTGAACGCGGTGCGCGCGCTGGTGCCGACCGTGCGGGTGGACGCCAACGGTGGGTGGGACGTCAGGCAGGCCGTCGAGGCCGCCGCGGCCCTGACGGCCGATGGCCCGCTGGAGTATCTGGAGCAACCCTGCGCCACCGTCGCCGAGCTTGCCGACCTGCGTCGGCGGATCGACGTGCCGGTGGCCGCCGACGAAAGCATCCGCAAGGCGCAAGATCCGCTGGCCGTGGTGCGCGCCGCCGCCGCCGACGTGGCCGTCCTCAAAGTTGCTCCGCTGGGCGGCATTTCGGCGATGCTGAAGATCGCCGAGCAGATCCCGATCCCGATCGTGGTGTCCAGCGCGCTCGATTCGGCCGTCGGCATCAGCCGCGGACTGGCTGCGGCCGCGGCGCTGCCGGAACTGCGGCACGCGTGCGGGCTCGGCACCGGAAGGTTGTTCGTCGAGGACGTCGCCGACCCCGCCGCGCCCGTCGACGGCTTCCTCCCGGTCGGCGCGGTGAGGCCCGACCCGGCGCGGTTGCAGGCGCTGAAAGCGTCGGCGGATCGGCGGCAATGGTGGATCGACCGGGTCAAGGCCTGCCACCGGTTGCTTGTACCGTCGACCGGGTGATCAACCTGGCTTACGACGACAAGGGGACCGGTGAGCCGGTTGTCTTCATCGCCGGTCGCGGTGGTGCCGGCCGCACCTGGCACCTGCACCAAGTCCCGGCGTTCCTGGCCGCCGGATACCGCTGCGTCACGTTCGACAACCGGGGGATCGGTGCCACCGAGAACGCCGGCGGATTCACCACGGCGACCATGGTCGCCGACACCGCCGCACTCATCGAATCGCTGGACCTGGGCCCGGTCCGCATCGTCGGGGTGTCCATGGGTTCGTTCATCGCGCAGGAACTCATGGTGGTGCGCTCCGAACTGGTCAGCTCCGCGGTGCTGATGGCGACCCGCGGCCGACTGGACCGCTCCCGGCAGTTCTTTCACCGGGCCGAAGCCGACCTGGACGCGGCCGGCGTGCAGCTGCCCGCCACTTACGACGCGAAAACCCGTCTGCTGGAGAACTTTTCGCGCAAGACCCTCAACGACGATGCCGCGATCGCCGACTGGATCGCGATGTTCAGCATGTGGCCCACCAAGCTCACGCCGGGCTTCCGTACCCAACTGGACGTCTCGCCGCAGAGCAACCGGCTGCCCGCCTACCGCAACATCGCCGCACCGGTGCTGGTGCTCGGATTCTCCGACGACGTCGTCACGCCCCCGTATCTTGGACGCGAGGTCGCCGACGCACTGCCCAACGGCCGCTATCTGCAGATCCCCGACAGTGGGCATCTCGGGTTCTTGGAACGGCCGGAGGCGGTCAACGCGGCGATACTGAAGTTCTTTGCCGGGGTCAGGGCGTAGGTCAGACCGGATTGAACTTAGAGATCAACCACCTGCCCTGAACCCTGGTCAGGCTCACGCGCACGGAGCTTGCTGCGTTCGTTGGCTCCGGGTAGTCCTTGGCCGCAGTCGTCTGATTGACGAAAACCAGGATCGTCGCGGAATCTCTGATGAGGGTCTCCACCCCGGCCCGCGCAACCTTTGCTGTAACCGCCAGGCTCCTTTCCTTCGCCGCCGGCGCGACAACTTGTTTTGTGAACGTGTCGTAGTAGTTCAGGAAGTCGCCGGTGAGGCACGCTTTGGCCGCAGCGAAGTCCTGGTCCATGGTGCCGAGCGAATAGCTCAGGATTTTCACGGTGCAGTCACTTGCGGCTTGGACCACCGTCTGTCGGGCTGCGGCTTGATCTGCCACGGGGAGCGGGTGCCGGCTCTTGGTGATGAATAACCAGCCGCCCACCGACGCGGCGGCGAGCGTCGCGGCGGTCAATCCGGCGATGAGGAGCCACCAGGCGATGCGCCTCACGACACGAACTCCACTTTGGACACCTTGTAGTCGTCGCCGACCTTCTCGACCCGCATGATCATTCGCCACGAACGTGGCTCGTCCTTGGCGCCATTGCTGTTGGTTATTTTCGATGTCGCCGCGACCAGTACCTGGGCCGTCGTGCCCTTGATCGAGTCCAGGGCGGCGCCGCTGACGGATCCCTGGGTGTCGACGTTGGACTGCTCGACAACCTTGCGGAACTCGGAGCTTCGATTCGCGAAGTCGTCGTGGAATTCGCCTGTCGAGCCGTCGAGGAGGCGTTGGATGTCGCTGTCGGCGGATCCTGCTCTCAGGCTGGTCAACCAGACCGTGAACTGCTTGGCGTAGTCGACATACGGTTGCCACTGCGGTGCCGCGGTGGACGGCTGCGCCTGCGGACGCAGCACCTGCGTCGCGGCGAAGGCGAGCGCGCCGGCCAGCAACATCGCCAGCACCAGCGGAACCACGATCGCCGGCCAGCGCGGACGCGTGGCCACCGGCATCGGCGGATACGGCATCGGCGGGTACGGTGTCGGCGCCATGGGTCCCGGCCAGATCGGCGCGTGTTGGGTCGTCGGCTCGACGGGCGCAAACTCGACCGGTCGGGGCGCTGCCATCTCGGTCACCGGCGCCGAAGTGCCTGCCATCGCCGCAGCAAGCGCCCGCGCGAAATCAGCACAACGCGCATACCGCTGGGCCGGATCCTTGGCCATCGCCTTCGTCAACACCGCATCGAGGCGCGCCAGGTCGGGCCGGTGTTCGGCAAGCAGCGGCGGCGGCGCGGTGAGATGTTTGCCGACAATGGCTGCCGCATTGGAAGACTCGTACGGCAGCACACCGGTCAGCAAGTGAAAAGCTGTGGCGCCCAACGCATATTGATCGGCCCGACCGTCCAGGGCTTGGCCCATGAGTTGCTCAGGGGCCGCGTAGGTGATCGAGCCGAGCGTCACGTTGGTCGCCGTCAAACCGCTGATGTCGTCAGCGCGTCGCGCAATTCCGAAGTCGGCCAACAATATCCGCCGTCGATCCGCGTCCGACGCGATCAGGATGTTGGCCGGCTTGACGTCGCGGTGCAGCAGATTTCGCTCATGCGCGTAGTCCAGCGCATCGGCGACAGCGGTGACGATGTCCAGTACGTCGCGCTCGGGCAGGCCGCTCGGTCCGGCATCCCGCAGTGCGCGGGCCGCATCGGTCCCGTCGACGTAGTCCATGGTGATCCAGAGCTGACCGTCGTACTCACCGCGATCGTGCAGACCCACGATGTTGGGATGCCACAGCGTGGCCGCGAGGTCGGCTTCCCGGTTGAAACGTTGCCGGAAGTCCGAATCGTCGGTCAACGAGGTGGGCAGGATCTTCAGTGCGTCCAGCCGCGGCAGCCTCGGATGCCGGGCCAGGTAGACCTCGCCCATCCCACCGGCCCCCAGGAGCCGCATGATGGTGAATCCAGCAAAGTCGTCGCCATCACCTAGTGGCATAGCGGAAAATCCTACTGGCGCGCCGGTGCCGCCGGTCAGGGCGCTCGGTTGTGACACCCTGTAGTGGTGAACCCCTCGACGACCCAGGCGCGCATCGTCGTCGACGAATTGATCCGCGGCGGCGTACGCGACGTGGTGTTATGCCCGGGCTCCCGCAACGCGCCGTTGGCGTTCGCGTTGCACGACGCCGACCGGTCCGGACGGATCCGGCTGCACGTGCGCATCGACGAACGCACCGCCGGGTTCCTCGCGATCGGTTTGGCGGTCGGGGCGGACGCGCCGGTGTGTATCGCGATGACGTCGGGAACCGCGGTAGCCAACCTGGGCCCGGCGGTGGTGGAGGCGAACTATGCGCGGGTGCCGCTGATCGTGCTCTCGGCCAACCGGCCTTACGAACTGCTGGGCACCGGAGCCAACCAGACCATGGAGCAGCTGGGCTACTTCGGCACCCAGGTACGGGCCGCCGTCAGCCTCGGGCTGGCCGAAAACGCGCCCGATCGGATGGATGCTCTCAACGCGACCTGGCGATCGGCCACCTGCCGAGTCCTGGCCGCCGCCACCGGATCTCGCAGCGCCAACGCCGGTCCGGTGCAGTTCGACATCCCGCTGCGCGAACCCTTGGTACCCGACGCCGATCCAATTGGCGTGCCGCTCCCGCCGGGTCGGCCCGACGGCCAGCCGTGGACCTACACCCCGCCGGTCACCTTCGATCAGCCACTGGACATCGACCTGACCCCGGACACCGTCGTCATCGCCGGGCACGGGGCGGCCCTGTACCCGAACCTGGCCGATCTGCCGACGGTGGCCGAGCCGACGGCGCCGGTTGCCGGCAGCAACCCGTTGCACCCGTTGGCGTTGCCGCTGTTGCGTCCGCGTCAGGTGATCATGCTGGGCCGCCCCACCTTGCACCGCCCGGTGTCGGCGCTGTTGGCCGACCCGAACATTCCGGTGTACGCGTTGACGACGGGACCGCGCTGGCCGGACGTCTCGGGCAACTCCCAGGCCACCGGCACCCGGGCGGCCGTCAGCGGCGCGCCCGACCCGGCCTGGCTGCGCCGCTGCGCCGACCTGAACCGCCAGGCCCTGAATGCGGTGCGCGGCCAGCTCGCCGAGCACCCGTTGACCACCGGCCTGCACGTCGCGGCCGCCGTCGCCGACGCGCTGCGCCCCGGTGACCAGCTGGTATTGGGTGCGTCCAACCCGGTGCGCGACGTCGCGCTGGTCGGGCTGAACACCTCCGGTGTCCAGGTCCGGTCCAACCGGGGCGTGGCCGGCATCGACGGCACGGTGTCGACGGCGATCGGGGCGGCTCTCGCGTACGAGAGGGTCGACCAGGGCCGCACAGTCGCGCTCATCGGTGACCTGACCTTCGTGCACGACAGTTCCGGACTGCTGATCGGACCCACCGAGCCGACCCCGCGCGACCTGACGATCGTCGTCTCCAACGACAACGGCGGCGGCATCTTCGAGCTGCTCGAACAGGGGGACCCACGGTTCTCCGACGTGTCCTCGCGGATCTTCGGCACCCCGCACGACGTCGACGTCGGCGCGTTGTGCCGGGCGTATCACGTGGAGAGCCGGCAGATCGAGGTCGACGAGTTGGGCCCGGCCCTGGACGAACCGGCCGGCGGGATGCGGGTGCTGGAGGTCAAGGCCGACCGCTCGTCGCTGCGGCAGCTGCACGCCGCCATCCGGGCAGCCCTGTGAAGTCGCCGAAGGCGTTGGCGCGCATCCTGATTCACGGAACCACCGAAGAACTACCGGACACCCGACCCCGCATCGTCGTGCGCTGGGTGCGGATCGCGGTGTTGATCGTGGTGTTCCTGGTGACGCTGCAGTCGGTGCTGCTGGTGGCCGGCGCGTGGCGCAACGACCTGGCGATCCGGCGCAATATGGGAGTCGCCCAGGCCGAGGTGCTCAGCGCCGGCCCCCGCCGCTCCACCATCGAGTTCGTCACACCCGAGCGCGTCACCTACCGGCCGGAACTGGGCGTGTTGTATCCGTCCGAATTGGCCAAGGGCATGCGGATCTACGTCGAATACAACAAAAGGGATCCCAACCTCGTTCGGGTGCAACACCGCAACGCCGGGCTGGCCATCATCCCCGCCGGGTCCATCGCCGTGGTGGCCTGGTTGGCCGGCGCGATCGCGCTGATCGGTCTCGCCCTGCTCGACAAACGCCTGAAGCACTGATTTCGCGTCGCGTATCCCCGTCGGCAACCTCCAGGACAGTCGATGCTGCCACGGTTGACGGCGTGCGCGTCGCAATCGTCGCCGAATCGTTCCTGCCGCAGGTCAACGGGGTCAGCAACTCGGTCGTCCGGATACTCGAGCAGCTGCGCCGCGCCGGTCACGAAGCACTGGTGATCGCTCCCGACAACCCGCCCGGCCAGCCCCGAGCCGACCGCCTGCACGACGGGATCCGGGTGCACCGCACACCGTCGCGGATGTTCCCCAAGGTCACCACGCTGCCGCTCGGGGTGCCGACCCCGCGACTGCTGCGGGTGCTGCGGGGATTCGACCCGGACGTGGTGCATCTGGCCTCCCCGGCCCTGCTCGGCTACGGCGGGTTGAAGGCGGCCCGCCGCCTCGGTGTCCCCACAGTCGCCGTCTACCAGACCGACGTACCGGGATTTGCCGAGAGCTACGGCATCCCGATGGCCACCCGCGCCGCCTGGGCGTGGTTCCGGCACCTGCACAGTCTGGCCGACCGCACCCTGGCGCCGTCCACTCCCACCATGGAAACCCTTGCCGCTCAGCGCTTCCCACGTGTCCACCGATGGGGGCGGGGGGTGGACCTGATCAGGTTCGCGCCGTCGGCTCGGGACGAGCGGCTGCGACGGTTGTGGTCTCCGGACGGAAAGCCGATCGTCGGCTTCGTGGGGCGACTCGCCCCCGAGAAGCACGTCGAGAGGCTCGCGGTTCTCGCGGCCGGCGGCGCGGTACGACTCGTCGTCGTCGGCGACGGCGTCGACCGCGCCAAGCTGCAATCAGCAATGCCCACAGCGGTTTTCACCGGCGCGCTCTACGGCGACGCGTTGGCCACCGCGTACGCCAGCTTGGACGTCTTCGTGCACCCCGGCGAGCACGAGACGTTCTGTCAGGTCGTGCAGGAAGCGCTGGCGTCGGGGCTGCCGGTCATCGCCCCCGACGCCGGCGGCCCGCGCGATCTGGTCACCCCGCGCCGCACCGGCCTGTTGCTGCCCGTCGAGGACTTCGAGGCGTTGCTACCCGGCGCGGTCGCCCACCTGCTGGCCGAACGTCAGCGCTACGCACTGGCGGCGCGACGCAGTGTGCTGGGCCGCAGCTGGGCGGCGATCTGTGAGGAACTCTTCGCGCACTACGAGGCGGTGCTGGGGACGCGACGGGCTCAGGCCGCGTAGCGGGTAGCGTCGAACGGGTGAATCGCGCGGACCTCGACAAGGATCCCAAGGACGTCGCATCGATGTTCGACGGCGTCGCCCGTCGCTACGACATCACCAACACCGTCCTGTCGTTCGGTCAGGACCGGTTCTGGCGGCGGGCCACCCGATCGGCGCTGCGCCTCAAGTCCGGCCAGAAGGTACTGGACCTGGCCGCGGGCACCGCGGTCTCCACCGAGGAACTGGCGAAGTCCGGGGCGTGGTGTGTGGCGGCCGATTTCTCGGTCGGGATGCTGGAAGCCGGGAGCGCCCGCCGGGTACCGAAGGTCGCCGGGGACGCCACCCGGTTGCCGTTCGCGGACGAGGTGTTCGACGCGGTCACCATCAGCTTCGGGCTGCGCAACGTCGTGGATTTCCGCGCCGCGTTACGCGAGATGGCCCGCGTCACCCGCCCCGGTGGACGGCTGGCGGTATGCGAATTCTCCACTCCCACTAGCACTTTGTTCGCCACCGCCTACAAGGAGTATCTGATGCAGGCGCTGCCGCGGGTGGCGCGAGCGGTGTCGAGCAACCCCGAGGCTTACGTCTACCTCGCCGAGTCGATCAGAGCCTGGCCCGACCAGACGGCACTGGCGCAAGAGATTTCGCGGTCCGGCTGGTCGGCGGTGCGGTGGCGCAACCTGACGGGTGGCATCGTGGCCCTGCACGCCGGCTACAAGGCGCTGCGCTGACTTCACCGACGCGGTGCAAGAGCAAAAACCCACCTTCACATCGCGGCGAAACGCCGAAAGCAATACCGCCACAATGCCAGAACACCCATTAACTTATTGGCGTGAGTCCGCGCAGCACCCAATTGGTGTCACGGCGGTCGGTGCTCGCCGCAACCGCCGCTACCGCCGCGGCCGCGCTGTCGTACACGATGCCGGTCAGCCGGGCGGCTCCCGGAAAATCGGTCGCCATCTTCGGAGCCGGGGTAGCGGGATTGACGGCGGCACACGAGCTGGTGGACCGCGGTTACACCGTGACCGTGTACGAACGCAAAGCCCTTGGCGGCAAGGCCAGGTCGATCCCGGTGCCGAACTCGGGCGCCACCCCGCTGCCAGGTGAACACGGCTTCCGGTTCTTTCCCGGCTTCTATCGCAACGTCACGGACACGATGCGCCGAATCCCGTTCCCGGGCAACGCCAACGGCGTCTGGAACAACCTGACGCGGGCCACGTCGTACCTGCACTCCGGGCTGGGGCGAGCCGATCTCACTGTCCCGCTGCCGTTTCCGTTGCCCACCGTTCCCAACCCGATCACCCCGAAGGCATTCGTCGAATCGGTCACCACCGTATTTCAGACGTTGTTCCGGCTCCCGTTGTGGGAGGCCGCTTATGCCGCACAGAAACTCGCCGTCTACGTCACCAGCTGCACCGAACGCAAGCTCGGCCAGTGGGACAACATGACGTGGGAGGACTACATCGGCGCGAACAAGAGGTCGCCGGAATACAACCGCTACCTCGCCGACGGGATCATCCGCAACCTGGCCGCCTCGAAATCCAAAGACGCCAGCGCCCATTCGATCGGGTTGGTGGGCGAGGCATCGGTCTGGTCGATCCTGCTGTTCGGCAACGACCGCGACTGCAAGGGATTCGACCGGGTGCTCAACGGTCCGACCAGTTCCCAATGGATCGACCCCTGGGTCGAGCACCTGACCTCCAAGGGCGTGACTTTCCGGGTGGGGCAAGCCCTTTCGCGTCTCACGCCCAACGGCTCACACATCGCGTCCGCCACCGTGGTCGACGGGAACGGATTCCCGCAGCCGGTGGTCGCCGACTGGTACGTGTCGGCGATCCCGTGCGAAAAGCTCGCCGCCGTACTCACTCCCGACGTGATCGCCGCCGACCCGGCGTTGTCCAACGTCGCGCTGTTGCGCACCGAATGGATGAACGGGCTGATGTTCTACCTGAGGGAGCGTGTCGACGTCACCAAGGGGCACGTCAACTACGTCGACTCGGGCTGGGGCCTCACCTCGATCAGCCAGGAGCAGTTCTGGAAGCGCAGCCTGACCACATACGGCGACGGCGGCGCCAAAGACTGCCTCTCGGCGATCATCTCGGATTGGAGTACGCCGGGAAACTTCAACGGCAAGAGCGCACGGCAGTGCACGCCGGCTGAGATCGCGCAGGAAGCGTGGGCGCAGATCAAGGCGCACCTCAACGACACCGGCCATGTGGTCGACGATGCGATGGTGCATTCCTGGTTCCTGGATCCGTCGATCATCGACTCGGGCACGCCCAACGTCCGCAACGACGAACCGCTGTTCATCCAGGATCCGGGTTCGTGGGCGCGCCGGCCCGGCGCGGTCACCGCCATCGACAACCTGTTCCTGGCCGGGGAGTGGATCCAGACCGACCAGAACGTGACCACGATGGAAGGCGCCAACGAAGGAGGGCGGTACGCCGCCAACGGCGTACTGCAGGCATCGGGCTACTCGGGCCAATTGGCGAAGGTGGTCAATCTCTTTCAAGCGCCGTGGTGGGTGCCGCTGAAGACCGCGGACCGGCTGCGCTACCGCAAAGGGTTGCCCAATGCTCTCGACATCCTCGACACGCGAAGGCCGAACCACTAGATCCGCCAGCCGATAGAGTACGGCTATGGCGACTTCGTCTATGTCGGAACCCAATTCGGGGTCCGACTCGCCCGCCGAGCGACGACGCCGCCCCAAGGACCGCAAAGAGCAAATCGCCCAAGCTTCGGCCGAGGCGTTCAGCGAACTCGGCTACCACGGCGTGAGCATGGAGCTCATCGCCGCGCGCGTCGGGGTGACGGCGGCGTCGCTCTATCGGCACTATGCCCGCAAGTACGACCTCTTCCGTGAGGCTGTGCTGAATCTGGGCGAGCAGTTGGTGGTGTGTACGGCCTTCGTCGACGACTGGGACGGCGAGGATGTGGACGCCGAGCAGACGTGGGATCGCGTTGTGGCAGAGCTCATCACCACGACGCTGAAGAATCGGGCCAGTGGCGGTCTGTACCGCTGGGAAGGACGTTATCTGGCAGCCGAGGACCAAGCGGTGCTCAACGCGCAGATCAAGCTGGTCAACCGGCGGCTACACAAGCCGCTGTCCCGATTGCGGCCGCACGTGGGTTCGCGTCAGCGCTGGACGCTGTCCTCGGCGGTGTTGAGCGTCATCGGCAGCATCACCGATCACCGCGCGCAACTGCCCGAGACGCAGATCCGCAGCACGCTGACGCGGATCGTGCGTGCCGTGCGCGACACCGACCTGCCCGACGAGGAACCCGGCACCGCTCCGGCGGCGAAGCCCGCGCCGGGCATCGACGTCGGTGACTACGAACAGATCCTGCAGGCCGCGATCACGCTGTTCAACGAACGGGGGTACCGCGAGACCGGCATGGACGACATCGCGGCCGCGGCGAACCTGCCCACCACCAGCCTGTACCGCTTCTTCAGCGGCAAGGGGTCGATACTGGCGACCATCTACCGGCGCGCGGCCGACCGGGTGTCCGGCGATGTGTCCGAGATACTGGCCGCGGCGGCCGGCCCGGCGGACGCGGTCGCCGGACTGGTCGATGCCTATGTGCGCCGTTCCTTTGCCCGTCCCGAGCTGGCTTACGTCTACTACGCGGAACGCAACAACGTGCCGGCCGACGAGCGGACCGCGCTGCGCAGCATCCAGCACGCGACCGTCGAGGCGTGGGCGCGTCAGGTATCGCTGGCCAGACCCGAGATCAGTACCGGCGAAGCACGATTCGCCGTGCATGCGGCGTTCAGTCTGGTCGTCGACCTGGGCCGGCTGATGCGGTACGAGAACACCGCCGGTGCCCGCAGGGTGGTGTGCCATCTGCTGCGCACGACCCTGCTGGACGCGATGGGGAGTTAGCTGCCCGCCCGCTGCAGGAAACCGACGTTTTCCGGGCAGTAGTGGTCGATCGCGGCGCCGAGGAACTGGAACGCCTGACCCTGCGTGGTCCTCAACGGCAGATTGCGCTGCAAGAAGGTCGCCGACTTGTAGGCGTCGCCGTCCACGCCCCGCTCAATGCGTTGACAGCTGATCTTGGCGAGCCAGGCGTTGTAATCCTGCGGACCGTAGATGCCGTATGTGTGCAGCTGAGCGTTGAAAGGCGCGTCGTAATCGTCGGCCTGCGCGGGCGCCGCAAACCCGACAGCGGCGACCGCAAAGGCGGCGAAAGTAGCCAGCTTAGTCACCTTCATTAGACGGACTATACACCTGGCCGGTGGCTGCTATCAGCCCAGATGGGCGGACAGCAACCACGCACCGACCGACTTGCGACCGTCGCCCTCGTCGCGCGCCTGGAAGCCGGGCATCTCGGCGATGCCGGAAGGGACCTGGGCGTGGATGCGGGCCGGCCGGATCTCGTCGATCACCCAGTACTTGGAGACCACCTCGCGCAATTCGGCCTCGGTGACGGCGTTGACCGGACCTTCTCCGGATATCGCGGCCCGGTCGAAGACCAGGACGAAGTACGACGCGCCGGGCGCGGCGGCACGGACGATCGCGCGCTGGTAGCCCTCGCGCAGCTCGACGGGCATGGAGTGGAACAACGTGCTGTCCACGATGGTCTGGAAACGGCCGGCCGAGCCCGAAGGATAGGCATCGAAATCAGTGATATCGGCGACGGCGAAGGTGGAATTGGTCACACCCCGCTTCTCGGCTTCCTGCCGGGCCAGTTGGATCGCTGTGGGCGAGGAGTCCAAACCGACTGTGGTGTGCCCGCGCTCGGCCAGCGCCAGCGAAATGGCGCCCTCGCCGCAACCGGCGTCAAGGACGTCGCCTCTGAACTTGCCCTGCTCGATCAGGGCGGCCAACTCGGGCTGCGGTACACCGAGGCTCCACGGGGGGCGCACGCCGTCGCCAAACGGACCGCCGTCGCCGCGGTATGCCGACTCGAACTCGAATTCCACATCTGAAGTCATGCCTTCAGGTATATCAACACACCTGATATATGTCAACCAGCCTGATATGTCCCGTTCTTGGCGCGAGCAGACGCAAAAGCCCCCAAATCGGAACGATTTTGGGGGCTTTTGCGTCTGCTCGGCACACTCAGGTGAACGGCGGCCGCCGGTCGATCAGCCGGGAAGACCGCCCGCCGCTGCGCCACAGCCGGGCGACCCAGTCGGTGTCTTCGTCGGTGACCAGGTTCGCCATCACCCGCACTGCGATGCGCATCAACGTCGTGGAGCGCATCGCGATCGGGCCCGTGGCCGGCAGGAACCGCTGAAACGTCAGTAGCAACGCCAGCCTGCGGGCCACCGAGAATCCGCGGGCGTAGTGGTCGGTCAGCAACGCCGGCCACAACCGCGAGAGATCGTCGGTGTCCAGCACCTCGGCGGCCAACCGCCCGGTCTCCAACCCGTAGTCGATGCCCTCGCCGTTGAGCGGATTGACGCACGCTGCCGAGTCGCCGATCAGCATCCAGTTCGGCCCGGCCACCCCCGACACCGCACCGCCCATCGGCAGCAGTGCCGAGGCCACCGCCCGCGGCGGACCCTCGAAGCCCCACTCGTCACGGCGCAGATCGGTGTAATAGGAGATCAGCGGCCGCAACGCCAGATCCGCGGGCCGCTTGGTCGTCGACAGCGCTCCCACGCCGATGTTCACCTCGCCGTTGCCCAACGGAAAAATCCAGCCGTAGCCGGGCAGCACCGCACCGTCGGGGGAGCGCAATTCCAGATGCGACGTCAGCCACGGATCGTCGGCGCGTTCGGTGGCGAGGTAACCGCGGGCGGCGACACCGTACACCGTTTCCTGGTGCCACCGCCGGCCCAGTTTGCGGCCCAGCGTGGATCGTGCCCCGTCGGCGACAATCAGTTGCCGGCAGGACACCTCGGTGTGGTCGGCCAAAGTCAGCGACGTCACCCGTCGAGACGAATCGTGATGCACCGCAACGGCTTTAGATCCCAGCAACATGCGCGCCCCGGACTCCTCGGCGACCTTGCGGATCCGGTCGTCCAGTTCCAGACGGGCCACCGCGCTGCTGTAGGACGGAAACGACGGCCCCGGCCACTCGATCTCCACCTCACCGCCGAACCCGCTCATCCGCAGACCGCGGTGCGCGATACGGCCGGCCAGCCACTCGCCCAGGCCCAGCCGTTGCATCTCCTCGACGGCACGCGGCGTCAGCCCGTCACCACAGGCTTTATCGCGCGGAAAGCTGGCCGAATCGATGACGAGCACGTCGCGGCCCGCTCGCGCGGCCCAGGCCGCCGCCGCCGATCCGGCCGGTCCGGCGCCCACCACCACGACGTCGGCCTGGGAGACTCTGGTGTTCACGTCCACCAGTATGTTGGTCGAATGAGAACTCCGGCGACCGTGGTGGCGGGCGTTGACCTAGGCGACGCCGAATTCGCCGCGACCGTGCGCGACGGTGTCGCCCGGGTCGAGGAGCTCATGGATGCCGAGTTGCGCGGTTCCGACGAGGTGCTCACCGAGTCGTTGTTGCACCTGTTCAAGGCCGGTGGCAAACGTTTCCGCCCGTTGTTCACGGTGTTGGCCGCGCACACCGGGCCGCGCCCGGCCAGTCCCGAGGTCACCTTGGCCGGTGCGATCGTCGAGCTCATTCATCTGGCGACGCTGTATCACGACGACGTCATGGACGAGGCCGAGGTACGCCGCGGGGCGCCGAGTGCCAATGCCCGGTGGGGCAACAACGTGGCGATCCTGGCCGGCGACTATCTGCTCGCGACGTCGTCGCGGTTGGTGTCGTGGCTGGGCCCGGAAGCGGTCCGCATCGTCGCCGAGACGTTCGCCGAGCTCGTCACCGGCCAGATGCGCGAGACCCGCGGCGCCCCCGAGGGCGCGGACCGCATCGAGCAGTACCTGAAAGTGGTCCACGAGAAGACCGGCAGCCTGATCGGTGCCGCGGGTCGGTTCGGCGGAATGTTCTCCGGCGCCGACGACGAGCAGGTGGAGCGGTTGAGCCGGCTCGGCGCGATCGTCGGCACGGCGTTTCAGATCGCCGACGACATCATCGACATCGACAGCGAATCCGACGAGTCGGGAAAGCTGCCGGGCACCGATCTGCGAGAAGGCGTGCGCACGCTGCCGATGCTGTACGCCTTGCAGGAGACCGATCCCGAAGGCGCACGACTGCGCGAGTTGCTGGCCGGTCCCATACACGACGACGCGGATGTATCCGAGGCGCTGACGCTGTTGCGGGCGTCCTCGGGCATGGCCAAGGCGAAGGAAACTCTCGCCCAGTACGCAGCTCAGGCGCATCACGAGCTGAGTCTGCTGCCCGAGGGGCCGGGTCGCGGGGCGCTGCAAGCCCTGGTGGACTACACCGTCAGTCGCCACGGCTAGCCGTTACGGCATTCAGCGTGAAGCCTGGGTTTTGAGCGTGAAGCCTGGGTTTTGAGCGTGAAGCCTGGGTGTTGAGCGTGAAGCCTGGGTGTTGAGCGTGAAGCCTGGGTGGGATCCCGTCGATTTTCCCGCCGTGGGTTCACCCCGAAAGCCGTCATTTCACAATCAACGCCAAGGATGCACACTCAACGCCGCAACTGAGTCTGCTGCCCGAGGGGCCGAGGCGCTGCAAGCCCTGGTGGACTACACCGTCAGTCGCCACGGCTAAATCCGATGAGCCGGAACCTTGACTGTCCCGTCGGGCGTTGATCGGCTGTAATCAGACAAAGCCGAAGTGTTCGTAGGAGGACACAGCAATGACTTGGCATCCGCATGCCAACAGGCTGAAGACGTTCCTGTTGTTGGTGGGCATGTCCGCGATCATCGTGTTCGTCGGGGCGCAGTTCGGCCGGACGGCGCTGATTCTGGCGACGCTGTTCGCCGTGGGCATCAACGTCTACACATACTTCAACAGCGACAAGCTGGCGTTGCGGGCTATGCATGCGCAGCAGGTCTCCGAATGGCAGGAACCCACGATGTACCGCATCGTGCGCGAGCTGGCCACCGCGGCTCGCCAGCCGATGCCGCGACTGTTCATCAGCGACACCAGCGCACCCAACGCGTTCGCCACCGGGCGCAACCCGCGCAACGCCGCGGTCTGCTGCACCACCGGCATCCTGCGCATCCTCAACGAGCGTGAACTGCGCGCCGTGCTGGGTCACGAGCTTTCGCACGTCTACAACCGCGACATCCTCATCTCCTGTGTGGCCGGCGCGCTGGCCTCGGTGATCACCGCCCTGGCCAACATGGCCATGTGGTTCGGTGCATTCGGCGGGAACCGGGAAGGCGGCACGAATCCCTTTGCATTGCTGCTGGTTTCGCTGCTGGGGCCGATCGCGGCGACGGTCGTGCGGCTGGCGGTATCGCGTTCGCGCGAGTACCAGGCCGACGAATCAGGTGCGGTGCTGACCGGTGACCCGCTGGCGCTGGCCTCGGCGTTGCGCAAGATCTCCGGTGGGGTGCAGATGGCGCCGTTGCCGCCGGAGCCGCAGCTGGCGAACCAGGCGCACCTGATGATCGCCAACCCGTTCCGCGCGGGTGAGCGCATCGGGTCGCTGTTTTCGACGCATCCGCCGATCGAGGACCGGATCCGTCGACTGGAGGCGATGGCGCGCGGCTGATCTCGCCAAGCGGGACCGTCGGCGCTCAGACGGCGACTTCGGCTACCTCGCTGCCGGCCATCGACACCAGCCGGCCCCGGATCAAATGTCACCGAAGACGTAACATGTTGACGCACAAGCGAATCCGCCAGAGACCGAACGATGGTGTGCTGAGCTGAGCCGCCTGGCAACCAATTCCTGACGGTATTGCTGGACACCAAAGGCGGCAACCGGGCGCGCTATAGCGAACACAAACTTCATTTGCGACGCCCGGTTTGAGAACGCTAGAAGCCTGAGCCGTGGACCTCGTGTCCGGGCACCTCGGCGGCCAAACCCTTGTAGGCCTGTTCGACGGTGGAGCCGTGGTTGATGACGGCGTCGACCTCGCGGGCGATCGGCATGTTCAGCCCGAACTCGTTGGCGAATTCCATGATCACGCTGGCGGCTTTGACACCCTCGGCGACCTGGTTCATCGAGGCGATGATCTCGTCGATGGGTTTGCCCGCGCCCAGCTGTTCGCCGACGTGACGGTTGCGGCTGCGCTGGCTGGTACAGGTGACGATCAGGTCGCCGAGACCCGCCAGACCGGGGAAGGTCTCGGTGTTGCCGCCCATCGCCACGCCCAGCTTGGTCATCTCGCGCAACGAGCGTGCGATCACCAGAGCGCGGGTGTTCTCGCCGATGCCCAGCGAGTAACCCATGCCGACCGCGATCGCGAACACGTTCTTGAGCGCGCCGGCCATCTCGACGCCGATCACGTCGTCGGTGGTGTAGACGCGGAAGAGGCGGGTGCGGAACAGCCCGGACAGTCGCGTTGCCAGGTGCTGGTCGGGCATGGCCAGCACCGCGGCCGCGGCGTAGCCCTCGGCGACCTCGCGGGCGATGTTCGGCCCAGCCAGGATGCCCGCGGGGTGCCCGGGCAGGATGTCCTCGATGATCTGGGACATCCGCATGTTGGTGCCCTGCTCGAGACCTTTGACCAGGGACACCACCGGCACCCACGGCCGCAGCTCTTTACCCAGTTCGGTGAGCACGTCTCGGAACCCGTGCGAGGGAACGCCCATCACGATGACGTCGGCGCTGTGCGCGGCCTCGGCGAAATCGGTGGTGGCGCGCAGGTTTTCGCATAACTCGACCGCGTCCCCGAGATAGCGGGTGTTGCGGTGGTTGTCGTTGATGTCCTTGGCGGTGTCCTCGGAACGCACCCACTGCAGCGTCGGTCCGCGGCGCGCGCAGATGGATGCGACGGTGGTACCCCAGGAACCGCCACCGAGGACAACGACTTTGGGTTCGCGTTTCTGGGCTGCCATGGACTTCACCCTATTGCGGTCACCCGGCATTTGACAGCGGTTCACCGACCGCGCGTCGTTCTAACCGGCCAGGGCGGCCCGGTCGCCCGCGCGGCCGAAGGCCATCGCTTCCTCGATCCGGTCGAACCGGTAATCGATGGCGTCGGCGAAGTAGTTCTGCCGCACGTTCCACGGCCGCTTGGTGCCCGACTTGGGCAGCGCGTGCAGCGCCCGTCGTACATAGTTGGCCTGGATGTCCCAGGCCGGTTTCTCGGCCATCGGTTGGTCGCCCAGATGCGGGCTGGCGTGCGTGTAGCCGTGGGCGGACATGTACTCCAGCAGTTTCGCCGTCGCGCGCGAGGTCATGTCGGCGCGCAGGGTCCAGGATGCGTTCGTGTAGCCGACGCACCAGAACAGATTGGGCACGTCTTCGAGCATGTGCGCCTTGTAGACGAAACGGTCGGTGGGGTCGATCGGTACGCCGTCCATGCGCAGCGTGACGCCACCGAGTGCCTGCAACTGCAGGCCGGTGGCGGTGACGATGATGTCGGCGTCGAGGTGCTTGCCGGATCTCAGCGCGATGCCGGTGGCGTCGACATGGTCGATGATGTCGGTGACCACTTCGGCTCGGCCCTCGCTGATGGCGTTGAACAGATCGCCTTCCGGTATCAGGCACATCCGCTGATCCCACGGGTTGTAGCGGGGCTTGAAGTGGATGTCGACGTCGTAACCCTCGGGCAGGTTCTGAATGGCCTTGCGGCGCAGCGACCATTTGATGAATGCCGGTGTCTTGCGCGAAAGGAACCAGATCAGCCCTTCGGTGAGAGCGTTATAGAAGCGGACGACCATATGGGATGCCCTGCGCGGCATCACTTTACGGCTGACTCGCGCCAACCTGCTGTATCTGGATGCCGAGACGATGTAGGTCGGTGAGCGCTGCAGCATGGTTACCTTGGCGGCGCGTTCGGCCATCGACGGGATGAGGGTTACGGCGGTAGCTCCACTGCCGATCACCACCACCTGCTTACCGGCGTAGTCGAGGTCTTCCGGCCAGTGCTGGGGATGTACGACGGTGCCGGCGAAGTCTTCGATACCGGGAATGTCGGGTGTGTAGCCCCGGTCGTAGTCGTAGTAGCCGCTGCCGAAGAACAGGAACCGGCTTCGGCACTGCCTGGTGACTCCGTCCTGTTCGAAGGTGACGGTCCAGGTGTCGGTCCCCGAATCCCAGTCCGCACTGCGCATGTAGCTGTTGAACTGGATGTGGGAGTCGATGCCGTGCTTGCGGGCGGTGTCGACCAGGTACTGGCGGATATGGTCGCCGTCGGCGACACCTTCCTCGCGCGTCCACGGTTCGAACGGAAAGCTGAGCGTGAAAATGCTGCTGTCCGAACGGACTCCGGGATATCTGAACAAATCCCAGGTGCCGCCGATGCGTTCGCGCCGCTCCAGGATCGTGTAGGTCACTGCGGGGTTGCGCTGGGTGATCCGGTAGGCGGCTCCGATGCCGGAGATGCCGGCGCCGACGATCAGGACGTCGACTCGGGCCGTCTCGGCGGGGGCGTGGTCGGCTTCTTGAACGGTCACTTCACCAGAGTAGGCACCCACCGGTTGGTCGGGCCAGGGACCGTGGGTTCTACCGGTAGTTCACGAATTGCAGCGCGACGTCCAGGTCGGCCTGCTTGAGCATCGAGATGACGGCCTGCAGGTCGTCGCGTTTCTTGCTGGTGACGCGCACCTCGTCGCCCTGGATCTGGGTCTTGACCGTCTTGGGGCCCTCGTCGCGGATGAGCTTGGTGATCTTCTTGGCGTTCTCGCTGCTGATGCCCTGCTTGAGGGTGCCGTTGACCTTATACGTCTTGCCCGAAGCTTGCGGCTCGCCCGCTTCGAAGGCCTTCATCGAGATGTCGCGGCGGATCAGCTTCTCCTTGAACACGTCGACGGCCGCCTTGACCCGCTCCTCGGTCGACGAGGTCAGTTCGATGCCCTCTTCGCCTTTCCAGGCGATCTTGGTGTCGGTGCCGCGGAAATCGAAGCGCGTGGACAGTTCCTTGGCGGCCTGGTTGAGCGCGTTGTCGACCTCTTGTCGGTCGACCTTGCTGACGATGTCGAACGATGAGTCGGCCATTCGGTGGGTCCTCCTTCGGGGCTAGCCGTTTGTGAACTGTCTACCCGGTCGTTGTACCCTGCTAGGCGGCAGGTTGCCCGAGCGGCCAATGGGAGCGGACTGTAAATCCGTCGCGAAAGCTTCACAGGTTCGAATCCTGTACCTGCCACCACAGCGTCAGAGGTTGTTCTCTCCGATGCAATGGCCTTGAGGATGCTCATCGTCCGCAGCGCACTGAGCGGCCGCAACCCTGCTGGCCACGGGCCGTGGAAGACTCGCCAGATGCCCGAGCAACAAAGCCGGCTGTTTACCATTCTGGCCGAAATGGGCTTCCGTCCCGCGTCGAAGCCGTCAAATCTCCGGCTCGACACGCTGCCTCCAGCGGCCCGGGCGGCAATCGTGGAACTTTACCGCGAACTCGGAGGCGTCCATCCCGAACCGCGCCTGGCGCCGGGCCCGTGGGATTCCTGCTACGAATCTCACCTGATTGTCGAATTCGACGAGAGCCAGCACTTCAATCGCTACCGCGCGAAGACCCTTGGTCCCGACTGGGCAGCGGATTTGCCATGGCGACACGACTACCTCAGCTATTGCGATCAGTTCGAAGGGGACTGTCTGAAGTCGCGGGGATGGGGCGGCTATTGGAGCAACGACTCGACAGAGCGGATGTTCGGTACGGCCGGCTCTCCGCGCGAGCTCGCCGGCGCAGGCTCCCCTCGGTGGAAGCAGAGGGCGCTGTATGACGCGATGCGTGACATTGCTGCCGCCGAAGGAATCGTCCGTCTCGCGCGGCTTGCCGTCTACGACACAGTCGGAGGCACCGCACTCGGGCACATCCTCTCGCGCCCTTCGCCGGTGGACGGTGCCGCGCTCAGAGCGCTCTTGGAATTGCGAACCATATCCGGCTGATTTAAAAGCACGTGGAACGGCTGACGCTACTTTCTGTCGCCTATAGGTTGTAATTTTCACCTGTCTCTGCGGGGGAGTGAATCGACATATGGCCCAGACGAATGCCAACCTGATCTGGAAGATCGCCGACCTGTTACGTGGGCCGTATCAGCCCAATCAGTACGGCGACGTGATCTTGCCATTCACGATCCTGCGTCGCCTGGACTGCGTCTTGGAGCCGACCAAGGACGAGGTGCTCGCCGAGTACAAGAAGATCCGAGCGACCAAGGTCGATCCTGGGGTGTTCTTGAAGGCCAAGTTCAAGCTGCCGTTCTTCAACACCTCGAAGTGGAGTTTCGCCTCTTTGATCGGCGATCCGGAGGGTGTGGCGGACAACCTGATCGACTACATCGAGCACTTCTCCCCGAACGTGGGCGACGTGTTCGACGGGTACAAGATGCTCGACGAGATAGCCAACCTGGCCAAATCTGACCGGCTCTACCTGATTGTAAAGGCTTTTGCTGCAGTCGATCTGCATCCAAAGGTCGTCACCCAACACGATATGGGCTACATCTTCGAGGAACTGATCCGCAAGTTCGCCGAATCCAACTCCACCCAGGCTGGCGACCACTTCACACCCCGCGAAGTAATCGCTCTGATGGTCGACATCCTGTTCACCACCCACGACGATGTGCTCACCAAACCTGGTGTTGTTAGAACGATCTACGACCCTGCGGCAGGCACTGGCGGGATGCTCTCCACCGCCTTTGACCACCTTGTCGAGATGAATCCCAAAGCGCGTCCGGTGCTGTACGGGCAGGACATCAATCCCCGCTCCTACGCACTGTGCAAATCCGACATGATCATCAAGGGTCAGGATGTTGACAACATCTACCTCGGTGACACGCTCACCGACGACGGCTTTCGCACAGACCATTTCGACTTCCTGCTGTCCAACCCGCCGTTCGGGGTGGCTTGGAACACTCAACAGAAGAAAGTCACCGACGAACACGAACAACGTGGATTCGCAGGACGTTTCGGCCCCGGCCTGCCCCGCGTCTCCGACGGCTCCCTGTTGTTCCTGATGCACCTGATCTCTAAGATGCGGCCGGTCAAGAATGGCGTGGGTGGCAGCCGGCTCGCCATCGTCCTCAACGGATCACCGCTATTCACTGGCGGCGCCGGTTCCGGGGAGTCCAACATCCGACAGTGGATTATCGAGAACGATCTACTGGACGCAATCATCGCGTTGCCGACCGACATGTTCTACAACACCGGCATCGCCACCTACATCTGGATCTTGGACAACAACAAGATTGCAAAACGCAAAGGCAAAATCCAGCTTATCAATGCCGTCGACATGTACGGCAAGATGAAGAAGTCTCTTGGCTCCAAACGAAAAGAACTGCGGCAGAAGGACATCGAGCGGATATGCCGGCTGTATGAAAGCTTCCGCAACGAACACGGCTCCGACGAACACGAAGCCCACTCGAAAGTGTTCAAGGGTGAGGAGTTCGGCTACTCCACCATCACCGTCGAACGCCCCTTGCAACTGCGGTTCAACCCGACCGAGGACAAGATCGAAGCAGTCTTTGCGCAGAAGAGCATCGACAAGCTCAAGGACGGCGACAAAGCGGCATTGCGAAAAGCGCTCAGTTCGCTGACCAGGTGGGAATGGAAGGACCGCGACGAGTTCGTCGCCGAACTCAAAGATGCGCTGCGCAAGGCCGGACTGACGAAACCGCCTGCGCCGCTTGTCAAGGCAATCTGGACGACCCTCGGTGAGCACGACGACGACGCCATAATTGTCACCGACTCCAAGGGCAACCCTGAATGCGACCCTGCACTTCGCGACACCGAGAATGTTCCGCTGACCGAAGACATCGAGGCGTACTTTGCACGCGAAGTCATGCCCCACGTCCCGGACGCCTGGATCGACCACGACAAGACCAAAATCGGTTACGAAATTCCGTTCACGCGCCACTTTTACCGCTACATCCCGCCTCGCCCACTCGAAGAAATCCAAAAAGACCTCCGGGTCCTCGTTACCGAGATTCAGGCCATGCTCGCGGAGGTCGGAGCGTGACCTGGCCCTGCTACGCCCGCTACGAGAATTCGGGTGTGGACTGGCTGGGTGACATACCCTCTGGCTGGAAGGTAGCCCCTCTCAAGTTCGCGGCGACGGTGTTTCCGAGCAACGTAGACAAGCACACTCGTGACGGTGAGATACCAGTACGGTTATGCAACTACACCGACGTATACCGCAACGACAGCATCACCAAAGCGCTGGACTTCATGGAAGCCACTGCAACCAAAGAGGAGATTAACCGGTTTACCCTAAGACGCGGCGACACGATCATTACCAAAGACTCCGAGACTGCCGACGATATTGGATTGAGTGCTTATGTTGCAGAGTCTCTTCCGGGAGTCCTGTGTGGCTATCACCTTTCGGTCGTAAGGCCTTCCGCAGTGCTCAATGGGCGATTCGCAAAGCGTTTGTTCGATAGCTATTATTTGAAGGCGGCCATGGAAGTGAGAGCAAACGGTCTCACCCGCGTAGGATTGGGCCAGTACGCACTGGGCAATCTTGACGTACCGCTCCCACCGATCCAAGAGCAAGAACAAATCGTCGAATTCCTCGACTGCGAGACCGCAAAGATTGATGCTCTAATCGCAAAACAAGAGCAGCTCATCGCTGCCCTACAGGATCGCCGATCTGCGACGGTGGACCACGTACTCAATCACTACGGATTTGCAGCGCCGCGGTCGCTGGGCGATCTCGAATTAGCTATACCGCCAGCGGGATGGCACATCATTCGCCTAGGCACGATACTACGTCAACTTACTAACGGGTTCGTCGGACCAACACGCGACATTTTGGTGGACGACGGAGTGCCCTATATACAGAGCACACATATAAAGCGAGGCCGGATCGAATTTGACCGCCGTCCCTTCTACGTTCGCCGAGAATGGCACGACGAGCGCCCACGGATCCACCTTCGTGAAGGCGACGTGTTGATAGTTCAGACGGGCGACATCGGCAAAGTGGCAGTTGTACCGCCCGACTTCGGGGAAGCTAGTTGTCATGCGCTGCAAATAGCCAGGGTTAGACCTGAGTTATTAACTGGCAGTTATCTCGGCGCGTTCCTTAGCTCCTGGATTGGCTACAACTACCTGTGTTCGTTAGCGACAGGTGCACTACACCCTCATCTAGAGGCCGGAATCCGCGCCGTCCCTGTTGTCGTTCCCCCGCTTGATGTCCAAAACATGATCGTTCGCCAAGTGCGCGAGCAGACCGCGAAGATCGACATTCTGGTCGCGAAGTCGATCGAGGTGATTGAAACTCTACGGGAGTACCGGTCGGCATTGATCACGGACGCTGTGACAGGGAAGATCGACGTGCGAGGGGCAGCGTAGCGATGTCCCAGCAGCATCATGAGTCGTCATTCGAGACCGAGATCTGCGAATACCTCGCCGAACACGGCTGGCTGTACTCGCCAACCGATGCGGGTTACGACCGTGAGCTGGCGTTGTTTCCGGAAGACGTGTTCGGTTGGCTGGCAGACACCGAACCGGAACAGTTGGCCAAGCGGGTCAAGCCGGGACTATCCGGAGCAGCCTTGGACAAGGCGAGGGCCGGAGTGTTGGCGACTCTGGTGAAGCAGCTGGGCGCTGATCCAAAGGTGAACGGCGGGACATTGTCGGTGTTGCGGCGTGGGTTCAAGGACCTCAACGCACAGTTTGCGATGTGTCAGTTCCGGCCCAACACCACTCTGAATGAAACTACCGAGAAGCATTACGGCGCAGTCCGTTTGCGGGTCATGCGCCAAGTTCACTACTCGATGCAGCACGCCAACAGCATCGACCTGGTGTTCTTCGTCAACGGCATCCCAGTTGCCACCGCCGAACTGAAGACTGACCTCAGCGTCCAGAACGTCACTGACGCCGTGCTGCAATACAAGCATCACCGGCTACCCAAGGGGGAACCGTTGTTGCAGTTTGGTTCTCGCGCATTGGTGCACTTCGCGGTCTCGAACTCCGAAGTGCAGATGACCACCAAGCTCGCCGGCAAGGACACCGTCTTTCTACCGTTCAACCGAGGCGATCACGGTCGTGCCGGAAACCCGGCCAACCCGCACGGCTCGTCAACGGCCTATCTGTGGCAGCAGATCCTGGACCGTAACACCTGGCTCGACATCCTCGGACGGTTCCTGCACCTGCAGATCGACGAGAAAATCGACCCGATCACCAACAAGAAGGTCCGCTCTCAAAAGATGCTGTTCCCCCGCTACCACCAGTGGGACGTCGTTACCCGACTGGTCACCGATGCGCGCGTTAAGGGGCCGGGGCAGCGCTACCTGATACAGCACTCCGCCGGCTCGGGAAAGACCAACTCTATTTCGTGGCTGGCGCATCGACTTTCGGTGCTGCACGACGACACCAACAAACCGGTATTCAACTCCGTCATCGTGATTACCGACCGAAACGTCCTCGACTCCCAGCTGCAGGAAGCGATCCGTCAGATCGACCGCACCCCAGGCGTAGTCGCCCATATCGCCGGGTTGGGCGGGCCGAAATCTCAGGAGCTGGCTGAGGCGCTGACCGGCGGGACGAAGATCATCATCGTCACCATCCAGACCTTCCCCTACGCCCTGCAACTGATTCAGGAGCAAGCCGACCTCAAAGACAAGAGCTTCGCGATCATTGCCGACGAAGCCCACTCCTCCCAGGCGGGCGACGCCTCTAAACGGCTCAAGGCTGCGCTCTCGGCAAGCGAACTCGAAGACCTGGAAGACGGTGGAACCGTCGACGCTGAAGATGTGCTGGCCGATGAGATGGCCGCCCGCGCCGAATCAAAGAACCTGTCGTTCTTCGCCTTTACTGCCACCCCCAAGGCCAAAACCTTGGAGTTGTTCGGCCACAAATCGAGCATCGACAGCAAACCGCACCCCTTTCACCTGTACTCAATGCAGCAGGCCATCGACGAGGGCTTCATCCTCGACGTACTGCGCAACTACACGCCCTACAAGACGGCATTTCGGCTCACCCACCACGGGCAGACTTTCGAGACTGAAGACACCGCCGCATCAGGCACCCTTCAGGTCTCGGGTGAATCCACCGGCGAATTGGTGGACAAGAGTGCGGCGATCAAGTCGGTGATGAACTGGGTCAAGCTGCACCCAACCAACATCAGTCAGAAGGTCGCGATCATCGTCGAGCACTTCCGCGACAACGTAGCGTGGCGGCTCGACGGGAAGGCCAAGGCCATGGTGGTCACCTCCTCGCGCAAGGCGGCAGTGCGCTACAAGCTGGCCTTCGACAAATACATTGCCGAGCGCAACTACACCAATATTGCGGCGTTGGTGGCCTTCTCCGGGGAGGTCACTGATCTCGATTCGGGGCTGGAGAAGGTCACCGAGACCAGCATGAATCCGGGACTCAAGGGTCGCGATCTGCGCGATGCGTTCGCCACCGACGAGTACCAGGTGATGTTGGTGGCCAACAAGTTTCAGACCGGCTTCGATCAACCGCTGCTGGTCGCGATGTACGTCGACAAACGCTTAGCAGGGGTGGCGGCGGTCCAGACCTTGTCGAGATTGAACCGGACTGCACCGGGGAAGGATCAGACCTTCGTCCTGGACTTCGCGAACACCGCCGAGGATATTGTGGAGGCATTCGAGCCCTACTACGCCGCTACCACCCTGGCCGATGTTACCGACCCCAATATCGTGCACCAGACGGTAAACAAGCTTGATGCTGCAGGGATTTACAAAGAGTCGGAGGTCAACGGTCTGGTCGCAGATTACCTCAAGTACGCCCAGCAGCCCGGTAAAGGCCATGAGGCACTGAACAAGTGGGTCCAGCCGGCGCGAGACGTGTTCCGGGACCGGGAACGCCGAGCTCGCGATGACGGTGACAGCCTGGCTTTGGAAAAGTTGGACATCTTTCGCAAGGACATCGGTACGTTCCTGCGCCAGTACGACTTCCTCTCTCAGATCGTCAACTACGAAGACCCCTCGATCGAGAAGCTCTCGATCTACCTACGGCACCTCGCGCCCGTGATCGCCAGCGAGCAGCTTCATCACGAGATCGACCTGTCCGGCGTCGACTTCGATTACCTAGCCCAGCACCCCGGGGGTTCCACCGACGGAAAGCTTTCCGGTGGTGTGACGCTCGAACCGGCGAAAGCCGGGGGGACCGGGATGGCCCACGATCCCGAACTAGTCGCTCTGGAGCAGGTCATCGCCCAGATCAATGACCTGTTCTCCGGAGACCACCCCGACTCCAGCGTCCGCAACGTCGTTACTCACATCAAGGACCGGCTCGAAGAAAGCGAAATCCTGCAACAGCAGGCCCAGAACAACACGCTGGCCCAGTTTTCGGTCAGCCCGGACCTGAAGAACGAGTTCGTCAGCGCCGTGATAGGCGCGATGGCCTCCTCCGAGGACTTGTCCACGCAGATCCTGGGCAATCCCGAGCTGTCGTCGAAGCTGCTCGGCGAACTTGTGCCCATCATCTATCAGGGGTTGAAGCCGACGGCATGACAGACTCCTCACCCGCAGCCTTGTTGCTGCGCAGTAGTTCTCAGTGGAGTGTGGCGATCCAGAATTTGAGCGACCTCAACCGTGCTCATGGTGCGGAAGCCCAAACAAAGGTGCTTGACTTCGTCACGAAGTATGAGAACGCGCGAGGCGCAATGATTGTCGACGTCGTTGCGTCGAGGCAACGTCGGTATACGACGCGGGTACACGACATCGTGGCAGACTGGAAAGCGCATAACGCCGAGCACACCATCGCGTGGCTAGCCGCCCACCCTCTGCAACGAGACAAGTACGGTCTTTCCGAGGACGAAGTTACGACGATTCACGAAGTGGCAAACAGGCTGTGCGCCTTTGCCTCCCAGGAGGGGCTGACTACCGCAGACCAAGAAGGCCAACTATGTCGGGTTTGGGCTGAGCGTTACGGAGCATTCGAGCATGCGCCCAAGCTCGACCCCGTAGTCGGTTCGGTCAAGGGTATCGGCGTCGCGCTCTTCGCCTATGCCCGGATGCGTTCAGGTGCCGATGCCATCAAGCCCGACACGCGCGTCGTGAAAGCACTGCGCTCACTTGGATTCTCGGTACCCGAAGATCCGCACGCGGTGCTCCTGGTGGCCCGAGCTGCTGCCGACGACATAGATGTATCACGACTTGTTCTCGACCAACTGTTGTGGTGGCAAGACAACGAGGACGTCCCAGTCTTTTCCCGACAAACCGTCACGGAAGGTCATAAATGATGGCTGCGATCCCGCTGAGGAGCTTGATCGGCGACCTTGAACCAACCGAGTGCAAATTGCACTGCGCGGTGTGGAACGGTGAAGACCACCCCATTGACGTGTTGACCCGCTCATGGGACGAGTGGGTCAATTGGAGCCAATGGCGGCCAGCTCGCGACGAGTTCAACCGGCGATACATCTTCGCGATGGCCCGAAGCCGAAATGACCCATCGCACTGGCTTTTTGGCGGTGTCTTCGAGGTACTGAACCGTCGCAACACTCCAAATGCCTATTCGTACGAGATCGCTCTTCGCGAGGATCTATTGAGTCCATTCATCAAGCGTCTATGGGTGCAGTTCCGCCCACCAGGGCGTGCCATCCGACTGAACCTGGAGACTCACCTGGACAACATCGAAGTAGTATCCATTCTCCGCCTTCCATACGCAGGGGAGCCATTTCCAGGCCATGACAGGATCAACCATTCGCTCGGAATATTGGAAACCGCAGTCACCCAAGATTGGAATGACTGGCGCGGTGCGCTTCAGTACATGAAGGGCGTGTACGTCATCCATGACCAGGAGACCGGCCAGGCTTACGTCGGCTCTGCCTGCGCCGACACCGGGATTTGGTCGCGGCTGCGTCAGTATGTCGATAGCCTGCACGGCAACAATGCCGCGCTTCGCGAGTTGGTCGGTCAGAAAGGGCCCGACTATGCGCGCAAGAATCTTCACTTCGCTCTTCTCGAGTTTTGGTCGATGCGAACCGACGACAATGAGGTGCTGGCCCGGGAGAGATATTGGAAAGACGTCCTGCTGTCGCGCAAGTTCGGCTTCAATAGGAACTAACGTCGTGCTGCAATGCCAGGTGTCCGATATTGGTGGTGTTTCTCGCGCGCTGATTAAGAACGAGGAAGGACTGAGTGCCGTGGCAGGCAAGCCAATCTCACATGGGCTGGGGTTCGGGAACGGAGGCTTGATTGAGCACCCTGACGGGACGGTCGAGTATCGGCAGACGGGGAAGCTGTTGCCTGCCTTCAGAGTGCGGGTGCGTGATGTGGCGGGATTCTCGGTTCGAAGGGTGACTCGGGACGATAAGAAGCGCCTGAAAGCGTCGAGTTTGCAGGAGGTGCTGACCGTGCAGGGATCTGGAACCACCCTCGCGGAGGTCGCGATCAACTATGGAACGGCTCAGAAAATCGAGGACTGGTTCCGTGCCCACCCAGATTTCGGACCCGCTCTGCAACCGCACGAGTCACGGCTTCCACCGCAGCAGGCGCCAACATCCGTCGCTGACGAGCTGATGAAACTTGTTCAGCTCAAGGATGCTGGCGTGCTCACACTGCAGGAATTTGAAGCGCAGAAAGCAAAGCTTCTTGGTTGAACGGGATGATCACGGAAACCGTTCGGATACAGTCTGTTCCGGTCCCGGACAAGGATCGTGGCGACTCGGAACAGATTTTGGACAGGTGGCACCGTGGCTGAGAACGAGGACCGCCTCGCAGCGCTTCGGATGCTGCCGATGTTGGCCAAGTCGCAGCGCTTCGCATCGGAGCGTGCGCAGACGCAGGATCGGGCCGAGTTCGCTGTGGTTTGCCTTCCCACCGACCGGTACTGGGACGTTGTCGAGAAGACCCGCCGCTACCCCGGCTGGGTGATCGTTTTTGTGGTGACGCTGCCTCCGGGCGGCAGTGGCGAGGCGAACGTCGATATTCGTGAGTTCTTCCCGAGGCAGTCGCAGCCGGGTGATATCGCCGCTGCAATGGATCTGACTATTGGGCAAGCGATGGCGATGTTTGCGCAGGCAGAGGCGGCGGGGATCGACCTACTCGAGCGGGACAGCCCGGTTGCCGGCTCATTCGCGCGGCAGCGTCCCGCGGCGCGTGTGTAGACGACTATTTGGCGCCTCTGGATAGTCGCGTTTACCACTTCAGACGTATTCGCATCTCAAGCACTGTTCGGCAATTCCGTCGCGAAGTTCGAACCTGTACCTGCCACCACGGCACCGTCCGCGCGTGACGCCACCGAACACCCCTACGCTGGTGTCGTGTTGCTCTTCTTCGGCTACGGCATCAAGCAGAAGTACGTTGGCGCTGGCCAAGTCCGGGACTGCCCGCGCTGCCACAACACCACGCAGTGGTCGCGGATACGGGAGTACAAGCAGATCAGTCTGTTCTTCATACCGGTCGCGCGCTGGAACCGTCAGGAGTTCGAGCTCTGCGGCATCTGCGGTGCCGCGGTCGCCGGCTGAGCGAAAAGTCACACCCGTGACGTGAGGACCCCCGCCCGCCGGGTCAGATAGTCGATCTGCCGATGGATTGAGTACAGCACCAGCGGGGGCAGCACGATGAACGGAATGTTCTCGGCGATGAACTTGAACCCCAGGCCCCACGCGCCCTGGCCGATGTGGCTGAAACCGGCGCCGACTTCGGCCAGGAAGTAGACGGCGGTGCTGCTCATCAGCACCGCGCACCCGGCGAAGGCGACCCACAGGCAGCGGATCCGCGACTCGTCCGGCAGGTTGGATCGGATCAGGCGGGTCCACATGACGAACACGGTGGTCCCGGTGATGACCCCGACCACCTCCAGGGCGAAGATCCACGGATTCCCGCTGACATAGCGGGTGTCGGCCAGCCCGTACTGCCACCACAACCACTTCCAGCCGGGATCGGTAGTGGGTGCCCAGAGTCCGAACGGATGCCCGAGCAGGAACACCAGTTCGTAGCCGATCTGGCTGCCCGCGGTGTAGGGCAGATAGAACAGGGTCAGCTCGGTCGCCTTGCCCAGCCCGGACCGATTCTCTCCCGGCGCGGTCCACAACAACACCAGCGGCAGTAGCAGCACCGGCACGCCGAAGATCAAGTTCACGACGACATCCACGGTGAAGCTGGGCGGGATGACTCCGGTGCCGACACCAACGGTCACCAACAGGAACACGGCGAAGGTGAAAAAGGCTGTGGCTTTGTAGATTCGGAGTCGATGAGGAGCCCACGGCTGGGCGAAGTCGGGTTCGCGTTGGTCGACCGTCGTCACGTCACTGTGCACGCTGCGTCCTCCGTCGCCGGTAAGTATCAACTACTTGTGATAGCGCGGAGCATACCCGTGGCGCGGTTGAGTTCGGAAGATGCGCGCTCAGTTATCGAAGGTCTCGATCCGCACGCAACTGCGAACGGACGGCCTTGACAGTGAGCACTATCCCGACCAGTGCAATCGCGGCGAACAGGAAACAGAGCGCCATGTTCGTCGCTTCTCCTTGCAGGCACGTGCCTCCGCGACTGCCGCTGCCGCAGGCGTAGGCGCGGTTGGCCTCGTCGTGCGCCAGCCACTTGTAGCCGAAGAAGGCGGCCATCGCGACGAATGCGGCGATCCCCAACGTGGCAAGCACCGCGTTCAGCCACAGTCCGGCTCTGGTCATGGCTCACGCTAACCCGTCAGCGGCGAAACCGTTTGCCGACCAGCTTGGCGAACTCCACCGCCGAACGGCGAACCGACGCGAATTCCAGCGACACTAACAACGTGTCCACCATCGCGAACGGCAACGTCGTGACGACGGCTCCTCGGCCGTATTCGATGTGCCACGAGCCGGGGTGGATCGTGAGGCCCCGGGCATGGCCTTTTTCCAGGCAGGTGTGCTCGCCCGGAAGCAACGTCATAGCAGCCGTGTCGTCGGACTCCACGTCGTAGGAGTCGATCCGGCCGGCGATCAGGAACTTGTGGACCTGCACTCGCTTGTAGCGACCCGAAAAGCCTTGCGTACCAGTGGGACTGCCGAAGATGACAATGTACTCGCGGGGACTGAAGTACAGGAATCGGACCTTGCCCAGGATGCCGCCCGCCTTGCTGGCCACCCACCGCCCGGGGGCGGGGTCGACGAGGTCGGGGTATTCGTCGGCCAATAGCCGGATCGCCTGGGCGATCAGTTCGTCGCCCTCCAATCGCAGGCCGACGACCTGCTTGGCGACCTTGCCCAACACGTCCGGATCGATCCGGTAGGAGGTCATCAGCGAACTCTAGCCGCCACTTCTCACGGCACCTGGTTCGGCTTGTGGGTGAGGTCGTCGAACTTGACGCTGACGCGCTGAAAGCCTTTGACGCGTTCGGCTTTCGCCTTCCTGGTGTAGGTCTTGCGGTCGGCTGTCGTCAGCTCGGCGTCGTCGGTGAACGGGGTGAGCAAGGCACGTGGATGCAGTTTCTCGACCAGTACGACGTTGAGCTCGGCGCACAACACCAACGTCGAGGACACCAGGAACAGGAAGGCCAGCATCCCGAGGACCAGCGCGAAGACGCTGTTGGTCGCACTCGATGTCTTGACGACGTGCCCGATGTATCCCGCGCCGAACCATTGCAGGATCTGCCAAATGAACGCCGCCGCAACAGCTCCCGGCCACACCTGCCGGTAGGTGAGTTCTCGCGCGGTGGTCAGCCGGAACGCCACCAAGCAGATCCCCGCGTTGACGGCCACCGCGGCGACGACCACCCCGAACTTTCCCACGATCCCCAACGAGTCGGTCAAGTGGCCGATCCCGGAGAGGACGGTGGTGGCAATCACCGCCGAACCCAGCACCAACAACAGCATCAGGCTGTGACTGCGGGAGCGGAACGCGTCGCGACGCTGGTGCCGGGGTACCGCCCACACCGAGTCCATCGCGTTCTGCACGGCCTGGCCTACGCCCAGACCGCCGTACAGTGCGCCCACGACGCCGATGATCACCGCGGCCGGTCCGCCGCTGAGTCCTTCAGGTTGCTGCAGCTGACTGCCGATGACCGGGAACTGGCTCAGGGTGCTCTGCAGGACATGAGCCTGTAGGTCAGGTCTGCCCCGGAGCAGCACACCGAGTCCGGTGGTCAACAGCAGCAGCATCGGGAACAGCGATACGAACGCGTAATAGGTGATCAGCGCGGCCAGGTAGCTGCCCTGATCGTCGACATACTTGTAGACGACGGCGACGGCCAAACCCACGCCGCGGTTACGTCGCTGCAGCCTGTCCAGCCAGCCGACCATCGCCGCTCACTTCTGTCCCCGTCGTCGTCCCCATCCCAGGGCTGCCCGGGTAAATACCCCGAATAGGCGGTCGCCAACCGAGCCGGCCTCGCTAGGGACTCCGCCAGACGAAGGCGTCGACGGGATGCTCGCGGCCCCGGGTTTCCGATCGCGGCAACGGTTTCACCCGAGATAGCAACCACGCCGACGATCACGCGCGGCCGGCGGGTGGCACATGGGGCGATTGCCTCAAGAAAGGCAACGGTTTTCGTAGATCCGTCAGTGGATGCGGGCGCTGCCGCCCAGGCCGACCTCCAGCACGCTGCCCGTCACGACCCCGCGGTCGGTGACCAGATAGAGCACCCCGTGGCTGACATCCTCGGCTTCGATCCAGGGCTGCGGTATCGGGTTGGCCTTCATCATGCGGCGCACCAATTCGTCGGGAACGCTTTCATCACCTTCGGGCTGCACCATCGGCGTGCGGGTCGTGGTCGGACAGATGACGTTGACCGTGATGCCGTCCTTGGCCACCTCGAGCGCCACCGATTTGGCGAGCCCGATGATGCCCCACTTGGTGGCGTTGTAGGCCGCCAAATCCGGGATGCCCATCCGGCCGCCCATCGACGAGGTCACCACGATCCTGCCGAATTGCTGGCGGCGCATCACTGGGATCGCCGCCCGCAGCGTGTGGAAGACGCCGGTCAGGTTGGTGTCGACCAGCTGCTGCCAGATGAGATCGCTGACCTGGTCCAACGGCCCGGTACTGACCACCCCGGCATTGGCCACGACGATGTCCAGGCTGCCCAGGTCGGTGACGGTCTGCGCGATGGCCGCCTCGACCTGCGCCGGGTCACGCACGTCGACGGTCAACGGCAGACAGCGCCCGCCCAGCTCCTCAACCAGCTTGGCCGTCACCCGCAGGTCGTCCTCGGTCCCAAGGGGGTAGGTCAGGTCCTGCATCGGCGCGGGCGCGTCGGCCGCGACGATGTCGGCGCCTTCGGCGGCCAGTGCCAGCGCGTGTGCGCGCCCCTGACCGCGAGCTCCTCCGGTGATCAGCGCGACGCGTCCGTCCAAGGCACCCATGGACGACGACGTTAACCGTTGCCCTCGAACCGGTTGCGGCGGGGCGTAGTTCAGCGTGGGGGCTTGGCCTTGGGCGGGTTGGGCTTGGGGATGCACACGCCTCGGACGCACCCCAGGACACCGCGGGGGCGTTGCGGTGCTGCCGCCGGTGGCTGCGGGGCGCATCCTTGGTCGCTGCAAGGCAATTCGTCGGGATCGTTGCCCACAAAGTGCATCTGGCTCAGGGCCGACGGCGCGGCTTGGACCGTTGGGGCGTCCCCCAGCGTCACCGCACCCGCCAACAGCACGCCTGCCGTCAGCATCTTCACAGCGGTCATCTTCATCGGTCCCCGACCCGTGTTACGTCCGGGTTACGACGCTACTCCGCGGCGCCCGCTTCGGGAACGTTCGGATGCGGCGCGAATTTAAGTCGCCAGGGTCCCAGCGCCGCGCCCGGGCTTAGGCTGAACGGATGGGTTCCGGGGAGCAGCGCGCCGGAGTCGATCTGAGCAATCTGGACCAGCCGCTGAGTCCCGACGCCGGCGCCACCAAGCGCGACCTGGTGGACTATCTGGACGCCGTAGCCGATCGGATGTTGCCCGGTCTCGTCGACCGCCCGCTCACCGTGCTGAGGGTGCTGCGCGGGCGGGCGCCGTTCATGCAGAAGAACGTCCCCAAGTACACCCCGGACTGGGTGCGGACGGTAGGCATCTGGGCGGAGGCTTCGCACCGCGAGGTGCGCTATCCGGTTTGCGACGACCGGCGCACCCTGCTGTGGCTGGCCAATCAGCGCGCCGTCGAGTATCACCCGGCCCTGGGGTTGGCCGACGACATCTACCGGCCCACCCACCTGGTGCTCGATCTCGACCCGCCCGAATCGGGAGGCTTCGCCGCAGTGGTTCAGGTCGCCCACCTGGTGCGCCGGGCCCTCGCCGACTGCGGCCTGGCCGGGTCGGTCAAGACCAGTGGCGCCAAGGGCTTACACGTCTTCGTACCCATCGACGACCACGCACCCGTCGACGACGTCGCGGCGGCGACCCGCGCGCTGGCCGCTCGTGCGGAGGCGCTCGATCCCGACACGGCGACAACGGCTTTCATCGTGGAGGACCGTGCCGGCAAGGTGTTCGTCGACGCGACCCGCGCCGGCGGAGCCACCGTCGCGGCCGCCTACAGCCCACGGCTACGACCCGGTACGCCGGTGTCGTTTCCGTTGGACTGGTCGGAACTGGATCGGGTGAGCCCCGCCGACTTCACCCTTCACACAGCTGTCGATGCCCTGTCCGGGCGCGCCTCGTGGGCCGAGTCGATGCCCGCGCCGCAGCGCCTGCCCAGTGATTTGATCGAGCAGGGCCGCACAATTCCAGTGGCACGCGTGGCCGCCATGCATGAAGGAAAGCGACGCGCCCGGGCACGACGAGCCCACGAGAACTGAGGAGCAGCGCGAGTTGTCTACGTTCAAGCGGTACCTGGTGATTCAGGGAATGATGTTCGTCTTCGGCATCGTCGGACCGATCTTTCTGCTCATGTTCTTCGCCTCGCCACCGGATCCGGCGCTGCGGTGGGCGTTCTGGTTCGGGCTGGTCATCACCTACGCCGACATCATCATCGCGCTGGCGCTGACCAAGGGAACCGTCGCCGGTGACAAGATGCTCAAGCGCGTTCAAAGCAAGCGCGATCGGGGCATCAGCCTCGACAAGTCCGCGTCGTCTGACTGACCGTCGTCAGAACCAGGGGCCCGGATAGCGGCCGTCGGCGTCGCGCACCAGCAGAATCTCGCGGCACTCACCGCTGGGCGGCGCGACGGTTTCGCCCTGGCACACCAGCGTCCAGCCGACTATGCGGCCGAACGGCCGGCCCGACCACGTGGACGCCACCGGATCGGTACCGGGCAACGCGAACACCGCATAGGTGTTTCCGGCGTTGGTCACGTACAGGTGGTCGCCGAAGAAAGCCAGTTTGGAAATCGGCGGCGTCCTGGCTTCGTCCCGGCTCTTCAGCCAATCCCAATGCTGGGTACGCAGATTCCACACGCCGTACCCGAATGACGAAGTGTCCGAACCTCGGCCGTCGACGAACAGTTTGCCGTCGGACAGCGTCGCGGTCAGTCCGGCACCGGGCAGGCGGTCGGTGTCGCCGATTTTAATGGGCGACCTGGAAGTGAGGTCGAAGAACATGGTCGACTGGACCGGCGGACTGTGCGAATCCCAGCGGGTGAGCTGTACGAGTTTGTCTGTGCCGTCGGACAATTCGCTGTCGACGCTGGCGATGTCGTTGTCCTGGAAGATGGGTTCCCCGGTGGGCAGCCGCAATTCGAAGCCCGTCGTGCTGCCGGGCACAGTGCTGCGCGGGAAGGCCAGGACGTCCTGCCAGACACGACCGGGCTGCGGGTCGTCCCACAACGTCGACAGATCGGTATTCGACAGGATCACGGTTCTCGGTGGTGACGCAGCACCGCGCGCGTCGGCGAAAGCGTTGACCCACGCCACACCCGGAGTGGTTGGCGCCAAACGCCATTCCTTGGCCGACGCCAGTTTGAGCGCCGGGTTCGGCGGTTGCAGTTCCTTGGTCGCCAACGGCTGGCTCGACTTCAGGTCGAACACATAGCCGGTGGTCTTGGCGACTTCGGGTTGGGTGCCGTTGGCGGGTTTGACGGTCGCGACGACGTAGACGACTTTCATGTCGCTCTCGATGTTCGACAGCGCGCACATTGCGCCGGTGACGGTTTCGCCCGCGGCGACGGTCGGCACCGCCGGCATTATCAATTCGGCGGTCTTGGTATCGAGGACTTTCGGCCGGATGTCCTCGAGAGCGGATTTGCTGAGCGTGAATTCGGTGGGGCAACCGAAATAAACCGTGCCGCCATAGGTCTTCCAGTCCTTGGCGAGCGGACTGATATGCGGCGGGGGCGGCGCGACGGTGTTCGCGGCCGCCTTCGAGGTCGGTGCGGTGGTGGTCGCGGACTGGGTCGCCGGTGGTGACACGGTCGCTGAAGTGGAGCAAGATGCGGTGGCCAGGCAGGCAATGGCCGCGACCAACGCACGTATGCGCTCGGACGCGAACAACCTGTTCGGCACCTTCATCAGCGTTCCCCCCGTTGAGTGCTGGGTTCTTTGAGCCTAGGGCCGTCGGCGGTGCGGGGCGAATCGGACCATTTGCGGTGCACGGCTTGCGGTCTTACGAGTTTGCACGGATGTTTTGCTGTGATAGCGCACGCCTGATGCAAGGGCGGACCTGGTAGACCAACAGTCATGACTGGTCTTGCCGAAGAGACGCGCTGGATGGACGCCACGGACCAGGCGGCGCTGGTCGCCGCCGGCGAGGTGACGCCGCGCGAGCTGCTGGACGCGGCAATCGAACGGATCGAGCTGTCCAACCCTGCGCTGAACGCGGTGGTGATCGAGTGGTTCGAGCATGCCCGGTCGGTGGCGGCCGAACCGTCGCTGCCCGACGGTCCGTTTCGCGGGGTGCCGTTTCTGCTCAAAGACCTCTACACCAGCTTTGCGGGTCAGAGGTTGTCCAACGGCAATGTGGCGCTGAAAGAGGCGGGCAAGCTCGACACCGCCGACACCACATTGGTCTCCCGGTTCAAGGCGGCCGGACTGGTGATCGCCGGGCGGACGAACAGTCCCGAGATGGGGAGCCTGCCCACCACCCAGCCGCTGGCATGGGGCCCGACCCGCAATCCGTGGGCGCTGGATCGCACCCCGGGCGGGTCGAGTGGCGGTGCCACGGCGGCGGTGGCGGCGGGGATGGTCCCGTTCGCCAACGCATCCGACGGCGGCGGCAGCATCCGCATTCCGGCGTCGTGCTGCGGACTGGTGGGGCTCAAGCCGAGTCAGGGGCGGATCACGGTCGGCCCGCGGCGGGCCGAGGTGGGCCTGGGGGTGGAACTGGGTGTCAGCCGTACGGTGCGTGACACGGCGGGTTTGCTCGATGCGGTGTGCGGTCCCGGAGTCGGTGACAGCGTGATCGCACCCGCACCGCAGCGGCCCTACGTCGAGGAGCTGGGCGCCGACCCGGGCAGCTTGCGGATCGGGTTGCTCGATGTTCATCCGCGCGGTGGGTTCCTGCACCCGGATTGTGTTGCGGCGGTGCGCACTTCGGCGTCGTTGCTGGAGGAGTTGGGGCACATTGTCGAACCGGCGTGGCCGTCGTGTCTTGCCGACAGCACGTTGCAACAGAAGTTCATGGCACTCTGGGCGACGCAGATGGCCATGGCGGCGCGCGGGTTCGCCGCGACGCTGGGCCGGGAGGTCACCGCTGCGGATATCGAGCCGGTGAACTGGGTCCTGATCGAACGGGCGCAGCAGGTGACCGCCGTCGACTACGCGGTTGCGCAGGATGCGGTGTACGCGTTTCGGCGCGCGTTGCAGCAGTGGTGGGCCGACGGCTGGGATCTGTTGCTCACTCCTACGGTGGCCGAGCCGCCTCCGGCGCTGACAGAATTCGACAACGACCCGGCCCACCCGACGGCTCCGATGCGCCGCGGGGGTGAATTCGCCGCATTCACCCCGCCGTTCAACATGAGCGGGCAGCCGGCGATCAGCCTCCCGCTGTACCGCAACGCCGACGGGCTGCCGATCGGTGTCCAACTTGCCGCGGCCTACGGGCGGGAGGATGTGCTGATTCGCGTTGCCGCGCAACTGGAGTCGGCTCATCCCTGGTCTTCGCACCGGCCCGCCGTGCCGTGACGCAAAGGACGCGCGGCCAGGGTCGGTAACTACCGGCTTTCGAACGAGATCGGCAGACTGACGGGCCCGCTCAGGCTCACCATCGGCTTCCACGGTGCGGGGCCGGTGATGCGCGGATTCTTGATGCGACGAGTGAGCACGGTGAGCGCTTCGGCGAGTTCGCGCCGGGCCAAGTTCGCGCCCAAGCAGTAGTGGATGCCGCCACCGAAGGTCAGGATGGCCGGAGCACCGTCCCGGGTGATGTCGACATGCTCCGGATTTTCATAGACCGCCGGGTCGCGGTTGGCCGCAGCGGTATTCACCAGGATCATGGTGCCGGCGGGGAACCGGTAGCCGTCGATCTCGGCATCCTGCGTCACGAGGCGAAGGGTTCCGCAGGCGATCGGGGAGTGACGCATTGTCTCCTCGACGGCATGCATGGCCAGTTCGGGACGTTCGGTCAGCAAGTCCCACTGTTCCGGATGCGCACAGAGCACCTGGACGCAGGCGGCCAGTTGATTGCGGGTGGTGTCGGTACCGGCCAGCAACAGACCCCCGGCCAGCATGCGCAGCTCGGCGGACGCGAGGCGGTCCCCGTCGTCCTCGGCGCGGATCAGGTCGGAAAGCAGGTCGTCGGTCAGGCTGTGTCGGCGACGGGCCACCATCTCGTCGACGTACCGGTCGAGTTCGGCCCATGCGCGCATCACGGCCGGTTCGATTTCGCGGACACCCGCTATGAAGCTGAATGCCTTGAAGATCTCATCGGCCCAGAACGAAAATTGTTGCCAGTCTTCGCGGGGCGCGCCCAGCAGAGCGCAGATGACCGGCACGGGATACGGCCGCGCGAGGTCGGTGACCACGTCACTGCTGCCCCGCTGCACCACCCGATCGACCAGGCTGTCCATCGTCGACACCATCGTGTCGTGCAGGCGCGAAGTCGCTCTCGGCGTGAACGCCTTCGACGTCAGGCTGCGCAGCCGATGGTGTGCAGCGCCATCCAGGCACAACAAGCTGTTGGTCACCTTGTCCCACAGCGGCCCCGAAGTGATGCCTTGCACAACGAGATTCAGGCCGGGTGGGATCTGAAATCGCGGATCGCGCAGCACCGAGCGGACCAGGTGATAGGAGAGCACCTCGGGACCGAAAGGGCCCAGCGCAATCGGCGCCTGGCGCTGCGCGGTCCGGATGCGCGGGTAGACATCGGCGGGGATCTCGGTGGCCTCGTAGGCCAGGGTCGGCAGATCGGCCTCGAAAACGCTTGGCGCAGCGGTGCCCACGGTCATAGCGGTCTCCTCGAGTTCGAACTGCAGGTGCCCGCCGACTGAACGCGAATCCGCCGGCACACCGCCGCGCGGACAACATCTCCAACAAGGTATGGCCGATAGTGGGCACTGTCAACGACATCATGGCGGGTGGCTGGCCCGATCGTCCGCGCGGCATACAGAATGTGAACAACGTATGGTCTAGAACCGGTCGAGGGTATTGACCGGGTCGAAGCGCGCCGTCGTGGGCCTGTCCGGCCAGGTGTAACCGGGGTGGGACTAGTGTCGCCGGTGTGGACTTCGAGCTCGACGACGAGCAGCGCGCCTGGCTGGCCGAGGTGCGTGAGTTCCTTCGGCAGAACGTCACTGCGGCGTTGCGCGCCGAGCTGGCCGAGCATGACCTCGAGTTTCGCGGCGGCGAGTTGTCGGCATTCCGTCGCAAGATCGGCGAGCGCGGCTGGTTCGGCCTGAACTGGCCGCGCGAGTACGGCGGACTCGGGCTCACCGCCATGCATCAGCACCTGTTGATGAGCGAATTCGAATACTGGGGCGTGCCGGGGCCCGACCTGACCGTCACCTCGGTCGCACCGATGATCATGCGCCACGGCACCGAACAGAACAAGACCGAGTTCCTGCCGCCGATCGCACGGGGCGAGATCATCTGCGCCGTCGGCTATTCCGAGCCCAACGCCGGCACCGACCTCGCCGCTCTGAAAACCCGCGCGGTACGCGTCGGCGACGAATGGGTGATCAACGGATCCAAGATCTGGAACAGCGGGGCTCAACGCTGCACCCACGAATGGTTGTGCGTGCGAACCGATCCCGATGCACCGCGACATCGCGGCATCTCGGTGATCATGGTGCCCATCGACGCGGCCGGCATCGAAATCCACCCGCTGTACGCATGGTCGGGCTACCGCACCAACGAGACGTTCTTCCACGACGTGCGAGTGCCGGTCACCAACCTGATCGGTGAGGTCGACAAGGGTTGGACCTACATCACCGGGGCATTGGACTTGGAGCGCGGGGCGCTGACCAATGCCGGAGATCTGCGCCGCGCCCTCGACGACTTGATCACGCTGGCGGTGCGACCACTTCGCGACGGGACGGTGCCCGCCCACGACCCGGCCTTCCGTCGCCGTCTCGCTGCGGCGGAGGCCGATGTCGAAGTTGCCAAGCTGATGGGCTACGAGGCGGCCTCGCTGCTCGACTCCGGTGCCATCCCCACCGTCGAGGTCAGCGTCGAGAAGATCTTCACCAGCGAATTGCGCCAGCGCATAGCGGATTTGGCGATCGACCTACTGGGACCCGACGGGCTGCTCGCGCATCGCAGTACCGCCGCACCGCTCGACGGCTTCTTCGAGCGTCTGTACCGGGTGTCGCCGCTGATGCGGTTCGGTGGCGGCACCAACGAGGTGTTGCGCGATGTGATCGCCCAGTGGGGATACCGCCTGCCCTCCTACGGCCGGTGATCGCATGCGGCTGATACCCGATCAGGACGAACGTGATCTTGCGGCGATGTGCCGCAAGATGCTGGCCGCCGAGTGTCCGGCGACACCGGCTCGCGGGTTGCAGCCACCGGACGGGGACCGCGTCACGCCATCGCTGTGGAAGGCGCTGGGCGAGTCCGGCGTGCTGGGGCTCGCGGTCGAGGAAGCGCTCGGAGGTGCCGGCGGCGGACTCGGTGAACTCGGCGTGTTCAGCGTGGAGGCCGGGCGTGCGTTGTGCCCGATGATCGTGCACAGCAGCATCCATGCCGCGCTCGCCATCGACTGGTTGGGCGGAGGTGACGCCCGGAAAGCGTGGCTGCCGGCGCTGGCGTCCGGCAGCGCCCGCGGGACGGTTGCGTTGTGCAATCCGCGCGACGCGGCCGACCTCACGCCGTCATTACAGGCACGCCGCGACGCCGACGGCCGCTACCGTCTGGACGGCACGGTGGATTTCGTCGCCGACGCCGACCTGGCCGACTTGATTGTCGTCACTGCCGACACCGGCGGCGCCGCACAGGGACTCGTGGTCGACACCTCGTCGTCCGGAATCTCGGCGGAACCCTTGAAAGTGATGGGGGCGCACCCCGTTTTCGCGTTGCGCTTCGAGGACGTGCTGATCGACGACCCCCGCCGAATTCTCGCCGGCGCTGCGGGTCTGACCCAGTCGGACCTGCGCCGGGTGGTCAACGCCACCCTGGCGCTGCTCTGCCTGGATCTGACCGGGGTGGCCGAAGGGGTGCTGCAGCGCACGGTCGACCACACCAAGATGCGTGAGCAGTTCGGGCGTCCCATCGCGTCGTTCCAGGCCGCTCAGCACCTGGTGGCCGACATGCACATCGCGCTGACGGCTGCCCGGCTGGCCGCCCACTCGGCGGTGTGCTGGATCGGCCGCGGCCGCACCGGCACCCGGGAGACAGCGATCGCGCGGATGCACGCAAGTCGGGTCAAGCAGATCACGCTGGATGCCCACCAGTTGCACGGCGGCATGGGTTATGTCGTCGACACCGACCTGCACCTGTTCTCCGAGCGTGCCCGAGTGCTCGCGACCCTGGGAGGCGGCGCCGATATTGCCGCGAGATGGCTTGAGGACGAGATGAATTGGGATGCAACCAGTGACTGACAGTCTCATCGATCCGGAAACCGCCGCGAGCGTCGGCACCGTCGTCGCCACCGCCAGCGGCGAAGTGAACCAGCGGGACTGGCAACGTTGGGCCGCCGCGGTCGATGATCGCAACCCGCTGTGGTTCGACGCCGACCACGCACGCGCGCACGGCTACCGCGACGTGATTTGTCCGCCGTTGTTTCTGCAGTACGCGGTCCTCGGTGTGGCCACACTGGACAACCTGCGCCCAGACGGATCTTCGGGCGCCGTCACCGGCAGCCTGGCCTTCCCGCGGGCGCCAAGGCGGATGGCTGGCGGTGAGAGCACCACGTTCCATCTGCCCGCCTATCATCGGGATCAGGTCGAACTGGTGCGTACCGTCGACGCCATCACCGAAAAGGAGGGCAGGTCAGGCAGGTTCGTGCTGGTGACCTGGCGCAGCGAATACCGCAATCAGCGCGGTGACCTGCTCGCCGAGGCGACCACCTCGATGATCGCGAGGCCCGCATGACCGGACAGCTGTACTACGAGGACATCGAAATCGGTTCTTCGGTAACGCCGTTGACAGTCACGGTGACCGAGACGCAGATGTTCTTCTTCAGCGCCGCGACCTACAACGGGCACCGCATCCACTACGACAAGGCGTGGGCCCGCGACGTCGAAGGTTACGACGACGTACTGGTCCAGGGACCACTGCAGGCGGCGCTGTTGTCGCGTGCCCTGACCGACTGGATCGGTGGTGCCGGGCGGTTGCTGCGTTTCTCGGTGCAGAATCGCGCGATCGCCTACCCCGGGCAGGAGTTGACCTTCGGAGGTGTCGTGACGGGGAAGGGGGAGGGCATCGTGGACCTGGACATCTCCTGTCGACGCGGCGACGAGGTGTTGATGCCCGGCACAGCCAGCGTCTTGTTGCCCCGCAGGAACATTCGGTGAGCGGCCTGCGCGGCGAGGCCGCCATCATAGGCATCGCAGAACTACCGGCGGAGCGGCGCCAGACCCGCCCGGCGTCCTTCACGTTGGATCAGTATGCGTTGCTCGCCAAGCTGGTGATCGAGGATGCCGGCGTGGAACCCACTGTGGTGAACGGACTGTCGTGCCATGGCATCGCCGAGTCGGACATGTTCGCACCGGCGACGCTGTCGGAGTATCTCGGGATCCCGCTGGATTTCGGTGACCGGGTGGACCTGGGCGGTGCGACGGCCGCCGGGATGGTGTGGCGCGCCGCAGCGGCGGTCGAACTGGGCGTGTGCGATGCGGTGCTCGCGGTGGTGCCGGGATCCCTGGAGATCCCCCGCTCGGAGCAACGACCCGGCCGCACGCTGGGCTGGTACGGCGCGTCGAGCAACAACTACGGCTCGCCGCAGGCTGAATTCGAGATCCCGTACGGCAACGTCGGCCAGAACGCCCCGTACGCGCAGATCGCCCAACGCTACGCCGCCGAATACGGTTACGATGCAGCCGCTTTGGCCAGGATCGCGGTGCAGCAACGGACCAATGCCTGCGCCCACCCCGGCGCGGTGTTCCACGGCAAACCGCTCACCGTCGACGACGTCTTGACCAGTCCGGTCATCGCCGACCCAATCCACATGCTGGAGACCGTGATGCGGGTTCAGGGCGGGGCCGGCGTGCTGGTGGCCAACGCCGAGATAGCGCGCCGCGCCCGCCACCGGCCGGTCTGGATCAAAGGCTTCGGCGAACACATCCGGTTCAAGACCCCCACTTACGCCGACGATCTCATGCGCACGCCGATCGCCCGTGCCGCCGAAAAAGCCTTCGCAATGGCGGGACTGGACCGTGCCGACGTCGACGTCGCCTCGATCTACGACTGCTACACCATCACGGTGCTGATGACCCTCGAGGACGCCGGCTTCTGCGGCAAAGGCGAAGGCATGCAATGGTTGACCGAGCACGACCTGACCTTCCGCGGCGACTTTCCGGTCAACACGGCCGGGGGCCAATTGTCGTTCGGGCAGGCCGGCATGGCCGGCGGCATGCATCACGTGGTCGACGGGGCGCGGCAAGTGATGGGCCGCTCCGGCGATGCTCAGGTGCGCGACTGCGACACCGCGTTCGTGACCGGCAACGGCGGCATCATGAGCGAGCAGGTGGCCCTGGTGCTAGGAGGTGACTGACATGAGCCGACCGTTGCCTGAGCCGACACCGGTATCCCAACCGTTCTGGGATGCGTTGCGCGAGCACAAGATACTGATCCAGTACTCGCCGTCGTCGCGCCGGTACGTGTTCTATCCGCGCACACTGGCACCAGGCACCCTGGCCGACGACCTGGAATGGCGCGAGATCGACGGCGCGGGAACGCTGTACACCTACACCGTTGCGCGGCGCCCGACGGGGCCGCCATGGGCTGAGCAGCTGCCGCAGCTGCTCGCCGTCGTGCAATGGGATGCCGGACCGCGGGTCAGCGCCGAGTTGGTGGATGTCGACCCGCAGGACATCCGTATCGGCATGCGGGTTGCGCCCGTCTTCTGTGACGTCCCAGGCCATGAGATCACGCTGTTGCGATACCGGCCGGCCGATGTTTGAGACGGTGCAGCAATTGCTGCGATCGCGGATGGACGACGACACCGTCGCGGTGCGGGACGGGGATCGGACGTGGACCTGGCGCGAGCACCTCGGCGAAGCTGCGGCCGAGGCGTCGGTGCTGCTGGAGCGGCTCGATCCGGCGCGGCCGCTGCATGTCGCTGCGCTGCTGGGCAATTCGCCGGCCATGCTGCGGTCGATGGCCGCGGCTGCGCTCGGCGGGTATGTGCTGTGTGGGATCAACACGACCCGCCGCGGGCAAGGGCTGGCCGCCGACATCAGGAGGTCGGACAGTCAACTGGTGCTCGTCGATACCGAACACCTGGCGTTGCTCGACGGGCTGGATCTGCCCGTCCTGAATGTCGACGGCGCCGAATACCGCGAGGCGGTGACTGCCGCGCAACCCCTTGTGCCGATTCAGGTTTCCGGCGCCGACCCGGTGATGATGATCTTCACCTCCGGCACCAGCGGCGACCCCAAGGCGGTGCGTTTCGCACACGCGATGGCGGTCATGTGCGGCGCCAGCCTGGCCGAGCGGTTCGAGCTGACCGCCGCGGACGTGTGCTATCTCGCGATGCCGCTGTTTCACTCCAACGGTGTCGCGGCCGGGTGGGCCGTTGCCATCAGCGCCGGTGCCGCGATGGTGCCCGCCAGATTCTCCCCGTCACGATTCCTCGCCGACATCCGGGGCTACGGCGTCACCTACATGAACTACGTCGGCAAGCCGCTGGCGCTGGTGCTGGCCACCCCGGAGCGTCCCGACGACGCCCACAACACGCTGCGCGCCGCGTTCGGCAACGAGGCAACCGAGCGTGACCTCGACGAGTTCGCCAGGCGTTTCGGATGCCGGGTGGTGGACAGTTTCGGATCCAGCGAGTTCGCCGTCGTCGTGATGCGTGAGGACGGGACACCGCCGGGTTCCATCGGCAAGGGATATCCGGGTGTCAGCGTGTACCACCCGGAAACCCGGACCGAGTGCGCCGCAGCGGTTTTCGATCAGCACGGTGCGCTGGCCAATTTCGACGACGCCGTCGGTGAACTGGTGAATACTTATGGCGCAGGCGGTTTCAGCGGCTACTACAACGACGCCGCCGCCACCGACGAGCGGATGCGACACGGTATGTACTGGTCGGGTGACCTCGCCTACCGCGACGCCGAGGGCTGGATCTACTTGGCCGGACGCACCGCGGACTGGATGCGAGTGGACGGTGAGAACCTGGCGGCGGGTCCTGTCGAGCGCATCCTGCAGCGCCTGCCGGAGATCAACCACGTTGCGGTGTACGCCGTTCCCGACGAGCGGGTAGGGGATCAGGTGATGGCCGCAATCGTGCTCAACAGCGGAGCGTCGCTGTCTCCCAGCCAGTTCGGCGATTTCCTGGCTGCCCAGCCCGACTTGTCGCCGAAGGCGTGGCCGAGATATGTGCGGATCAACGCCGAGTTGCCGCGCACCGCGACCAACAAGATCCTCAAGCGCGAGCTGATCAGGGATGGCGTGTCTGCCGGGGACGGGGTGCTCTGGGAGCGGGCCGAGCGTGGACGCGAGTACCGCCGCGAGGATGTTGGGTGAATTTCACGATTCCGCAATGAATTTGGAGCCACCACACGGGCTTATGCACAGTTGCAGGTTTATGCACAGGTATGTCGTCGGGGCCGGGGAGTTGTCGGTGCCGGTTCCTAGAATTTGAGGTATGGCAGCGAGCACGCGTGAAGAGATCGTGGAGGTCTTCGATGCACTCGATGCAGATGTGGATCGTTTGTGCGCGTTGTCCTTTGAGGTGTTCACCACCCCGGAGCGGATGCGGGCTCTGGCGCGCCTGGAACGGGCAGCCCGCCAACTGCGCACACCCCAGCACGCGGTGATCAACCAACTCGCCGCCCACGCCGCCGAGGAGGAGTTAGGCGGCAAGCTGCGCAGCGCGTTGGCTGATCGGTTGCGGATCTCTAAAGCCGAAGCCGGCCGGCGCATCGCCGAAGCCAAAGATCTCGGCGCGCGCCGGGCGCTGTCCGGGGAGCCGCTGGGGCCGCTGCTCACCGCGACCGCGACCGCCCAAGGCGCCGGACTCATCGGTGATGAACACATCCGCTTGATCCGCAAATTCCTGGCCCATCTGCCGGACACGGTCGATGCGGGCACCCGGCAGGACGCCGAAGCCGACCTGGTCGACAAGGCCACCCACTTTCGCCCCGAACAAGTGCAGACCTATGCCCAGGAAGTGATGGCCTATTTGCACCCCGACGGCAACTACTCCGAGGAGGAGCGCGCCCGCCGGCGCGGCCTGATGCTGGGCAAGCAGGAGTTCGACGGGATGTCGCGCCTGAGCGGGCTGGTCACCCCGGAACTGCGGGCCGCGATCGAAGCGGCGTGGACGAAGTTGGCCGCACCGGGGATGTGCAACCCGAACGACGAGGCACCGCGCGTGGACGGCGAACCCGACGCCGATGAGGCGCAGCGCGATACCCGCTCGGGACCCCAACGCCAGCACGACGCGCTGCTGGCCGGGCTACGCGCACTGCTGGCCTCCGGGCAGTTGGGCCGCCACCGCGGGCTGCCGGTGACCATCATCGCCACCACCACCGTGGCAGAACTGGAAGCCGCCGCGGGATGGGCGCGCACCGGCGGCGGCTCCCGCCTACCCATGAGTGATCTGATCCGCATGGCCGGCGGCGGCGCCCACCACTATTTGGCGATCTTCGACGGCGCCAAACCCCAAGCCCTCTATCACACCAAACGTTTGGCCTCCCCGGCCCAACGGATCATGCTGTGCGCCAAAGACCTCGGCTGCACCAGACCCGGCTGTGACGCCCCGGCCTACCACAGCGAAGTCCACCACGTCACCGCCTGGCGCCAAACCGGCCGCACCGACATCAACGACCTCACCCTGGCCTGTGGCCCCGATAACAGACTGGCCGAAAAAGGCTGGACCACCCGCACCAACACCCAAGGCCACACCGAATGGATCCCCCCAGCACACCTCGACCACGGCCAACCCAGAATCAACACCTTCCACCACGCCGAGAAACTGCTGATACCCGACGACGACGACGACGAACCCGATTGATCGGGACGGCCTCGATCAGACCGGGCACCTCGTCCCGTACTCGACCTGCCAGTGCTTTATGCCGGTGATGAATGGTGATCGCAGCCGCTCGGGTTCGCCCAGCGAGGTCAGATCCGGCATCGTGTCGGCGATCGCGTTGAACATCAGGTCGATCGTCATGCGGGCCAGATTCGCGCCGATGCAGTAATGCGCGCCGGTGCCGCCGAATCCGACATGGGGATTCGGGAACCGCAGAATGTTGAAGGTGTAGGGGTCGTCGAACACCTCTTCGTCGAAGTTGGCCGAGCGGTAGAACATCACCAGCCGTTGGCCCTTCTTGATCGAGACTCCGCCAACTTCGGTGTCCACCAACGCGGTTCGCTGAAACGCGGTGATCGGCGTCGCCCAACGAATGATCTCGTCGGCCGCGGTGCCCGGTCGCTGGGCCTTGAACAGCTCCCATTGGGCGGGGAAGTCGGTGAACGCCATCATTCCGTGGGTGATCGAATTGCGAGTCGTCTCGTTGCCGGCGATCGCCAACGTCACCACGAACATGCCGAACTCGGCCTCGGATAACCGGTGCCCGTCGGCGTCCGGCTGGATGAGCGTCGTGACGATGTCTGCGCCCGGGTCCTTGGCTCTGCGCTCCGCCAATTGCATGGCATACCACATCATTTCGGCCGCCGATGTCAGCGAATCGTGGTCGGCGAACTCCGGATCGTCGCTGCCGATCATCTGGTTGGACCAGTCGAAAAGCTGTTCGCGGTCTTCCAGCGGAACCCCGAGCAGTCCCGCGATCGCCTGCAGCGGCAACTCGCAGGCGACCTGCCGGACGAAATCGCCCGATCCTTCCGCAGCTGCCCGCGCGGCGATCTGCCGCGCTCGCTCGGTCAGGTCGGCGCGCAGCCGCTCGACGGCGCGGGGGGTGAACCCGCGCGCGACGATCTTGCGCAGTCGGCTGTGCTCGGGGTCGTCCATCATGATCATCGACGTCCGTCCGAGCTCGATCTGGGCCTGCGCCAACTCTTCCGGGTAGCGCGGCACCACCGACTTCTCCGCCGAGGAGAAGACGTCGCTGCGCAGCGATACGTCGCGAACGTCGCGATGCTTGCTCACCACCCAGTAGCCACCGTCGCCGAATCCGCCCCGATCCGGCGGTTGCTCGTTCCACCAGATCGGTGCTGTCGAGCGCAGTTCGGCGAACTCCGCCACCGGCAACCGGTGCGCGTAGATGTCGGGATCGGTGAAATCGAAGCCCGGCGGCAAGTTCGGGGCGGCCATTCAAACCTCCTCGGCGAGGTGCAGAACGCAACGATCAGGCTGATCGTAACGAGGCACCAGCCCCCGGATGCAACAGTTACGCAAGAATCAGGCAAGCGGAGCCCGGCAGGGTGGCGTTCATGAGAGTCACCGCGATAGTGGGAGCCCTGTTGATCGGCGCGCTGGTGGCAGCCAGTCCGGCAAGGGCCGATCCCCGCGCCGAGGTGCAACAGCTGCAGCAGCAGACATCGGATTTGCACGCCAGCTGGGACAGTCTGAGTCCGGCGGAGCGACAGCAGCGGTTGAACCAACTGAGTCAGCAGACGACCATCGTGCAGCGGGGTGTCGACGCCCTGCCCCCGGAGCAGCGGCCGGAGGTTCAGTTGATGCTCAGTCAGGTCGCCATCCAGCTGGCCGACCTGCTCGGCAGATCATGGCCGCGTCAGTAGGTCTTCAATGATGTTGTGCACCAATGAAAAGCGCATCCGGGTCCAGGTGAGTTGCGGCGGCGACGACGATCCGGTCTATCTGGCGCAGCGGGTACAGGGCCGATAAATCCCGAGCCAGTGCCTCGGCGGCGTCGAGGGCGTCGGCCGCCGAGACCAGGCCCTCCGGCTGCGTGCCGTCGAGGGTCTCGATCAGCACATCGATGTTGTGCTGGACCTGCACAGCGGCGCCGGTCACGGCGTCGGCGACCTCGTCGGGGCAGTCGAGGTTTCGGTACTGTTCGCTGCGCCGGGCCAGGACTCGGGCGTAACGATCGCAGGCCGCGAACAACCGAAGCTCGCGCTGGATGCTGCGGCGGCCCGCCAACCCGGCGACACCGGCCAGGAGCGGTTTGGCGGTCGCCCGGTACTGCCGCAGCTTCCGGTCGAGTTGGCGTGCCTGTTCGGTGGGGCTGCCCGCTGCGTCGTGTTCGAACATTATCGCGATGGACGTTTCGATCAGGGCGCACAATGCAGTGAGGAACTCATGGGTGTCGTTGCGGATTGTGGTGCCGATATTGGTGGGCAGCACCAGGATCGCGACGGCGACGCCGATGACCGCCCCGACCGCAGTCTCCTCGATCCGCACCACCAAGACGTCGAGGCTGAACTGGCCCATCAGTCCGTACAGCAGCGCCAGCATCGTGGTGATCCAGAAGGCCATCAGACTCTGGGTGACCTGCATGAAGTAGAACGTGCAGAACAGGCAGACGAAGACCATCACCACCGACCCGACCGTGTTGCCGTCGAAGGCGGTGGCGACCAGCATTCCACAGGGCACGCCCAGCGCCGTGCCCAGCAGGCGCTGCCAACCTTTGGTGAGGGTGTCGCCCCACGTGTTGGTGCCGGCGAAGACCACGAACGCCGCGATCACCGCCCAGTACCAGCGATCCGGTGACACCACGTCGCCGGCGACGATGGCCAGCGACGCCGCGGTGCAGGCCTGGATGGCTTGCCGCGTCGTGGGCAGCAGGCCGCTTCGGGCCGCCTGGACGTCGTCATCGGAATCGTCGTCCGGCTCCGTCGCGGGTCCGGTGGCGTCGGCGGCTTCCTCGATCAGCGACCGCACCTCCGAAGTGGCTGTGGCAGCGCCGATTATCGCCATGGCAAGCCGACGGACGGCAGCGTCGCCGGGCTCTTCTGAGGTGGCGGGCTGGCCGTCGAGCACACCCTGGGCCCGGTCGGCTGCGGCCCGTAGGCCGTCGGGACTGGGAACCCTGATGGCCCAGCCGAGTTCGGAAAGGGCGGCGACGAGTTCGGCGCGGACGGCAGTCGGGATGGCCGGCCCGTGCATGGCGGCCAGCGCCACCCGCTGACCGGCGATCGCCACCCATTCGACGGCGAGTTCGGCGTCGAACAGCCACGGGGCCAAGCGTTCCCCGAGCGAAGTAGCGGCCGGATTGGACTTGTCTTCGAGCCGGTCCTGCACCATCAACGCGGTGTCGTTGAGCCGCGCGATGCGGGTGCGCATCCGGCGTCGGCGTCGCTCGTTGAGCCGGTCCGCCCGCAATACTTCGGCGGTGGCGTCGACCAGGATCGCCATCCGGGCCCGCAGCGAGCGAATGGTGGCTTGTAGCAAACGATCCGGATGGTCGGGCAGCACATAGGTCGTCGTCAGGAAGGTGCACAACGTGCCCACCAGCACGGCGGCGATCATCCACGGCAACTCATGCGGGCCCGCACGTAGATACAGGGCAAAGAAGTAAGCCATGAACGCGACCATGCCCAGTGCCTGTCCACGCGCACCGAACCGGCGGATGTAGACCGCGACGAACACCACTGCCACGAAGACGATGTCGCTGACGAGCTGGTGGCGCGACAGCAGGGCGGCCGCGGTGATGGACAGCGTCGCCGGCACCGGCAGCAACGCCATGGTGATGCGTTGCCGCCGCGGGTCCGGCTCGTTGACCGACCGGGCCGCGACCATGGTGATGACAGCTCCGAGCAGCGCGACGGTCAGGGATTGCCTTGTCGCGGTGGTCAACACGTACATCGCCAGCAGCGAACAACCCAACGCTGTGGTGGCGCGGATGGCCAGTCTGAGGCGAAGCAAGCCGGGATCGGAACCGATCGTCCAGGTTCGTACCCGCTGGAATGTGGCGGCGAGCGTCATCCGCTCAACAACGTTGTGCGCAAAGAGAACTGCTACCCGGCCGGGGTGAACTTGATCGCTACCAGTTTCAGCCGGTCGATCGCCTCGGCGAACTCCTCCCGGGCCGGCACGCGGTCATCGCGGAATTTCAGCCCCATCATCCGCTGCGCCTGCTTGACTCCGTAGGACTGCGCGCAGCGCAGATAGAGGTCGTACGTGGTGCCACGGTCTTCGACGACTTCGCCACGCATCGTGCGGGTCTTGCCGCCGTAGACCACCTGCGCGGGGGCGCCGCCCTTGAAGTTGTACTTCCAGTTGGCGCCGGCCAGCGCATACAGATCGTTGTCGATCACGTGGGCGCTCACCGGGATCGAGAACGATTTTCCCGACTTTCGTCCGGTGAAGTTCAGCACCATCAGCTGCTTGCGCAGCGGCCCCGCGAGCGGAGTGCGTAACAAGGACTTCAACACGGGGTTGACCGCGCGAAGCAAGGGTTCTGGAGGATGTCCGATGTCTACCGCATACGACTGATCTGTCATGTCCACCACCGTAAGTCCATTTGCCGAAAAAGGAACGCCGCGGCGGGGGACGGGCAGGTCGCCGCGGTGGACCGGGACTTGATTGATGTTCTTCTCCGGGATGTAGTGGTCCTGAACGGCGCGCGTGCTCAGACCATCTCGTTCTTGGTGAGCCAGCGCATCACCGGCCAGCCGAGGAACACCGGTAGCCAGCAGGTGAGCACCCGGTACAGCAACACCGAGGGCACCCCGATCGCCGCGGGAACGCCGAAGGCGGCGAGCCCACCGATGAGCGCCGCCTCGACGGCGCCGACCCCGCCGGGTGTGGGGGCGGCCGATGCAAGGGTCCCGCCCACCATCGTCACCACCGTGACGGTGACGAACGTCGTGCCGCCACCGAATGCTTCGACGCTGGCCCACAAAGCCAGTGCCGCGCCGAGAGTTGTTCCGGCACTGCCCAATACGATCAGCGCGAAGCGTCTCGGCTCCTTGGCGAGCTCGACGAGGTCGTTGGTCACCTCTTTGAGTTTCGGCCGTAGTTCGGTGGCCAGCCAGCGCCGCAGGTTGGGCACGAACAAGAAGGTGCCGACGATGCCCAGCGCGACGCCGGCGATCAGGTACAGCACAGTGGCATCCGGGACGAAATGCGAGAGGTCCGTCGACGTCCCGGCCACCGCGCTGAACATGATCAGCAGCGCGACGTGGACGATCACCTGCACGGCTTGTTGAAGCGCGACCGCGGCGGTGGCCCGCAGCGCGGTCAGCCCACCCTTCTGCAGGAAGCGGGTACTGAGGGCAAGCCCACCCACTCCGGCCGGGGTGGTGGTGGCCGCAAAGGTGTTGGCTATCTGGACGATTGTCAACTTCCAGAAACCCACCAACCCGTCCGCGCAGGCCCACAACGCGGCGGCCGCACCGACGTAGGTCAGCGCCGACACCGCCAGGCCCAGCAGCGCCCACGACCAGTTGGCGTGACTGAGTTCGGAGAAGAACGTCGGCGCGGTGCTGAGGAAGGGGTACGCGACATAGACCAGCGCCCCGATCAGGACCAGTTGAATGACCTGGCCACGGGTGAACCTGGTGATCGTCTCGTCTTTGATCTGATCGGCACCCGTCTGGCGTTTCACCTCCGCCCGGGCTTCGGAGATGACGCCCTTCGGGTTGGCGACCGACTGCCGGATGCGTTTCGGCACAGCGGATTTCGTCAGCCTCCGAGAAGCGATGAGGATGGTTTCCTTGCCGAACGTGTCGATCGCGGCGGCCACCGCGGAGTGCGCGTCGTACAACGCCGAGGTCGTCACGAGCAGGTGGGCGATGTCGGACTGCAGTTGGGCGTCGGTGGCACCGTATTCGGCCGAACCGAAACCGCCGAACAGCACGGAGCCGTCGGCGACGGTGATCTCGTTGCAGCGCAGGTCTCCGTGGGAGATCTGGTGATCGTTGAGGACTCGCAGGGATTCCCACGCTTTTGCGACCGGCGTCTGGCCGGCACATTCGTCCAGCGGCACCCCTCGGACGGGCTTGTGCGCGTAGAGCGTCCAGCCGCGGTCGAGTGCGGCCAGCGCGATGGTCGCGGTGTTGGCAACGCCGATGTCCCCGATGGCGATGGCCATCAGCGCGCGATGCTCGACGGCGCGGCGCAGCGAGGTCTGCAGCGGTGCCGTCTCGGATCCGCGCAGCCGCAACTTCCACCACAGTTGCCGCAGGGCGCCACCGCTGCGTTGATGAGGCCCGTACAGCTCGACCGCCGCTCTGGCTTCGGGATCGGTGGATTCCGCGGACAGCACCAGAGGACCGGGCCCGCCCGGCCGGACCACCAGCAGCCTGGACACCAGGAAGCCACGCTTGGCCATCGCGCGGACCGCACCCTCCAGCGGCACCTCCAGGGCGGGGGTCCCCACGACCAGCACCACGAACGCGCCGACGAACCAGCCCACCGCCAGCCCGACCACCGCGCGCGCCGGGACGATGGCGCTGACGACGAGGTGAATCGGTACGAACGCCAGCAGCAGTCCCCACCACCAGTGCCGCCAGCGGGCCGGTAGCCAGGGCCCCGACACGGTCAGCACCGCGGAGAGCATCGCGATCCAGCGCGGGTCGTCGAGGAACTGCTCTGGCAGCGAACTGAGTTTGTCGGACAGGTCGAAGTGCCAGCGCGGCGCGGCGATGCGGTTGCTGCTGATGGACAGCGGGAGAACGGCCATCAGCGCGGCGGCGCCGTATGCGCCGAGCAGCTTCCATTGGCGCGAGACGATCAGGCCGATCAGGATCACGAACGGCAGCGCCAGGATCGCGATGCCATAGACCAGGTACACCAGGTCGGACTGGGTCTGGGTCAGCACTCCGACGATTTGGGAGATGGATTTCTCCAGCGCCACCCACCGAGGACGGGTGATCAGCGAACTGGTCACCACTGCCACCAGCGCGACGGCCGCCAGCGCCAGCCGGATGATGTCGTTGGTGCGCCGGGTCATCGGTTGCAGCAAGCTGCCGGACACCGTGATGTCGCGTCCGTCAACTCGCATGTCCATAGATCCTTCGGCTGCGCCGTGTCTCTTAGCGGCCCGCACACAACTTAACCGGAGTCATGCGTCATGGGGCTGATGGACACCGGCGACGCGCTGTGATCAATCGCGAAGCCGGGGTGCGCATCTGCGCAGGCTGAGGCGTTCTAATGTCGAGTGTCGACAACGGAAGGGCGCGGACGTGGCGAGGACAGACGACGACAGCTGGGAAATCACCGAAAGCGTGGGAGCTACTGCGTTGGGGGTGGCCGCGGCCCGCGCGGCGGAAACGGAGAGCGACGATCCGCTGATCAGCGATCCGTTCGCACGGGTATTCCTGGACGCTGTCGGCGATGGCGTGTGGAACTGGTTCGCCGGACCAGATCTGCCCGAGAAGGTTCTCGAGGCCGATCCCGAACTGCGGACCCGGATGGGGTCGATGAGGGGCTACATGGCTTCTCGCACAGCCTTTTTCGACACGTTCTTCACCGATGCCGCCGGATCGGGGATCGATCAGGTGGTGATATTGGCCGCGGGATTGGATTCGCGGGCCTGGCGGTTGGCGTGGCCGGATGGCACGACCGTCTACGAGCTCGACCAACCGAAGGTACTGGACTTCAAGGCCTCGACACTGGCCGAACATGGTGCGTCGCCCACCTGCAAGCGGGTCGCTGTCGCGGTGGACCTACGCCAGGATTGGCCGGCCGCACTGCAACAGGCCGGGTTCGATCCTTCGCGACCGAGTGCCTGGTCGGTGGAAGGGCTGCTGCCCTACCTGCCGGCGACTGCCCACGAGCTACTGTTCGACCGTATCCAGGGGCTCAGTGCGGCCGGTAGCCGGATCGCGGTGGAGGCGCCCGGCCCGGACTGGATGGACCCGGAAGTGCGTGCGCGACGCCGCGACCGGATGGATCGCCTGCGCGTCTTGCTGGCCGAAGTCGAACCGCAGCGCGAGATCCCGAGAACCGACGAGTTGTGGTATTTCGAGGAACGCGAGGACGTGGGCGGCTGGTTGGGCCGGCACGGCTGGGATGCGACGGTGACGCCGGCGCAAGAGTTGATGGCCGGCTATGGGCGCGGAGTGCCTGCCGGGGTCGAGGACACCACCCCGCGCACTGTGTTCGTCAACGCCCTGCGACGGCCGTGACGGAGCCGACGCGGTGGACCCTGGCCGACGGCCGCGATCTCCTTTTCTTCGCGCTGCCCTCGCACGTTCCCGCGCCGGTACCCGATCGCCGGCCACTGCCTGGCCGCGACCCGGCCCCATCGCAACTGCGGTACGACCGGACCACCGGCCAGTGGGTGATCGTTGCCGCACAGCGGCAGGACCGCACCTATAAGCCGCCGGCCGAATCGTGTCCGCTGTGCCCGGGCGAGACCGGGATGACCAGCGAGGTCCCGGCCGCCGACTACGACGTGGTCGTGTTTGAGAATCGGTTTCCCAGCCTCTGCGGCGTCGGGCCCGTCGCACCACCGCAGGAACCCGGGTTCGTCTCTGCGCCGGGGCACGGCCGCTGCGAGGTGATCTGCTTCTCCGCCGAACACACCGGATCCTTCGCGGACCTGGACCCGGCCCACGCCCGGCTGGTGGTCGAGGCGTGGCGGCACCGCACCGCCGAGTTGATGGCGCGGCCCGGGATCGAGCAGGTGTTCTGCTTCGAGAACCGCGGCGAGGAGATCGGGGTGACCCTGACCCATCCGCACGGCCAGATCTACGCCTACCCCTATCTGACCCCCCGCACCGACACCATGCTGAGGCAAGCCCGCCTGCACCGGAAACTGAACGGCGACAACCTGTTTGCGCACCTGCTGGCGGCCGAGTTGGCGGACGGCAGTCGCGTCGTCGCTCGCGACGAACTGTTCACCGCGTTCGTGCCGTTCGCCGCACGCTGGCCGGTAGAGGTGCACATTTACCCAAATCGGTTGTTGCGCAACCTTACTGACTTCAGTGCCGCAGAGTTGGACGGGTTCGCCCGGATTTATCTGGACATGCTGCGCAGGTTTGACCGGATGTATTCGGCGCCGCTGCCGTACATGTCGGCGCTGCACCAGTACACCGATGCGCAACAGGACGGCTATTTCCACGTCGAGTTGATGTCGATTCGGCGCAGCGCCACCAAACTGAAGTATCTGGCGTCCGCCGAGTCGGCGATGGGTGCCTTCATCGGCGACGTCATCCCGGAGACGGTGGCCGCACGATTGCGGGAATCAGGCGCATGACCGTCCGTTACGCCGCGCCGGGGCGGGTCAACCTGATCGGCGAGCACACCGACTACAACCTGGGGTTCGCGCTGCCGATCGCGTTGCCGCAGCGTACCGTCGCCGCGTTCGCACCTGAGCGCACCGACGCGGTCACCGTGACCAGCGATCGTGCGCAGGGCGCGGTTCGGATCCCGCTGGACACCGAGCCGGGCGAGGTGGCGGGTTGGGCCGCCTATGTCGCGGGGGCGATCTGGGCGCTTCGGTCGGCCGGCCACGTGCTTCCCGGCGGGACGATGTCGATAACCAGCGACGTCGAAAGCGGTTCGGGCTTGGCCTCTTCGGCCGCGCTGGTGTGCGCGGTCCTCGGCGCGGTGGGTGCGGCCGCGGGCGTCGATCTCGGCGCCACCGAGTTGGCCAGGGTGGCGCAGCGGGCAGAGAACGACTACATCGGTGCCCCAACGGGTTTGCTCGATCAGTTGGCGGTGCTGCAGGGCAGGCCGAAAACCGCGCTACAGATCGATTTCCGGGATATCAGCGTCCAACCGGTACCGTTCGACCCCGACGCTTCGGGTGTCACGCTGCTGCTCATCGACTCCCGGTCCCGGCACCGACACGTCGACGGAGAGTATGCGGCGCGACGGGCGGCGTGCGAACGGGCGGCCAGGGACCTGGGTGCGTCGTCGCTGCGCGTCGTCCAGGACCGCGGCTTAGCGGCGCTGGATGCGGTGATCGATCCGATCGATGCGCGACGTGCCCGTCACGTGCTGACCGAGAACGACCGGGTGCTGGAATTCATTGCCGCACTGAGTGATTCGGACTTGATTCGGGCCGGACAGATCATGACCGCCTCCCAGCGGTCGATGCGCGACGACTTCGGCATCACCACCGAGCACATCGATCTGCTGGCTGACAGCGCACTGCACGCGGGTGCGCTCGGTGCCCGGATGACCGGGGGCGGTTTCGGAGGCACCGTGATCGCGCTGGCGCCTGCCGACCGAGCGCCGGTGGTCGCGGACGCGGTGCGACGGGCGGCTGCCGACGCCGGCTACCCGGAACCGGCGATTCGCCGGACTTTCGCCGCGGGGGGTGCGGGCCGATGCTGACGATCCGTTCTTTCGGCCGGCGTCAGCAATCGATTCGGATCCACCACGGCGGCGTGCTGATGTCCAGACGTGTACTCGTGCGGTACCCGGACCACGTCGGTACACCGGACGGTTGGCCGCGGTAGATACCCCGGGCGGCGGCGACAACCCGGCTGCGTTGGGTCGGCCATTGGATCTCGCTTGCGATCTGTTCCAACAGATTCCGGTCGCGCCCCAGGACGCGGTCGATGATATCGACGGCGGGCAATGCGCCGCTCTTGTCGCCATTACAGCGCGCGCACGCCAGCACCAGGTTGGCCAAACCGTCGATGCCGACCAGTGACCAAGGCAGCACATGGTCGATCGGGTTGCTCGCCGGCAGGTCGGCGCCGCAGTAGAAACAGCGGGCACCGAAAGCATCCTTGAGGGGTTCGCGGACCATCGCCAAAGCTGTTCGCTCGCGGCCGAAGAGGTGACCCGCGACGTCGGGAACCTCGGCATCCAAGAACTTGTTCATGCGCCGTACGTCCTCGACCCACATCATCTCCAGTGCGGGCTTGAGTAGCCCCGCGAGCCGTGCCAGGCCGTAGGCCACGCCGGGGCGCAGTTCTATCGAGTCGCCGTGGGCCCGCAGCGTCGACCGGGATACCTGGTCGTGCAGGAACGAGTCGTCGTAGAGGAACGAGTCGCTGCATGATGCTCCGGGCAATCGTTGCAGTCGGTGCAGCGGTTGCTGGGCCAGACACAGCGCGATCTTGTCGATCGTCTCCTGGTAGACCTCGGGGACTCTCGTCATCGCTACTTCCAGCGCCAAGCCGCTTCCGCCGGCCCCGGAAGCTGACCGCAAGTGATTGGTAGCCATCAGGATTCGTGCTTTCGAACCGTGGACCTGCCGTAGTTCATGCCCGTCGAACGGCCGGACCTGTCGCCAGTAGATCTGCAGCACCCGGTGGGCCAGGTCCGGGATCGAAACCCGCAGCGCCCGGTCGGGATGGTCGGGAAGGTTCTCGATGCTGAAGTCGACGAGCGCCATCAGGGTGGCGAGCTTGTAGGTCGCGCTACGCAGACCCGTTTCCAGAATCGCGACGACGCGCTGTCCCAGCAGTAGCGGGTCCATGCCTTGCTCTGTCATTGCGTCGCTCGCGTCGGTGCCTGGTGTCTCGGCCATGGTACGGGGCCAAGAACTCCGCCTGTGGACAAGTTGCCCACTGTGGATGACTCCGTCGTGCGCGGCGGATTGCCGGCGTTGTTGTCGGACCCCTGCGTGATGCTTGGCTCAGTCGGCGCGATGTCAGAAGCGCGCCAGTGCGGATTGGGGCCGAGATGGGAAACCGGGCGAACTTCGTGATCGTGAAAGATCAAGACTGGCAACTGTATTACTCGCATTGGGCGGGTTGTCGGATGCTTGATGCGCTGATCGGTGGACCGGATCTCGCGCTGCGCTATGTGCAGTCGCTGCGACCGTGCGCGAAGAACGACTGGGTGGATCCGCTGTGGGCCGACGGCGGTGCAGTGGTCGACCTCGACCGCCGCCGGCTGCTGTTCTTCGGCGACGGGTTGATGGTGAGCATGCCCGAACGCCGGGCGATGATGAGCGTGCTTGCCGCGGTGTGGCCGGGTTACTCGATCGGGTGGGCCTACGACGGAACCATCGAACTGGCCGGTTACGTCGGCGCGCAGTTGCGACTCCAATCCTGGGACGACCAGCCGGGGATCAAGCTCGCCGACGACCTGAACGTCATGTGCCACTTGGTGTCCGTCGTCGATGCCGCCGGCCGCGTTCGGATGTGGCCGCTGTGGTGGGGCGATCTCAACAAGTCCTGGCACGGACCCGCACTGCTCGACCTGCTGCCCGGTCGCGGCCTGCGGCGGGTGGCTCTCGGCAAGATCCCGGAGGGGGGCGTCCACATCGACGTTGCGCGCAAGACGGTCGGAGTGTGGCAGACCGCGGATGCGATGGGAATCTTCAAAGCCCTTCCGGAAGTGTGGAGGGGTTGGGCCACCGAGTGTTGGGAAGACCGCTTCGATCAGCAGGTTCTCGGATGCAATGGAGCACTGCGGGTCCCCGCATTGGACTTGGCGGCCGGTGTGGACGATGCGCTGGCATGGATCCGCAAAAGGGTATTCGAGAGCTTCGCCGACAGCCCGGCGGGACAGATCAGAATGATCGCGGGATTGCTGGCGCCGCTCGCGCCGGGAATGCAGGTAGGTAGCTACGCCCTGGTCAACGACGGGGTGCGGCCACGTCCCGACGAGTGGGCGCGTTTCGAGGCCGCGTGTGATGCATTGCGGGGACAGCGTGCGGCGTCTGCGTGAGCGGGCTGCGCAGGAAACCGCAACGGAAGGTTGGTGACTCTCCACACCGCGCTGGCTCACCTGCACCATGGATGTCGCGGTGCTTGTCGCCGTCAGTGGAGGGTCCGGGTGGCCTGGAGGCGATGGGCGAGGCCGCTGGCTCGCATCGCGCGCCGCTCGATTGCGGCGCGCACGGTCGCCTCCGACCCCACCACCCGGACCTTCTTCTTGGCGCGAGTGACCGCGGTGTAGAACAGCTCACGGGTCAACAACCGCGAATCCTCTTGCGGCATCAGCACAGTCACCTCATCGGCCTGGCTGCCCTGGCTCTTGTGGATCGTCATGGTGTGCATGGTTTCGACGTCGGAGAGCCGACTGGTGGCGAACTCGAGCAACTCGTCGGCACCGGCGACGACCGCGCGTAGCTGCCCTTCGCTGTCCAGCACCGTCACCCCGGTGTCGCCGTTGTAGACGCCCAGCCCGTAGTCGTTGGTCGTGACGAGCACCGGTCGGCCGGCATACCACGAGGACCAGATCGGTTCGCCCGTCGCTTCGGTTATCCAGCGCTCGATCTGCCGGTTCCAGTGCTGGACGCCGAATGGACCGCGCCGGTGCGCACACAGCAGCCGGTGCTCGTCCAGCGTGGCCAGCGCGGTCGCCGCATCGCCGAGCACGGCCGCCTGTCGCAGCCGCAACGCATGCGGCACCAGCACAGCACGCAGCCGGTCGGCAGAATCATCGCTGTCGATCCACTCGACGTGATCCCCGCCGGCCCGCAGCACGTCGACGGCCGTGCCGGTGTCGCCGGAACGGATCGCGGCCGCCAGCTCGCCGATGGATTCTCCGAACCGGTGCGAAGTCTGCAGCGCCGCGAGTGCGGCGTCCCGGGGTCCCAGCCCGTCGACCAGGTCGGCCAGCACCGCGCCGGCCTCCACCGAGGCCAACTGGTCGGGGTCCCCGACCAGCAACAGCCGCGCCTGAGGACGCACCGATTCCAGCAGCCGGGCCATCATGGTCAGCGACACCATCGACGTCTCGTCGACCACGATGACATCGTGCGGCAACCGGTTACCACGATGGTGGTAGAACCGCGACGAGGTATCGGGCCGCCTGCCCAGCAGCCGGTGCAAGGTCGTTGCCCGCAATCCCGAGACCCGTTGCCGGTCAACCGGTTCCAGCTTGTCGATTTCCAACTGCACGGCCTCATTCAACCGCGCCGCGGCCTTACCCGTGGGTGCCGACAAGGCGATGCGCAGCGGCGGTTTGCCGTCCAGTTGCGCCTGTTCGGCGAACAGTGCCAGCAGCCGCGCCACCGTGGTCGTCTTGCCGGTCCCTGGACCGCCGGTCAACACGGTCAGACCTTGTCGCAGCGCGACGGTCGCCGCCGCGCGCTGTTCCTCGTAGCCGGCCGGAAACAGACGGTTGATTCCCGGCGGATCCGGCGCCGCGTGCGCCGACAGCAGAGCAGAAAAGTCCTCGGCGACCTGTTGCTCCTCGAGCCAGTATCTGTCCAGGTACAGCAGCCGGCCGTCGTAAACTCTCAATACCGGTGGGGATCCGGCCAGCGGGCTGGCCGAGACCGCGGCGAGCAACTCGTCACCCGTCGGCCACGGCAAACCGGCCACGCCGACCTGCGATTCGACGGATCCCAAGTCGACGCACACCGAGCCGCCCCGCAGCGCGCGCACCGCCAACGCGACAGCCAGTGCAACCGTCGGGTTCGACTCACCGGCCATCGTGGTGAGTCGTTGCGCGACATGCACATCCGCGGACTCGATCACTCCGGCCTCGTTGAAAGTGAGCAAGATGCCGGTGGCGCTGACCACCCGCCGCCGGTCGGCGGGGTCGATGATCTCGGTCGACGGCGCCGTCATGCCGCCGCCGTGCGCGCGTCGAGCAGATCGGATAACTCGCTGATCAGTGCGGTCGGCGGTGCCCAGCTGAAGACCCCGGCCGGATGGCCGTCCACCATCGGAGTGGCGGGCCCGCACATCCCCCGCAGGAACAGGTACAGCACACCACCGAGATGCCGCTGCGGATCGTAATCGGGCTGCCGCCAGCGCAGAAACCGGTGCAGCACAACGCTGTACAGCAATGCCTGCAGTGGATAGTCCGAGTGCAGCATCGCCTCGGCCAGCCGCGGGCGGGTGTGGTCGGCGGCGCTCAACGGCCGGTCCGGATCACCGAGCCAGTTGGTTTTGTAATCGACGACCAGGTAGCGGGGGCCGCAGTCGGTGGAAATCCGCAGCACCGCGTCGATCGAACCGCTGAGGTAGCCGCGCAGCGACTGTCCGCCCAGCGGTTCGCCGGCCAGACGCTCGGCATACGACACCAGCGGGTCGTCGGCGGGCAGGTGTGACCGTAGCAGCCGCCCGACGTCGGCGAGTCGGATGTCGGCGGCGTCGACCCGAACGTCGCCGCCCGCGACCCGAACGTCGCCGCCCGCGACCCGAACGTCGCCGCCCGCGAGTGGGAACTCGAAGTCCAACTCGCGCAACCGGTCTCGCAGACCGATCTGACGCAACGTCAGCCCGTCGGCCAGCGGCCCCAGGGGAGTGTCGTGCATCGGGACCATGGCGGCGGCCAACTCGGCGGCCGACACGTCCAACGGCCACCACACCGCATGGGTACGGATCTGCGCCTCGAGTTCACCGGCCAGATCCGCCGCGAACGGGTCGGCGGTCTCCAGCACCGCGTGCACGAGCGTGCCGAACTTCGCGCCGGTCGGCAGCGCGCCCATCGGCGAGGGCACATCCGGCACCGCAGCGACCTCGGTCAACGGGATGTCGCTGACTTCGTCGTCCAATTCGGCGACCTCGGGCTCGCTGGTCACGCCGAGGGGTGCCGCCTGCTCGGTCACCCGGATCAGGCCCGAGTAGGAGGTACGCCGCCAGGCGGTGTCGATCGGGCGATGGAAGTGCCGGATATCCAGGTCGTGCGGCAGTAGCGGCGCGGAAACGCTTGGGGCGGAACCGATCACGGACTCCTCCAGCACCGGCCCGCCCGCGGTCTCCCACTCCTGCAGCCGGGCCCACGCCTGGTCGTCGTCGATCTTGGTCGGAATGCAGCGGTCCGGAACCACCGACTCCCCGGGTCGCCTGCCCCGCAACAGTCGCGACAGACCGCCATTGGGCTCGTCGTGCGCAGGTGACCACCAGGCCACCACCTGTGACTGGGCTCGGGTCATCGCGACATAGGTGAGCCGGCTGTCGTCGTTGGCGGATTCCTGGACACCGAGTTGTTCGACTTCGGCGAAGTCCGGGCTGTCCTTGCCGCCGACGTGCAGACAGCGCACTTCCCCGTCGTGGAACAGCACCGGCTCGCGTTGCTGGATGTTGCGATTGAACGCGAAAGGCAGATACACGATCGGGTATTGCAGGCCCTTGCTCACCCAGACCGTCATGACCTGGACGGCGGCTGCGTCGCTGTCGATTCTGCGGTTGCGTTCGCCGCCGCTACCCCGATCCTCGCGCTGGTCGCGCAGCCAATCCCGCAGTGCCGGCAACGAATAGCGCTCGCGGTGGGCGGTCTCCTGCAACAGTTGCGTGACGTGGGCCAGGTCGGTCATGTGCCGCTCGCCGCCCTGCCACGACAACACCCGGTCGCTCATGCCGCTGCGTTGCGCGGCCTCGTAGATGGCGGCCACCCCGCGTTCCCGGGCATGATCCGCCCACTCGCGCAACGTATCTGCCACCCGGTCGGTCAGCTGGTCACCGCCGGCGGCGAGGTCTTCGGCGCAGTGGCCGAAGAACATCGTCGCTGCGGCGGCACGCACCACGCCGGGGCGGTGCGGCTGGTCGAACGCCTCCAATAAGCACAACCAGTCGTCGGCGGCCGCCGAATCGAACAGATCGGAGTCGCCGGTATACACCGCCGGGATGCCTGCGCCGGTCAGAGCGCGGTGGCAGATGCGGGCGTCTCTATGAGTCTCGACGATCACCGCGACATCGCGCGCCGCGACCGGGTTGCCGTCGTAGGTTGCCCGGCTGGCCAACAGCCCGCCGATGTCGGCGGCGAGGTCGCGACCGATGTGCTCGCGCAGGTCGTCGATCTGAATGTTCTGAATCCCCTTACGGCCGAACGTAGCTCGGCGGACCACGCGAAGCCGGAACGGATCATTGCGCGGGGCGCCGACCAGCCGATGACCCCGGTGATACGCCTGCACATCGTGGACCACGATCTGCGGGTCACCCAACTCGGCCCCGTTCAGCACCGCTTGTAACCGCTCGACCAGCGCGCTGTCGCTGCGCCAGTTCGTGACCAGTGTTCGCTTTTCGCCGGCGGTTTTCGCCGCGTGCAGATAGGTGACGATATCGCCGCCACGAAACGCATAGATGGCCTGCTTCGGGTCGCCGATCAGGATCAGCGTGGACCGTCCGCTGAACGCGCGTTCGAGAACCTGCCATTGCACCGGGTCGGTGTCTTGGAACTCGTCGACCATGACGATCGGCCAGCGCTGGTGCATGCGCGCTCTGGCCGGGGAGTCGCCGGTGTCCAGCGCCTCGGCCAGCCGGCTGAGCAGATCGTCGTACCCGAGGATGCCGCGCCTACGCTTGCGGATCTCCAACTCGGACAGGACTCTTCTCGCGAAGTCGACACGCAATGCCGCAGGGGAGCCGGGTTGGGGTGCCAGGGGCCGCAGCTGCGCGCACGGGTTGTTGACCACCTTGCGGGCCATTCTGAGCGCATCCGGGTAGCTCAGTGCGGGATTGTCGCGCTGATGACCGAAATGGGCGAGATACAGATCGTCGACGATCTCGGTGATCAACTCGTCGAGGTCCTCCACCAGCGTGACACCCGCATCGGTATCACCGGCTACGCCAAGGGATTTGAGGACCAACTGGCAGAACTGATGGATGGTGGCGATCGTCGCGGCGTCGAAGCCGGCCAACGCGTCGCGCAACCGCTGCTTGCGTTCGTCGCGCTGTGTTTGGCTGCCCTCGAGCAGATGGGCGACCAGCTGGTTGTCGCCTACGGTGGTTTCGTCATCGAAAGCGACCAGCGCAGCCAGGATTTGGCAACGCACACGCTCGCGGAGTTCGAGGCTGGCCGCCCGTCCGAACGTGACGAGCAGCATCTGGTCGAGGGTGGCTCGGCCTTCGGCGATATAGCGGGTCACCAGCCCGGCCAGCGCGAACGTTTTGCCGGTGCCGGCGCTGGCTTCCAGCACCGTGGTGGACCGGTCCTTCGGAAGCGGACCCAGCAGATCGAACGGTTGCATCAGCCGGGACTCCTGTCGGCGCGCAGCATGGGCAGCCACAGACGCGCGGCGTAGGCGCCCAGACGGTTGTCCTCGCCGTCGTACTCCTCGCCCGGTCGCAGCGGTTGCATGAGTTTCGACAGCGGCGCGTACCGGCCCCAGGCGCGCTCGTGAGCGGGCGCCTTGTCCTCCCCGGGATACCGGCCGGATTTCCATCGGTATTCGGCCGGAGTCACGGGGTAGTCCCCGTTGTGCCGGGCCGCCGCCCAGGCGTAGGAAGTCTTGACAGGCAACGGGATCGGCTCGCGCCGCCCGGCGTCGTAGATCGCCACCAGCTCCCGCAGCACCTCGATCGCCGACTCCCGCGGGGGACCCAGCCCCAGCTGCCGTGGACTCGTGCCGCGCTTCGGCCGACCGATGCACACCGCCGACCAGTCCCGGCCGGGGTAGTGGGCGAACAAGGCCAACAACGGGATCCACGATCCGAGCAGATGCTTGCCGTCCAGCTTGGAGTACGTCACCGACACCAGCCGGTCGCCGAACACCTCGGGCACGGTGCCGGTCAGCCGTCTGGATCCGAGGTCGATGTCGACGTCGTAGGGTTTGGCTTCGTCGTGGCGGAACTTGCGGGCGGCCGCGGCCAGCAATCCGGCCTGATCCCGGATCTCGTTCACCTTGCGCCAGCCGAGCTGACCGGGCGGCAGGGTGCCCCGGCGCCACTCCGCCTGTCTGGCCTCGTCCGGAGCCATGCCGGCCAGGATGTCGTTGAGCATCCGGTCGCCGACCGTCCATTCCTCGAGCGCGTCGATATCGACCGGCATGGCGTCGGCCACGCCGTCGACGTCCCACGGCAGCGTGTATTCGAGGGCCCGGAAAAACCCTTTGACCGGGTCCTTGAAGAAAGTGATCAAGTCGGCGAGGACGACGTCATCCGGCGCAGGCGGCGGCAGCGGTTCGCCGATGAACTGCGGCTGCGGGGCCCGTGATCCGGTGAGCGAACGGGCCGCCCGCAGGACGATCGGGTCGAAACTGAACGGCACTGCGGGGACGAGTCGGCCGGGCTGCACATTGCGAATGTCGAAGGGCTGCAACGGATGTTCGACGACGATGCGGGAGCGGACCTTTTCCTGCGTCGTGACGTCCAGGGTGTCGAGCAGTTCGGCCAACGGTACCGCGGGTGGTCGGCGCTGACCCGAGTATTCGTTTGCGCCGGTGTAGGTGATGACCAGATGTGTGGTGGCCGCGCCGATGGCGTCGAGCAGCAGTTGGCGGTCTTCGGAACGGATGTCACGCTCACCGGTCAGCGGGCGGCGGGCCAGGACGTCGTCACCGTCGACGACACCGAGTCGCGGGAACACGCCGTCGTCGAGTCCGACCAGGCAGATCACCCGGTGCGGAACCGAACGCATCGGGACCATGGTGCAGACTGTCAGGGTGCCGGTGCGGAAGTTGGCGCGGGTGGGCCGTCCGGCGAGGTGACGCTGCAGCAACGCGCGGATGTCGGTCAGCCGCATCGGGGTTTCCGACCTCGTCCCCGCGGTGTGGAGCACGTCGGCGAACTCGCGCTGCATCTGGCTGCTCTGCCAGATGTCGGCGTCGTCGATGCGGGTCAGCAGGGCGATGCCCTCCGACAGCGCCGCCAACCACTCGCGTAACGGCCGCGTACCGGTGAGGGAGACGACCACCCGCTGCAACCGGTCGACGAATTCGGCGAATCGGCCCACCAATTCGATGCTGTTGCTGCCGACGTCGTCGAGCGGCAACGTCGAGTCGATCCAGGCGTGCGAGGCCTCCGACATCGCGACGCCGGCCAGCACCCGGTCGATGCCGAATCGCCAAGTGTTGTGGACGAAGTCGACGCCGAACGGCTGCCGGTGCTCTCGGTCGAAACCCCATCGGATGTTCGCCTGCCGGACCCAGCTGGTGATGTCCTCGAGATCGTCGTCGCTGAAGCCGAACCGGGCGCGCACCGGCGTCGCCTGGGCGAGGTTGAGCACCTCACTTGCGGTGGCACGACCCCCGGCCAACGCAAGCAGCTGCGAAGCGACACCGAGCAGCGGATTGGTCTGCAACAGGGAACGGTCGGCCAGGCACACCCGCAGCCGATGCCCGGGATGCGAGTCGTGGATCACGTCGCCCATCCCGAAGTCCGCGACGATCAACGGCGCGTAGGTCTCGATGTCGGGGCACATGACGAGGATGTCGCGCGGCTCCAGCGTCGGGTCGTCAGCCAGCAAGCCGAGCAATACCTCGCGCAGCACGTCGATCTGGCGGGCCGGACCATGACAGCTGTGCACCTGGATGGAGCGATCGTCGTGGGCCAACGAGCGTCCTTGCGCGCGGACGGCATTGGCGGTCAGGTCGGATTGCAGCCAGCCCAGCAGGGTGTCCGGGCGGTCGGCCCCGCCGAGCGCCTCATTGGTGGCCGGGCGGGCCGGCAACGCGCGTTGCAGTTCGCGCAGATCCCGACCCAGCGTCGCCAGCAGGGGGTGGCCTACCTTGCGATGGCTGGTGTCCTCGCGCCGCGGCAGGGCGCCGTGATCGCCGGCCAGGGACCGCCAGAGGTCGTCGCTGGGATGCGGCAGCCACAGATGCAACTCGTGATGGGTCGCCACGGCGTCCAGTAATTCGATGTCGGTGCATGCCAGCCGGGTGTGACCGAACAGCGAAAGCCGGGAAGGCAGATCGGCGCGGCCCGCCCGCAAGCCGGCAACCGTCTTGGCGTGCCTGATGTGCGGCGGGTCGGCCGGAACCAGCCTCACCAAGGCCCGCCACAATTCGGGCTGCCAGGCCAGATCGTCATCGAGGTCGGCTACCTCCCCGGCCAACCAGTCGACCAGCAGCCCGGGCCGTTGCCGGGCATAGGACGCGAACAACCCGGCCAGCCGGCGCGCGACCGCATACCGCCGGCCCCGACGCAATTCGGCTTCGTCGTCGACGTCGAAATGCCCGAGATGTCTTGCCAGCGTGCGGCACCACGGCTCGTCCATCGAGCAGTCGATCACCTGCAGCAGCGGCCAGGTCATCGCCTCCGGCGACCACGGGTCGTCCTCGACGGTGCCGGTGATCTCGGCGATCAGCGACGCGGGATTGCGGAACGACACGCCGGCGCACACCCCGTCGCCGCGGTCCGGCGCCGACCCCAATCGGTGGGAAAGTCGCTGGCTCAACCAGCGCTCCACGCCGCGGGCCGGCACCAGCACCAGATCCTCGGCAAACGGGTCCGACGGCGGCTCGGCCAACAGTTCGGCGAGACCGTCGGCAAGGAGATCTGTCCGTTCGGCACGGTGGAGATGAAGCGCCATTGCGGGCCACCATAGACCGGGGGGCCGACAAGTGGGCACGATGGTCGCGACCGGCCCGTTCGCCGGAGCCGTCCCTCGTGGCCGCTGGTTAACGCCGCACCGTTGACGGGCATGCTGAAACCCATGAACCGAAACGAGCTCACCGAGAAGATCGTGATTGCCCGGCTGGCCAAGGGACTGAGCTGGCAGGAACTCGCCGACGCCATCGAGCGCCCGCTGCTGTGGACGACGTCGGCGCTGCTCGGTCAGCACCCGATCCCAACCGAACAGGGCAAGGTCTTGGTGGAGATCCTGGGTTTGGACGAGTCGGCGATACCGGTGCTGGCGGCGCCTCCGATCCGCGGCGGCCTGCCCGATTCGGGAGTGCCGACCGATCCGACCATCTACCGCTTCTACGAAGCCCTGCAGGTCTACGGCGGCGCGCTCAAGGAGGTCATCCACGAACAATTCGGCGACGGCATCATGAGCGCGATCAACTTCAGTATGGACCTGCAAAAGAAGCCGCATCCGTCGGGCGACCGCGTCGTGGTCACCTTCGACGGCAAATTCCTTCCCTACCAATGGACTTCGGCACAGGACTGAAGCCCGCCAAGGAGAGACGATGACGAAACGACGTTCCAGGATGCCGCGTCGCAAACCCGTCGACCTGGTGCTGTCCGGCGGCGGGGTCAAGGGTGTCGGATTGGTGGGGGCCGTGGTCGCCGTGATGGACGCGGGCTATGCGGTGAAACGCGTATCGGGTGTCTCCGCCGGTTCGCTGGTCGGTTCGATCCTGGCCGCAGCGTCCAACGGCGACCAGTTGACCACCGACCAGATCAAGGAGATCGCGCTCACCCTGCCGTATCAGAGATTCCGCGATACCGGACCGGTCGGGCACCTGCCGGTGGTCGGACAGGCCTGGGGACTACTGCGCGAAAACGGCTTGTACAAAGGCGATTTCGCCCACGAATGGATCCGCGGGGAGCTGAAGAACCTCGGCGTCACGACGTTCGGTGATCTCGCCCTGAACGACCGCCAGATCAGTGCCGAGCGCCGCTACCGGTTGGCGGTCACCGTCACCGACATCACGACCGGACAACTGGTGCGACTGCCCTGGGACTACCAGCGGTTGTACGGGTTGGATCCCGACGAGCAGTCGGTGGCCGACGCGGTGCGCGCGTCGATGTCGATTCCGTTCTATTTCCGGCCGGTCACGTTGACCAGTTCCGAGGGACTCACCTCGACGCTCGTCGACGGCGGCGTGCTGTCGAACTTCCCGATCGACTCGTTCGACCGGCCCGATTGCAGGCCGCCGCGCTGGCCGACGTTCGGTATCACTGTGGTGCCCGATCTCCCCGAAGGCAACGACCAGTTGATCCCGGGGCTGAGCGCGCTGCGCCTGCTGGGTCCGCCGTCGGTGCTGCTCGAGCAGCTGATCACCACGATGTTCGTCGGCCACGACCAGACCTATCTGAACCAGCCGTGGGTCAGCGCCCGCGCGATCCGGGTCGATTCGACCGCGGTCAACTTCCTGGATTTCGGGATCTCGCGCCGGGACGCGGAAGCGTTGTACGACAAGGGATATGCCGCGGCCCAGGCGTTCCTGTCGACCTGGAACTGGGTCGAGTACCTCGAACAGTTCCGGCAGTACCAGTAGCCGTCGGGCGATCAGCTCGTCAAAATCTGCGGTGAGAGCTCCTTGAGCATCGCATTCGCCCAGCGCATCTGCCGCAACGTCTCGGGATGGCACCGCGAGGTCACCTCCAGCAGTTCCTCGTCTTTGGCAGCCTGGGCCGCCTGGCTGAGCAGTTCCCAGTCGAGGGACACTCCTGCGGCCAATCGGTGGACGTGGCGCAGTTCAGCCAAGAGCAGCAGTGCGGGTTCGGGGCGGTGTCGCAACATCTCACTCAGTGCGGACTGGTACCGGCCGGCAAGGGGCGAGGTGCGCGGCGTGGCGGACAGCCGCACGCCGTAGTGACGGCCGTGCTCGGCCAGCGCCCGCAGATGGTTCTGGGACCAGCCGGCGAGGTCTTGTGCCAGATGAGAGATGTCCTGATCGGACCGGTGCCGTGCCGCGATGCCGTTGAGCGTGCGCGCCAGTTTGCGTTCCGAGCGGTGCAGTTCACGGATTGCCAACTTGAGTTTCATCGTCGACCTGCCTGTCGATCTGCCGGTCGGCATGCCTGCACCTGTGCTGCGGCGGTCTTGAAGATGGGTTGCTTGGATACCGGGTCCCAATCGGTCAGGGTGAGTTCGTTGCCGGCTCGGTGGTGGCCCTGGCCGCCCGCGTCCCAGTAGCCGTAATGGAAGGGCACGAACAGCACGCCCGGCCGGATCCGGCCGATCCGGGCGGCGCAAATGATGCAGCCACGCGGTGTGGTTACTTCGACGAGTTGACCTTCTTGAATGCTCAGCTGCTGGGCATCGGGTTCGGAGATCTCTACCCAGACCTCCGGTGCGGCACGCTGAAGTTCCGGTGTCCGTGCGGTCTTGGTGCGGGTGTGGAAGTGGTAGACGGTGCGTCCGGTGATCAACACGAACGGGTAGTCGCCGGACGGCTTCTCGTGCGGCGGAATGTATTCCGCAGCCTTGATGATCGCTTTGCCGTACGGGTTCATGGCCCGGTATTCGGTGGGTTCCAACGGTGCGCCGGTGATCAGGTCCTTCCCGTAGGCCTCGCAGTATTCCGGGTCTGCCCAGAACTCGCCGTTGCAGTAGAGTCGTTCGGTCCCGTCGGGATGCTCTGCGTTGCAAGGCCATTGGATGCCGCTGCCGCCGCGCAGCTTTGTATATGTGAGGCCGGTGTAGTCACAGGGACGACCCGCGCTGCACTTCTTCCAAGCCTCGAACGCCGATTCGGCGTCATTCCAGTAGACCAGTGGTCGGTCGTCTTTGTTGCGAAAGTCCATGCGCCGCGCGTAATCCAGGAAAATGTCCAGATCCGAGCGGGCCAGACCTGGTGGCTCGACGGCCTTTTCGGATATGTGCACGGTCCGGTCGGCATTGGTGAAGGTCCCGGTCTTCTCGCCCCAGGCCGCCGCCGGCAACACCACGTCGGCCAGTTCGGCGGTCTCGGTCAAGAAGATGTCCTGGACGACGAGGAAAAGCCGGTCCTGGGAAAGTATCGTGCGGATGCGTGCCAGTTCCGGCAGAGACACCGCTGGATTGGTCGCGGTGACCCAGAGCATGCGCAACGTGCCCTCTTCGGCGAAGCGAAACATCTGCATCGCGTGCGTGGGCGGCGCGTAGTGCGGAATCTGTTGTGGCTCGACGTTCCAGAGCTGGGCGAGTTCGGCGATGTGATCGGGGTTCGCCCAATTGCGAAACCCGGCGAGGTCGCCGTCGGCACCACACTCGCGGGTGTTCTCCGCAGTGGGTTGCCCGTTCATCTGCAGAATCCCGCAACCCGGCCGCCCGAGCATGCCTCGCACCAGATGGATGTTGTTGACCTGAACGCTGGCCGCCGTGGCCTGGTGCGACTGGTAGAAGCCCTGCAACACCGTGGAAAGCAGTCGGTCGGCAGTACCGAGAAGCCGTGCAGCACAACGAATGTCATCAGCTTCGACACCGCAGATCTCGGCCGCGCGGCTTGGCGGGAACTCGGCCACCCGGCGACGCAGCTCGTCAAAACCGACCGTGTGCGCGGCGATGTAGTCGTGGTCCACCCAGTCGTGGGCGAGGATCTCGTGCAACAGCGCATTCATCAGCGCGACATTGGTGCCGGGCAGCGGCGCCAGATGGACGGTGGCGTGCTCGGCGACAGGAGTGCACCTCGGGTCGACGCACACGATCGCCGGCGGGTCGGATCCGGCCAGTCGATCCAGCATCCGTGCCCACAACACGGTCTGTGTTTCGGCGACGTTGTGACCGAACAGCGCGATGACGTCGGCGTGGTCGACGTCGGCGTACGAACCTGGCTGCCCGTCGCATCCGAACGATTCCTTGAGGGCCTCAGCGGCCGTGGCGGTGCACAACCGGGTGTTGCCGTCGACGTGGTTAGTCCCGATCGCCGCGTGCGAGATCACCGCCTGCGTGTAGTACTCCTCGAGAAAGAGCTGCCCGGAGGTGTAGAAGCCGATCGCGCGGGGCCCCAGCTCATTCAGAAGTTCCTTGCTACGCGCGACGATCCGCTCCATCGCGGTGTCCCAGTCGGTGGGCTGCAACTGGCCGCCAACGCGCACGAGGGGAGTGGTGAGCCGGTCTGACGAGGCGTTGGCCTGCCAACCGAACAGATCCTTCGGGTCCAGCCGGCCCCGGTTCACCCGGTCCGCCACCCGCCCCCGCACCCCGACCATGCGATCGTCCTTGACAGCGATGTCGAGGCCGTCGCCGTTGGAATGCAAAACCGCCGCGGACTGCACCCAACGGTCCACGGACCCGACACCGGGGGCGAGGAATTCGTCGAAGCGCTCAGGCCACTGCTCGCCCGCTCCGTACGGAGTCCGCGTTCCCCATGGGTCGGCAATGCGATCCACCGCCATGACGGACGCTTACCCGGCGGCGGGTGGTCGAAACGCTGCAGCCGGGTGTCTAGCTCAGAGCCCGAACTCCTTCTCGATCCCGTCGATGCCGGCACGGATCGCTTTGAGCGCGTCCCTGCGGGCACGCAACTTGGTCGCGGCATGAGCCTGCTGATTGAGGCGGGCGAATTCGTGCGCGGCTTCCTCGGCGCGGGCGACCACCATGTCCGGCAGCGCCATTTCGTCGATGAGCCCGCCGGCCAGCGCGGTCTCCCCGAAGAACGTCTTGGCCAGGCCGGTGGCCTGCTGGTAAGCCGCGCGGGTCAGGCGCAACTGCAGGATCTCCAAAGCGGCCCACGGGATGACCATCCCGATGGCGACCTCGTTGGCCTGAATGTTGTAGGCGTGGGCGGCAATTCGGTGGTCGCCGGAGCACAGCAGGAACGCGCCCATCGCAATGGCCGGGCCAGTGCAGGCCATCACGACCGGCTTGGGGTAGGACAGCAGCCGGTACGCCAGCTCGAAGCCGCCGCGCAGCATGTCGATCGCGGGCTGCGTCTCACCGGACGTCAGGATCTTCAGGTCGAATCCGCCGCTGAACACCCGCTCGTTGCCGGTGATCACCAGCGCCCCGACGTTGTCGCTGTCGGCCTGGTCGATGGCGTCGTTGAGGGCCTGCTGCATGCCGGGACCCAGTGCGTTGACTTTGCCGTCGTCCATCCGGATCACCCCGATCGATTGGTCGTGGGTGTAGACGACCGGACCGCTCATGGGTGACTCCTTCGCTGCGGGCAACGGGGTCGATTCTTACACGCGCTGGCTGCGGTGCTTACCCAGCTCGTTCTCCGCGTCGCCCCAGCGCAGACTGACGTCGGTGGGCTCGTCGAGCTGCCGGGTCCGCCACCGGTCCTGGGTTTCCTGAACGGCGCGGTTGATGCGGTCGATCTCGCCGCGGAACACCTCCGGGCGGGTCTCCTTGCTGGCGTAGTGGAAGTAGGTCAGCAGGCTGCGCAGCAACTCCAGCTTCTGCTTCTCCCGCTTGGCCAGGTCGTGCGTCGTCATCAACTCGATGCGCTGAACCGGCGGCAGCGCATCCCAGTCCAGCACCACCTTGGTCTGCAGGGGGCGCCGGTCCCGCTGCCAGAACTTCCAGCCGCGCGGCGACTCGGGACGGTCGTAGTAGGTCACCGTGCCTTCGAAGCGGGACTCGACGCCGTGGCCGATCTCGGCGCGGTCCAGCGCCGAATCCCACACCATCCGCCACTCCTGGCCGGGAGCCAGCGTCGGCAACTCCCGGGGCAGCTGAAGCTCCACCACGTCGGCGTAGCCGTCCGAAGCATTCTCGTACTCGGCGACAGTCGGGGGGTGCGGGAAATTGAACCGAACGTCGTAGGCCGCGGTGCGCCCGAAATTGCGCACGACCAGTTCGATGACGTGCCAGTCCGCGACGTGCGGCTCCATCAACATGCCGACGTAGGGCCTGGTCTTCTCGGCGGCCAGGGCACGGTTCCGTTGCAGTTGCCGGTGGGTGAAGATCAGCGCGGCGACGCCCAGCGCCAGAGCCGCCCACGCGGCCCACGCCAGCCAGGTACTGGACTCCACGTCCTCGATCCCGTGCCAGCTGCCTTGGACCCACCCCATGGAATCCGCCCTCCGCTCGCCGAATATAGCTGTGATGATCGTAGAGGGGCTTCCTGTGTATTGCTGCCAGACCTATCGACCGTGCACAGAATAATTCTCTGTGTTCGCCGGAGTGGTCAGCCGCCCATCAGCATCCGCCATTGGTCGAGGTTGGCGGGGCGGTACACGTAGTTGGTGCGTTTGACCTCCGACAGCGCGGCGCTCGGATCCGCCGCATACCAGTGCCCGGGGAAAACCGTCGGGTCACCCGGGAGCGTGGCGAGTTGCTGCAGGCTGCGATACATCTCGTCGGAATCGCCGCCGGGGAAATCGGTCCGCCCGCACCCTTCCAGGAACAGCGTGTCTCCGGCGACCAGCCGTCCGTCGAGCAGGAAACACTGGCTGCCCGGTGTGTGACCCGGTGTATGCAGCAACTCGATCTCGATGTCGCCGATGCTGATCTTGTCCCGGTGTTCGTGGGTGGTCAGGTCAGTCATCGGGATGCCGGTGATCCGGGAAACCCACAGCGCCTCATGGGTATTGACGTGCACCGGCACGTTCACCCGCTCCAGCAACTCGGCCAGACCTTTGAGCTCGAATCCCATCATCGAACCGCCGATGTGGTCCGGGTGGTGGTGCGTCACCAACACTCCGGACAGATGCAGGCCGTCGGCTTCCAACGCGTCGACCAGATCGTTTGCGGCGTAGGCCGGGTCGACCACGACGCAGTCACCGGTCTGACGGTCACCGATCAGGTAGGCGAAGTTGCGCATCTGGGCGGCGATCGGGTCGCCGGCGGCGAAGTCGCGACCCGAGAGCAATTGGCGGAAATAGAGGCGTTCCGAGTCAGGCACGTCACCAGGGTAAGGGGCGCCGGAAATGCGGCTCAACCTGGCCTTCAACCAGGTGCGGGGCACCTGCGTAGTGAGTAAAGTTGGTACATGCTGAAGAGGGTCGAAATCGTGGTTGACGACTCTTTGCTGCAAGAGGTCATCCACAAACACCACCTGGCCGATGCGCGCGAAGCGGTCTATCTCGCGCTGAAGGCTTTGCTCGACGACGCGGACAACATGGAGCACGAACCGCAGGACGAAGAATACGACGAGTTCAGCGACATGGGTGCCTGGCGTCTGCACCCGAGCAGCGGCTCCGTCTGACCCCGTCGCCGACCGGCGGTTTGGTGACGTTGTGCGCCAGGTTGTACCCTCTCTTGAGCCCTTGAAGCGCACCCGCACGACTGGTCGCTACGGGTGACGGCCCCCTTAGCTCAGTCGGTAGAGCGTTTCCATGGTAAGGAAAAGGTCAACGGTTCGATTCCGTTAGGGGGCTCGGCGGACGCCGAGCAAGGCGGACGGCACGTACCAGAGGCGATGTAGCTCAGTCGGTTAGAGCGAACGACTCATAATCGTTAGGTCGCCGGTTCGAGTCCGGCCATCGCTACAAGACAACATTGGGACTTCGAAAGAGATTCGAGAGAGAAAACTCATGGCTTCCAGTACCGACGTCCGGCCGAAGATCACCCTGGCGTGCGAGGTGTGCAAGCACCGCAACTACATCACCAAGAAGAACCGCCGCAACGACCCGGACCGGCTCGAGCTGAAGAAATTCTGCCCGAATTGCGGCAAGCATCAGGGCCACCGCGAGACGCGGTAACTGCGCAGGTGCCAACAGTCTGAGTAGTTAGGTTCAAAAGCCGTGCCGTTGAGCGCAGACATCGTCGGGATGCACTATCGCTACCCCGACCATTACGTGGTCGAACGGGAAAAGATCCGCGAGTACGCCGTCGCGGTTCAGAACGACGACGCCGCATTCTTCACCGAGGAAGCCGCCGCCGAACTGGGCTACTCGGGCCTGACCGCCCCGCTGACCTTCATCTGCGTCTTCGGGTACAAGGCCCAGTCGGCCTTCTTCGATCACGCGAATATCGCGATCTCCGACGAGAAGATCGTGCAAATCGACCAGATCCTGAAATTCGAGCGTCCGATCGTGGCGGGCGACAAGCTTTATTGCGATGTCACCGTAGATTCAGTACGCGAGGCGCACGGTACGCAAATCATCGTGACCAAGAACATCATCACCAACGAAGCCGGTGAGATCGTTCAGGAGACTTACACAACTCTGGCGGGTCGCGCCGGCGAGGACGGAGAGGGATTTTCTGATGGCTCTGCGTGAGTTCAGTTCGGTGCAGGTGGGTGACCAGCTCCCGGAGCGGACCTACCCGCTGACCCGCCAGGACCTGGTCAACTACGCCGGGGTGTCTGGTGACCTGAACCCCATTCACTGGGACGACGAGATCGCCAAGGTGGTGGGGCTGGACACCGTGATCGCGCACGGCATGTTGACGATGGGAATCGGCGGCGGTTACGTCACCTCGTGGGTCGGGGATCCCGGTGCCGTGACCGAATACAACGTGCGCTTCACCGCGATCGTCCCGGTGCCCAACGACGGCAAGGGCGCCGAGCTGGTGTTCAGCGGCAGGATCAAGTCCGTCGACCCGGAGAGCAAGTCGGTGACCATCGCCCTGACGGCCACCACCGGGGGCAAGAAGATTTTCGGCCGGGCCATCGCCTCGGCGAAGTTGGCATAGCGGATGGCACTCAAGACCGACATCCGCGGGATGACGTTCGAGTACCCCGACTACTTCGAAGTGGGCCGTGAGCAGGTCCGTCAGTTCGCCCGATCCACCAAATGCGACCACCCGGCCAGCTTCGACGAGGAGGCGGCCGCCGAACTCGGCTACGACAACCTCATTGCTCCGCTGACCTTCGTGACGATCCTGGCGAAGCTCATCCAGGACGACTTCTTCCGCAATGTCGACGTCGGATTCGAAACCATGCAGATCGTGCAGGTCGACCAGAAGTTCGTCTACCACACGCCGGTGCGGGTCGGCGACAAGCTCTATGGCAGCCTGCGCATCGAATCGGTCAACGAGCGGTTCGGCGCCGACATCGTGGTCACCAGGAACTTCTGTCACAACCAGGATGGAGTTCTGGTCTTGGAGGCATACACGACTCTGATGGGCCACGAAGGCGACAACTCGATTCAGCTCAAATGGGACAAGGAATCGGGCCAGGTCGTCAGGACCGCGTAATTAGTATCTGGGACCTGCGTGGATGTACACTCGGACCTCGGGTTTTCCCATCACCAGCGCGCTGTCCGTCGGTTCGCAGTACCGAACGGGGAGCGCGCGAGTCGTGTAAGCCCGCAAAGGGGCGTAGCTCAACTGGCAGAGCAGCGGTCTCCAAAACCGCAGGTTGCAGGTTCAAGTCCTGTCGCCCCTGCTGAACGACGCGTCTGGTGACGACGCAGGCCGGCATGGCCTGAGGAGGAGCCGGACCGGAGGGGTGTCGTGCCATGGTGGACACTGGGAAGAGTGGCCATCCGCGAGGCACGGCCCGCGGGACAGCAGACGAACGAAGGAGCGTGCGGTGAGCGACGAAGGCGACGTTGCCGACGACGCCGCAAGCGACGGCGGTGACACCGACGACAGCGGTGGTCGTACGGCCGTGGTGACCAAGGCAGCGGCGCGGCCGCAACGGCCGACGGGCAAGCGGTCCCGTCAGCGCGCGGTGACGGTCGACGAAGACGGCGACGACGAGTCAACCGCGGTCGACCTCGCCAAGAAGGAGTCGGGCAAGAAAGACACCGGCAAGACTGCCAAAGGTAAGTCGGTTCAGAAGGACAAGGCCAAGAAGTCGAAGAAGGCCGGTTCGTCCAGCACGGTCAACCCGTTCGTTTTCGTCTACAACTATCTCAAGCAGGTTGTGGCCGAGATGCGCAAGGTGATCTGGCCCAACCGCAAGCAGATGCTCACCTACACCTCGGTGGTGCTGATCTTCCTGGCCTTCATGGTTGCGCTGGTATCCGGCGCGGACCTGGGCTTGAGCAAGCTCGTGCTGCTGGTGTTCGGCTGAGACTTTCCAGTAATAGAGAGGACTGAAAACCGTGACTACCTTCGACGGTGACACGTCCGCGGGTGAGGCGGTCGACGTGCAGGAGGCCCCGGAAGACGCCGCGACTCCGGCCGAGGAGGTCGACCCGGCCGCCGCGCTCAAAGCGGAGCTGCGCGCCAAGCCCGGCGACTGGTACGTCATCCACTCCTACGCGGGTTACGAGAACAAGGTGAAAGCCAACCTCGAAACCCGGGTGCAGAACCTCGACGTCGGCGACTACATCTTCCAGGTGGAGGTGCCCACCGAAGAGGTCACCGAGATCAAGAACGGCCAGCGCAAGCAGGTCAACCGCAAGGTGCTGCCCGGCTACATCCTGGTGCGGATGGACCTCACCGACGACTCGTGGGCCGCGGTGCGCAACACGCCCGGGGTGACCGGGTTCGTCGGCGCGACGTCGCGCCCGTCGGCGCTGTCGCTGGACGACGTGGTGAAGTTCCTGCTGCCGCCGGGGTCGGCCAAGAAGGCCGCCAAGGGTGCGGCGAGCACCGCCGCAGCGGCGGAAACGGGCGGTCTGGAGCGTCCGGTCGTCGAGGTCGACTACGAGGTCGGCGAATCGGTGACGGTGATGGACGGGCCGTTTGCCACGCTGCCGGCCACCATCAACGAGGTCAACGCCGAACAGCAGAAGCTCAAGGTGCTGGTCTCCATCTTCGGCCGCGAAACACCGGTCGAGCTGACCTTCAGCCAGGTCTCCAAGATCTAGCCCGCCGGGCAATCGAATTCAGGAAGGAACGTAGAACACTCATGGCCCCGAAGAAGAAGAAAGTCGTCGGGCTGATCAAGCTGCAGATCACCGCCGGGCAGGCCAACCCTGCCCCGCCGGTCGGTCCCGCGCTCGGCCAGCACGGCGTCAACATCATGGAGTTCTGCAAGGCGTACAACGCCGCGACGGAGAACCAGCGCGGCAACGTGATCCCGGTGGAGATCACGGTCTACGAGGACCGCAGCTTCACGTTCGCGTTGAAGACGCCGCCCGCGGCCAAGCTGCTGCTCAAGGCTGCCGGCGTGCAGAAGGGCTCGGCGGAGCCGCACAAGACCAAGGTCGCCAAGGTCACCTGGGACCAGGTCCGCGAGATCGCCGAGACCAAGAAGACCGACCTCAACGCCAACGACGTCGACGCCGCCGCCAAGATCATCGCCGGCACCGCCCGGTCGATGGGCATCACCGTCGAATAGTTCTCGACACATCAGAACGCGTGGGAGGGCCAGCTTCGGCCCGATCAACCACGAACCCAACACAGATTGGACAGGTCAATGAGCAAAAACAGCAAGGCATACCGCGCGGCCGCCGAGAAGGTGGACCGCAGCAACCTCTACACCCCGCTGCAGGCGGCCAAGCTGGCCAAGGAGACGTCGTCGACCAAACAGGACGCAACCGTCGAGGTGGCGATCCGGCTCGGCGTCGACCCGCGCAAGGCCGACCAGATGGTCCGCGGCACGGTGAACCTGCCGCACGGCACCGGTAAGACGGCGCGGGTCGCGGTGTTCGCGGTCGGCGAGAAGGCCGATGCTGCCGTCGCCGCCGGTGCTGACATTGTCGGCAGCGACGACTTGATCGAGAAGATCCAGGGCGGCTTCCTGGACTTCGACGCCGCAATCGCCACCCCCGACCAGATGGCCAAGGTGGGGCGTATCGCCCGGGTGCTGGGCCCGCGTGGCCTGATGCCCAACCCCAAGACCGGGACCGTCACGCCCGACGTCGCCAAGGCCGTCGCAGACATCAAGGGCGGCAAGATCAACTTCCGCGTCGACAAGCAGGCCAACCTGCACTTCGTCATCGGCAAAGCATCGTTCGACGAGAAGAAGCTGGCCGAGAACTACGGCGCCGCGCTGGACGAGGTGCTGCGGCACAAGCCGTCGTCGTCCAAGGGGCGCTACTTGAAGAAGGTGACCGTGTCGACGACGACCGGCCCCGGCATCCCGGTGGACCCGTCGATCACGCGCAACTTCACCGCCGAGGGATAACTCTCCCTGCGCGAGCAGACGCAGAATCGCGTGATATTCGCCTCCGCGATGCGATTCTGTGTCTGCTCGCCGCGTCAGGCGGCCGCGCCCGGCTTCAGGTAGGTGACCAGGCTGACGTCGAGCATCTCGTCGTCGAAGTAGTGTTCGCAGCCGCGCAGATACTTCATGTACCGCTCGTAGACCTCCACCGAGGTCACCTCGATGGCCTTCTCGCGGTTGGACTCCAACGTGTCCCCCCAGATGTGCAGCGTCTTGATGTAGTGCGGACGCAGCGAAAGAGGCTCGGGGACAGTGAAACCCGCCTTCTCGCCGTGCTCGACCATCATCTCGGTGGAGGGCAGCCTGCCACCCGGGAAGATCTCGGTGACGATGAACTTGATGAACCGCACCGTTTCGAACGTGATGCGTTTGCCGCGGGCCGCCATGTCGTAGGGGTGGTAGCTCACGCTGCTCTGCACCGTCATCCGGCCGTCCTCGGGCATGATGTCGAAGCACCGCTTGAAGAAGTCGTCGTAATTCTCGTGCCCGAAGTGCTCGAAGGCCTCGATGGACACGATCCGGTCGACGGGTTCGTTGAAGTCTTCCCAGCCGTGCAGCAGCACCCGTCGCGACCGGTCGGTGTCGAGGGCGTCCAGCACCTGCTGCGAACGCGCGTGCTGGTTCTTGGACAGGGTCAGACCGACGACGTTGACGTCGTACTTCTCGACGGCGCGCTTCATCGTGGTGCCCCAGCCGCAGCCGATGTCCAGCAGGGTCATGCCCGGCTTGAGGTCCAGTTGGTCCAAGTTCAGGTCGACCTTGGCGATCTGAGCTTCCTCGAGTGAGATGTCCGGCGGCTCGAAGTAGGCGCAGCTGTAGGTGCGGGTCGGGTCCTGGAACAGGGCGAAGAAGTCGTCGGAGACGTCGTAGTGCGCCTGGATGTCCTGAAAGTTTCTCTCGCGCGTCTTCGTCGGGCTAAGCGGGTTCTCGGCCATTCTCGTCTTTCTTCTCCTGGATCGTGTTCATGCGATGAGCGCACGCGCGAGCCTCGGCTGGAATGCCAACCGTATGGTTTGTCGAGGCGGTAATCAATGACGCGAGGGTGCCCGTCGTTGGCAGAAAGTCTACTTCGCCAGGGTGAAGTGGTTGCAGTCGATATAGCCGATGCGAAACGCCTTGGCACAACCGGTCAGGTACTTCATGTACCGGTCGTAGACCTCCTCCGACTGGATAGCGATGGCCTCGTCGCGGTGCGCCTCCAGCGCCTCGCCCCAAAAGTCCAGCGTCCGGGCGAAATCGAGCTGCAGCGATTGGATCTGGGTCACGTTGAACCCGACCTTCGCCGCGTGCTCTTCGACCTTCTCGATCATGGGCAGCCGGCCACCCGGGAAGATCTCGGTGATGATGAACTTCATGAACTTCGCCCACTCCATGGTCAACGGCATGCCGCGCGCCATGATCTCGCGCGGATGTAAGCCGGTGATCACGTGCAGCAGCATGACGCCGTCGTCGGGCAGGGCCTCGTAGGTGAACTTGAAGAAGTCGTCGTAGCGGTGGAAACCGAAGTGCTCGACGGCTTCGATGGTGACGATCCGGTCCACCGATTCGTCGAAATCGGCCCAGTCGCTCAGCAACACCCGGTGTGAGCGGTTGGTGTCGACCTGGTCAAGCAGCTGCTGGCAATAGTTGTGCTGGTTCTTCGACAGCGTGAGTCCGATCACGTTGACGTCGAATTTCTCGAGCGCGCGCTTCAACACCGGGCCCCAGCCGCAACCGACGTCCAGCAATGTCATGCCTGGCTCTAGCCCAAGCTTGCCCAGCGCCAGGTCGATCTTGGCGAGCTGGGCTTGGTGCAGGTCCATGTCCTCGCGCTCGAAGTACGCGCAACTGTAAGTGCGTGTCGGATCGACGAACAGCGCGAAGAACTCGTCGGACAGGTCGTAGTGCGCCTGGACGTCGTCTGAATTGGATCGCAGACTTCCGGCGCGCGTGTACGTATCCGCCATATGTCCTCCCGATGGGACAGCTCACCCCCCAGCGAGGTGCCCTTCCACGGCACCCTACACGGGGGCAGGCCCATCCTTCGTATTTGGAAAGCCTGTTCGGCGGCTTTCGCGCGAACCAGTACCGGCGCACCGGACCCGCAGCAGACCGCAGCTGCCGCGCCAGTACCATCGGGGAGCCCGATAAGCGCCCCGCCGCGAAAGGCCGGATCAGCCCGTGCTTGAGAACGATTTCCTGCGACGCCTCGCCGTGATCGTAACTGTAGGCATCACTTTGATGTGCGGAACCACGGCCTGCGGCGGCGGGAAGCCTGCGACGCCCGGGTCGTCTTCGGCATCTATTTCTTCGACCCGTCCTGCTGTGACTTCCGCGCCGCCGGCGACAACTACGACACCCAAAGCCCTGCGCGTTCCAACCGGCGGCATCGTTGGGCCTGGGACGATTTACAGCGGGTGTGAGAACAGGTTCGCTACTGGCGACGATTTGAAATTCGATAAATCCGGTCAGATTTTCAATCCCAAGGCCGGTCAATTCGTCGCGTTGCCGGTGCCCACGATACCTGCTGGGCAGAAGTTGGTGGGATATGGCTGCACCGTCGGCGGCGATGAAGATCATACTCGGGTGTTTTATGTGACCACGTTGTCGATACCGTCGGAGGGTTTGACTCCAGAACGGCGATCCACTTCGATCGTCGCTTTCGATCCCTTCACGTCGGCGCCCCCGCAGACAGCGCCTTGGCCGTCAGACGTGACCGTGCGAGCAATCTCTCCGTCGAATTATGGATTCTATGCCGAGACATCCGGCGGCTTACTCGGCTTCGATGGCGCAACCCTGAAAACGACGTTCACCTGCACCATTGACAACCGCGCCGGCAACTGTTGGCACAACTATGCCGGATTCGGCAGATTCCGCGCAGACCGCGAAGCCGGTGAAGAATTTTTCAATGGCAGGGACGGCAGCAAGGTCGGCGAAAATATCGGCACGACCATGAGTGGCGGTGTTCCGATGTCCTTCGACGGGATGGTCGTCGTCGTGGGGACCGCTTGGCCATACAAGTACGGCTACTTCGACTTCCGCGACAACAAGATGAAGGACGTTGCCGGCGAGTTCAATATGGTCCTGTGGGACGACTTACTCATGCAATGGGGGGCGGACTACTTGACGGTCTTGAACCTGACTACCAACAGTAATGTGTTCCACCGCGCCGGCGATGACGTCAAGAATCTGCATATCAAGACCGTTCACTTTGCTGGCAAGTATCTTTATATTGACAACGATTCCGACAGACCCGTCATTGACATCACCACCTCCCAGAAAGTGTCGTCAGGGTGGAAAGTGGTGCCGCTTCTAAGAGTCTCCCGCGACTGGATGCTGATAGATAACAAGAATCCGGATTGGAATCAGTCGTGCTTCAGCAAGAACGTGATCCATTGCCCTGTCGGCAACGACACTGAACTGGTCTACGCACCAAACGGAAACTACGCAGGCCCCTGGTATTGATCACGATCGCGTGACCGCCGGGTGCTGAGAAATGCCCGACAGCTCCTTTCAGAAGGAGCTGCCGGGCTGCCTCATCCGACGGTGGCGCGGTGCTGCTACTTCTCCAGCGTGAACTGGTTGACGTCGATGTAGCCGGTGCGGAACGAGTCAGCGCAACCGGTCAGATACCTCATGTAGCGGTCGTAGACCTCTTGGGACTGGATCTCGATGGCCTCGTCGCGCCGCGACTCCAACGCGGCGGCCCAGGTGTCCAGGGTCCTGGCGTAGTGCGGCTGCAGCGACTGACGGCGGGTCAGCTTGAAACCGGCCCGCGACGAATGGTCTTCGACCTTCTCGATCGACGGCAACCGGCCACCCGGGAAGATCTCGGTCATGATGAACTTCGTGAACCGGGCCATCTCGAAGGTCAGCGGCATGCCGCGCTCGATCATCTGCGGTCCGGTCAGCGCGGTGATCGTGTGCAGCAGCATCACGCCGTCGTCGGGCAGCACTTTGTGGGCCAGCGCGAAGAAGTCGTCGTAGCGGTCGTGGCCGAAGTGCTCGAACGCGCCGATCGAGACGATCCGGTCGACGGGCTGGTCGAACTGTTCCCAACCCTCCAGCAGCACCCGCCGGCTGCGCTCGGTGTCCAGCTCGTCGAACGTCTGCTGCACGTGCGCGGCCTGGTTCTTGGACAGGGTCAGCCCGATGACGTTGACGTCGTATTTCTCGATCGCGCGGCGCATGGTCGCGCCCCAGCCGCAACCGACGTCCAGCAGCGTCATGCCGGGCTGCAAGCCCAGCTTGCCCAGCGCCAGGTCGATCTTGGCGATCTGCGCCTCTTCCAGCGTCATGTCGTCACGCTCGAAGTAGGCGCAGCTGTAGGTCTGGGTGGGATCCAGGAACAGCCGGAAGAAGTCGTCGGATAAGTCGTAATGTGCCTGCACGTCGTCGAAGTGCGGCTTCAATTGCTCGGCCATGATTTTTGTGTGCCTTTCTGGACCGCCGCGGTCCGCGGTCGCATGCAAAACGTTTGCAAACCCCCCGAGCATGCAGGAGGCATGCTATCCGATGCAGCGTTGCATCACTAAACTGAGAACCCGTCCTACCAGGTAGAACGGTCTATTTGTGCGCCCGGCGGCCTGGTTGCCGTGGGGGAGAGCGCTATTTGATCAGGGTGTATTGGGCGACGTTGGAAAGGCCCTTGCGGAAAAGGCCCGCGCAGCCGGTCAAGTAACGCATGAAGCGGTCGTAGACCTCCTGCGACTGCACGGCGATTGCCTGCTCGCGATTGGCTTCCAGATTGGCCGCCCACATGTCCAACGTCCGCGCGTAATGGGGCTGCAGGTATTGAATTTCGTCGACCGAGAACCCGCTGTTCTTGGCGTTGTCGATGATGTCGACTTCGCCGCACATGCCCCCGCCGGGGAAGATTTCGGTCGCCAGGAAACGGAAGAACCGCAAATCGCTCATGGTCACGGTGATGCCGTGGTCACGCCAGTAGGTCTGCTCGTGGGTGAAAATGCTGTGCAGCAGCATCCGGCCGTCGTCGGGCATGATCTCGTAGGAGCGGTCGAAGAACGCCGGCCAGCGTTCCTTCTTGAACGCGTCGAAGGCTTCGAAGCTGACGATTCGATCCACCTTCTCGTCGAATTCCTCCCAGCCCTGCAGACGTGCCTCGGCGCGTCGCTCGGTGGGTATCGCGGCCAGCCGCTGCTGGCTGAGCGCGGCGTGGTGCTTGCTCAAGGTGATGCCGATGACGTTGACGTCGTACTTCGTCAGCGCGCGGACCACCGCGCCGCCCCAGCCGCAACCGACGTCCAGCAACGTCATACCCGGCTCGAGTTTGAGCTTGTCCAGGGCCAGATCCAACTTGGCGAGCTGCGCCTCTTCCAGCGTCATGTCGTCGCGCTCGAAGTACGCGCAGGTATAGACCATGTTGGGGTCCAGGAATAGCCGGAAGAAGTCGTCGGAAATGTCGTACGTCGCCTGGGACTCTTCGTAATACGGCTTCAATTCGGCCATGTCAGACAACCTCCTGTTCCAACGGTAACAATGTCGCACGCGGCGCCGAGCAGGGAGAACGGAACCATTTATCCGCCCTGCGCCCTGCCGGCTGCAGCGAAATTGCTCGTGAGTTCACCGATGACGCGATCCCACAACTGCTTCGGCAAATCATGGCCCATTCCGTCGACTAACACCAATCGGGCACCGTCGATCGCGCGTGCGATCGCCCGTCCCCCGAAGGGGCGCATCAGTTTGTCGGCCCGGCCGTGAATCACGACGGTCGGGGCGACGATGCGCCGGTTGTAGGGCTGCAGGCTGCCGCTGCCCAGGATCGCGCTGAATTGTTGCGCGATGCCCCACGGGTGATAGTTGCGGTCGTAGCTCTCGGCGGCGTCGGCGCGGAGCTCCTCGTCGGGCGCCAAGTAGCGCGGGCTGCCGATGATCTTGCTGACCCGCACTGAGTTGTCGATGATGACGTCGCGCGGCGAGTTCGGCGAGGGACCCTTGATCAGCGACAACAGCGCGCGCGGCGCGGGCGGCGGCAGGAAGCGCTGATTGTTGCTGGAGAAGATGATGGCCAGCGTCTTGGTGCGCTCGGCGAAGCGTGCCGCGAAGACCTGGGCGATCATGCCGCCCATCGACGCACCGACGATGTGCGCGTGCTCGATGTCGAGGTGATCCAGCAGGGCCGCGGCGTCCTGGGCCATGTCCTCCAACGTGTACGCGGCCCGGCTGGGCAGACCCAGCCACGACCGCGCCATCCGGACCGGCAGCGGTTGACCGGACTTGTGCCGTCCGGTCTTGGTGGACAGGCCGACGTCGCGGTTGTCGAAGCGGATCACCCGCAGACCCTGGTCGACGAGTTGCTCGCAGAACCCGGTCCGCCACAACAGCATCTGGGCGCCCAGGCCCATGATGAGCAGCACGGGCGGATGCTCGGGATCACCCATGTCCTCGTAGTAGAGCTTCACATCACCGGAGATCGCGGTGCCGCTGCGAACTTCCATGCGGTCAGACCTCGAGATCGGAGGAATGCTCGCGGCTGACCTCGACCATGAAGTTGGCGAAATACCCGGTCAGCTGCGGGTCGGACATCATCTGCCATTTGGGCGCCAGTAACTTCATGTAGCGCTCCACATAGAGGAACTGCTTTCCGATCAGCACCAGCTCACGGGGCAGCTTGACGTCGTAGGCGTCGGCCAGGGCAGACAACTGGCGGCCGATGTCGGCGTAGGACATGTCGCCCAGCGACTGCATGGTGAGCGGGGTGGCGAACTTCTCCAGGTCCTTGGCGGCCTGGGCTTCGGGTTTGACCGTTCCGACGGCCCCCATCAGCACGACGATCTTGCCCGCCGCGGCGTGGTCCTTCTTGACCAGCAACGCGTACACCAGTTCCCGCAGCAACCATCGGGTGCGCGGGTCGATGCGGCCCATGATCCCGAAGTCGAAGAACACGATGCGGCCCTGGTCGTCGACGTACAGGTTGCCCGCGTGCAGGTCGCCGTGGAACAGGCCGTGCCGCAGCCCGCCCTCGAACAGGCTGAACAGCAGGGCCTTCACCAGTTCGGTGCCGTCGAACCCGGCCTTGCGGATGGCGGCGACGTTGTCGATCCGGATGCCGTGCACCCGCTCCATCGTCAGGACCCGCTGACTGGTCAAGTTCCAGTGCACCTGGGGCACCCGGATGTTCTTGCCCAGCGGCGAGGTGTGCAGATGCGAAACCCACGCGTCCATCGATTGCGCCTCGAGCCGGAAGTCCAGCTCCTCGGCCAGGTTGTCGGAGAAGTCGGCGACCACGTCCTGCGCGGAGAGCCGCCGGCCCAACTTGGCGAGTTCGACGGCCTGGGCGAAACGCTGCAGGATCTGCAGGTCGGCGGCGACCCGACGGCGGATGCCGGGCCGCTGGATCTTGACCACGACCTCCTCGCCGGTCTTCAACGTCGCGTAGTGCACCTGGGCTATCGACGCCGAGGCGAACGGCTGTTCATCGAAGCTGGCGAACAGGTTCGCGGGCTCGTCGCCGAGCTCCTCGACGAACAACTTGTGCACCTGGTCGGTGTCGGCCGGCGGCACCCGGTCCAGCAGTCCGCGGAATTCACGCGACAGCGATTCGCCGAACGCGCCCGGGCTGGAGGCGATGATCTGCCCGAACTTGACGTAAGTGGGACCCAGGTCGGCAAAAGCCTGCGGGATTTCTTTGATGACTTTCTGTTGCCACGGCCCCTTGGCCGGCAGCTTGGTGACCACACGAGCGGCGGTGCGGGTGACCTGCCAACCGGTGACAGCTACCCGGGCCGCCTCGACCGGCAACGGCACCCGGTCGAGTTTGGCCACATCGCGATGCTTTGTGGAACTCATCCCAGCAGTGTGCCAAACCGGGGAGGTCAACTCTAAATTTGCGTGACGGCGCTCACGAGCCGTTACGCGGTCGCCGAACGTGCCGCTGCTGCGAAATCCGGGCCCGGATTTCGCACTGACTACACGCTCGGTGTAGGGCTGCGCCAATCAAGGCTTGCGCCACGGGGTGAGCCAGGGTTGCGGTTCCCAGTTCTCCAGCCCGGCGATCAGCTCGTACATGGTGGCACCGTCGATGCTTTCCCGCACGATGTCGGCGTGCCCGGAGTGCCGGGCCAACTCGTTGATGATGTGCAGGATCACCCAGCGCACCGACCAGGCCGGGAAGTCCTTGGGAAACCAGGGCGCGTCCTGCGGCACCGGGACGGGTAGGTCGAGATCGACCGTCTCGACCAGGCGCAACGTCACGGCGTTCTGTTCCGCGAAGGCGTTCAGCAGCTCCGCCAATGTCTCGTCGGCGCCCATCACGTACTCGGCCTGGAACTCTTCGGCACGGACTTCGAACGGCCGGGTGTCTTTTGCGGGCTCACCGGGTGCCGCGGCGACCCGTGCCATCCACACGCGTTGCATGCCGGTGGCGTGCTTGATCAGACCGCCGACCGACAGTGCGCTGGCCGACGGCGTGGACCGGGCCTGCTCATCGGTGAGTCCGTAGGACACCGCGAAGTAGGCGCTCTGGTGGTAGGCCACGAATTCACGCAGGGCGTCGCGTTCGTCGGTCACCGGTGCAGCGAGTGCGGGCATGGCTCAGTCCTCCCTGGTGTGCTGGTGCATGGTGTGCGCGTAGAGGTCGCGCAGCAAGGCGATTTCGGCGCCGTGATGAATTGCTTCCCGGTTGATGTGCAGGACCAGCGCGAGCATCGGATATTCGGCGTACGCGCCTTCGGCCGGTCCGCACGGGCGGTTCAGGTCTGCCGCGGACAACGATCTCACGCCGGATAGCCAGGCCGCGTAGGTCTCGTTGAGCTGGCGCAGCGCGGTGGCGGCGTCGGTGGCGTAGGGCCAACTCTGATAGTCGGCCGGCGGAGCGCCGAAGTGACTGTGGTTGCGCATGGCGAACACCCCGACGATCACATGCGCCAGGCGCCAGGCGATCGTCGTGACCGGCGCCGGGTCGGGCGGCGGGTAGGCGAAGTCGATTCCGCCGTCCTGGCGGATCGTCCAGCAGTCGGGCGCCGGCTGCCAGAAGTATTCGTCGTCGGTCAAGCCGGTCAGGCGGGGGCGCAGTTGGGTGTGCCAATGCACGTCGAGTTGGTCGGCGAGCTGGGAGGTCAGGTCTGCCATGCCGTCGAGTCTGGCACCCACAGCGGACATGTTCGGTCCGCTGACCGAGGCAGACCGGCACGCGCGCTCGCCGAACGTCTACACCGTGTCGGCGGGCCGCCGTAAGGTGCTGTCATGCAGGTTGTTTCGGCGGAATCGACCGAGCTGTTCGTCGGGCCGCCGGACGCCCCGGTGCAGTTGGTGCGGGTGACCGTCGCGCACTGCACCGAACCGACCACGCTGCGCATCGAGGGCGACGGGCTGCGCGGCGACGTGGTCGTCGAGCCCGGTGCCGGGGTCGTCGAGGTTCCGGTGACGGTGGATGGTCCGGTCGTCGGACAACGGCGCGCAGCTCGGGCGGGGGGCCTGCCGTTCGAGTTCGTGGTGGCCGAGCCGGGCTGGACGATGTTCATGATCAGCCACTTCCACTACGACCCGGTGTGGTGGAACACCCAGGGCGCCTACACCAGCGAATGGGCGGAGGATCCGCCCGGACGGGCCCGGCAGACCAACGGCTTCGAACTGGTCCACGCGCATCTGGAGATGGCGCGCCGCGAGCCCGAATACAAGTTCGTCCTCGCCGAGGTCGACTACCTCAAGCCCTACTGGGACACCCGCCCCGAGGACCGCGCCGACCTGCGCCGGTTTTTCGCCGAAGGCCGGGTCGAGGTGATGGGCGGCACCTACAACGAACCGAACACCAACCTCACGAGTCCGGAGACCACCGTCCGAAACCTGCTGCACGGCATCGGTTTTCAACGCGACGTATTGGGCGCCGACCCGGCCACCGCGTGGCAGCTCGACGTCTTCGGCCACGACCCGCAATTCCCCGGCATGGCCGCCGACGCCGGACTGACCTCGAGTTCGTGGGCGCGGGGTCCGCATCACCAGTGGGGTCCGGGGCAGGACGGCATGGAGCGCATGCAGTTCTCCAGCGAGTTCGAATGGATCTCGCCGTCCGGGCGGGGACTGCTCACCCACTACATGCCGGCCCACTATTCGGCGGGCTGGTGGATGGACTCGGCGACGACGCTCGGGGAAGCCGAGGAGGCGACGTACGCGCTGTTTGACCGGCTCAAGAAGGTGGCTCTGACGCGCAATGTGCTGCTGCCGGTGGGAACCGACTACACCCCACCGAACAAGTGGGTCACCGAGATCCACCGCGACTGGGCCGCCCGCTACACCTGGCCGCGGTTCGTGTGCGCGTTGCCGCGCGAGTTCTTCTCCGCGGTCCGCGCCGAGCTGGCCGAACGCGACGCGGTGCCCTCGCCGCAGACCCGGGACATGAACCCGATCTACACCGGCAAGGACGTGTCGTTCATCGACACCAAACAGGCCAACCGCGCCGCGGAGAACCTGGTCCTGGACGCCGAGCGTTTCGCTGTGTTCGCCGCATTGCTGACCGGCGCCGAATACCCGCAGGCGGCGTTCGCCAAGGCCTGGGTGCAGTTGGCGTACGGGGCTCATCATGACGCGATCACCGGCTCGGAATCCGACCAGGTGTATCTCGACCTGCTGACCGGTTGGCGCGACGCGTGGGAGCTGGGACGCGCCGCGCGGGACAACTCGTTGCGGTTGCTCTCCGCCGCGGCGGCCCGCCACCGCGACTCGGTGGTGGTCTGGAACCCGCTGACCCAGTCACGCACGGACGTCGTGACCATCCGAATGGTTGAGCCCTGTGCGGGTGTGCTGGACGACGAAGGCGCTGAGGTAGCGGCGCACGTGGAAGACGACGGGCGGTCGGTCACCTGGCTGGCTGCGGTGCCGCCTCTGGGCTGGCGGACGTATCGGCTGGTCGCCGGGCGTGGCGAGCGGCGGGGTTGGCGGCCGGTCACCGGTGCGCGAATCGCCAACGAGCACTACCGGGTGACCGTGGACCCGCAGCGCGGCGGCGGGGTGGACTCGTTGGTGCACGAGGGCCGCGAGCTGATTGCCGACGGCCGGGTCGGCAACGAACTGGCCGTCTACGAGGAATATCCGGCGCACCCCAGCCAGGGCGAGGGGCCGTGGCATCTGCTTCCCATAGGGCCGGTTGTCGGATCGTCGGAAGCGCCCGCGACCGTGCAGGCCTTCGCCGGGCCGCTCGGTCAGCGGCTGGTCGTGCAGGGCCGGATCGGCACCCTGTTGCGCTACACCCAGACCCTGACCCTGTGGCGCGGCGTCGACCGGCTGGACTGTCGCACCACCGTCCACGACTTCACCGGCGAAGACCAGCTGTTGCGTCTGCGTTGGCCGTGCCCGGTGCCGGGCGCCATGCCGGTCAGCGAGGTCGGCGACGCCGTCGTCGGGCGCGGCTTCGCGCTGCTGCACGACGGCGACCGCTCGATGGACACCGCCCAGCACCTGTGGACGCTGGACAACCCGGCCTACGGCTGGTTCGGGTTGTCCTCGGCGGTTCGGGTGCGCTTTAAAAACAGTGCCGCAACGCGGGCGCTGTCGGTCGCCGAGGTGATCACGCCCTCGGAGGCCGACTCCGGCCCGCTGGCGCGCGACCTGGCGGTGGCGCTGGTCCGCGCCGGCGTCACCGCCACCTGCAGTGGCGCCGACCGACCCCGTTACGGCCACCTCGACGTCGACTCCAACCTGCCCGACGCGCGGATCACGCTGGGCGGCCCCGACCGCAACGCGTTCACGAAATCGGTGCTGGCCCAAGCGGACCCGGCCTACACCGCTGAACTCAATCGTCAGCTGGCCAAGACCGGCAAAGCGCGGGTCTGGGTGCCGGCGGCGACGGAGTTGGCCGCGGTCTGGGTGCCCGACGCCGATCTGCGGGCCGCTGATGCGCTGCCCGTTCTGGTGATCGACGGGCGCGACGACGCAAGCCTGGCGGTCGCCGTGAAGTCCGTGGTGCGCGACCTGGGCGACGCCGAGATCCTTGTGGACCAGCGGGTCCCCTCAGGTGCCGGGACCTTCGAGGACTACACCGTCGCGCTCCTCAACCGCGGGGTGCCGAGTTTCGCGGTCGACACCGAAGGCACCCTGCACACCGCCCTGATGCGGTCCTGCACCGGCTGGCCGTCGGGGATCTGGATCGACGATCCGCGCCGCACCGCACCGGACGGCTCCAACTTCCAATTGCAGCACTGGACACACGATTTCGACTACGCGCTGGTCTGCGGCAGTGGTGACTGGCGGCGGGTGGGGCTGCCGGCGCGCAGTGCGCAGTTCTCCAACCCGTTGGTCGCGGTATCCCCGGTCGATCGGCACGGCGCGCTGGCTCCGGTCGGCTCGCTGCTGCGGATCGAACCCGCGGACTCCGTGCAACTGGGTGCGCTCAAGGTTGCCGGCAACCCGCTCACCTCGGGTAGTGCCCATCCCGTCGTACCGGACGAAATCGCGCTGCGGCTGGTCGAGGCGACCGGTTCGCCGGCCCGGGTCGAGATCGGCTCGGATGTGGGTGAACTGCGTGCACTGCGGCAAGCGGACCTGCTGGAACAACCGCAGCGTCGCAGCCGGACGATCCAGCTGCACGGCTATCAGGTCGCGACCGTGCTCGCCCGCCTCGAGAGGCCCGACGTGCCGGTCGAGGCAGGCGAGTTGGCACCGCAGGCCGAGCTCGCCCAGCCGCTGTATGCCCGGTACTGGCTGCACAACCGCGGCCCCGCGCCGCTGGGCGGACTCCCGGCCGTCGCCCATCTGCATCCGACGCAGCTCAGCGCCGACCATCCGGTGCTGCGTCTGACCGCGGCCAGCGACTGCACCGATGCGGTGCTGGGCGGCAAAGTCGAAATACGTTGCCCAGACGGCTGGACCGCCCAGCCGTCCGAGTTGCCGTTCTCGCTGGAGCCGGGCGGGCACCTGGAAACCGATGTCGTGCTGACCATCCCGGCCCACACGCCGGCGGGCAGGTATCCGATCCGTGCGCAGCTACGGGTCACCGGCACCGGAGTGCCGCCGGCATGGCGGCAGGCGGTCGAGGACGTCGCCGTCGTGACCGTCGGAGCCGACGATCGCGAGCTCATCTATCTCGTCGACGGTCCGGCCGACGTCGAACTGGCTGCCGGCGCGGCGACGCACCTGGCCATCACGATCGGCAGCCACGCCGGCGCCGACCTCGCCGCCGAAGCACACCTGATCAGTCCGTGGGGGACCTGGGAGTGGATGGGCCCGGCCGCGCTCGGCGCTACGCTGCCGGCGAACGGCACCGTCCGACTCGTCTTCGACGTGACGCCGCCGGCGTGGCAGGACCCCGGACAGTGGTGGGCGCTGGTCCGGGTCGGCTGCGCGGGCCGGCTGATCTATTCACCCGCGGCCAAGGTGACGGTGACGACAGCGATGAGGAGGACCGGCGCAGAGTGACGAGACACGTGGTGGCGACCGTCGCCGGCACCCCGGTTCCAGAGGCCGAAGTCGACGCGCGCGAGGCACGGCTGCGTGGGGGAACGCGGGCCGCGATGCTACCGGCCGCCGGCACCAGCGAGGGCCGTCAGCTGCGGCGCTGGCTGACCCAACTGATCGTGACCGAGCGGGTGGTCGAGGCAGAAGCGTCCGCGCGTGGCCTCAGCGGCGTGCCTGTCCCGACCGAAGCCGAACTCCTGCCCGACGTGACTGCCCGACTGGAGATCGGCAGCGTCGCGGCCGCGGCGCTGACTGACCCGCGGGCACGCGCATTGTTCGTCGACGTCACCGCCGGCGTCGTGGTCAGCGACGACGCCGTCGTCGACTACCACCGGCGCAACCCGACGCGGTTCGCGCCGTCGCGGTCGGTCGGACGGGGCTGGCGGGTGCCGGCGCCAGCCGTCCCACCTCTGGATCAGGTGCGGGTGGCCGTTACCGAACACCTGCTGGGCGCCGCGCGCAGGCGTGCCTTTCGCGTCTGGCTGGACGCGCGCCGGGCGGCGCTGGTTCATCTGTCGCCCGGCTACGAGCATCCTGGAGATCCTCGCCAACCCGACAACACCCACCGACACTGATGCTGACCCTCTGCCTTGATATCGGCGGCACCAAGATCGCCGCCGCCCTCGCCGACCCGGCCGCCCCCGGGTTGCTGGTGTACAACGACAAGCGTCCCACCCCGAAAGATGTTGCTGCCGAACAGGTTTGGGATACGGTTGCCGCGATGGTCGCCGATGCGGTCGGCGCCGCGGGCGGGGTGGTCGAGGCGGTGGGCATCGCGTCGGCCGGGCCCGTCGACCTGGCCACCGGCACCGTCAGCCCGATCAACATCCCGGCCTGGCGCGGATTCCCGCTGCGCGATCGGGTGAGCGACGCACTGCCCGGGATTGCCGTGCGGTTGGGCGGCGACGGCGTCTGCATGGCACTGGGCGAGCACTGGCTGGGTGCCGGACGGGGCGCCGGTTTTCTGCTCGGCATGGTGGTGTCCACCGGAGTGGGCGGCGGCCTGGTGCTCGACGGCATTCCGTACGACGGGCGCACCGGCAACGCCGGTCACGTCGGCCACGTCGCCGTCGAGCCGGACGGCAGACGATGCGCGTGCGGGGGTCGCGGGTGCGTCGAGACGGTCGCATCCGGTCCGTCGATGACCCGTTGGGCACGGGAGAACGGCTGGTCGGCTTCCCCGGCAGCCGGCGCGAAGGAACTGGCCGACGCCGCCGCGGCGGGGGATGCGGTGGCCTTGGCCGCTTTCGCCAGGGGCGCCCGGGCGCTTGCGGCCATGATCGGGTCGGTGGGCGCCGTGTGCGACCTCGACCTGGTCGTGATCGGCGGGGGAGTGGCCAAATCCGGTGCTTTGCTGTTCGATCCGCTGCGCGCGGCGCTGGCCGACCACACCGGGCTGGACTTTCTGCGCGGGTTGAAGGTGGCCCCGGCCGAGTTGGGCGGCGACGCCGGATTAATCGGAGCGGCCCGGCTCGCCGGGCTATAACGCCACAGCCCACCACGAGTGTGAATTCCACGACGAGACACGCCGCGGGACTGTCGCATATGTCGCACTCGACGGTCGGTGTGGTGGCCTGGCGCGTCCGGCTGACTGTCTGACGCGGCCGTTTTGGCTGATCGGACGACGCCACGCTAAGGTGGTGCCCGATCCACCGAAGACCGTCGGTCACCGAGCAATCGGTTGAAGGTCCGGGAACATCCCGGCGGCCCACGCAGGAGGACGAGGCACTTCCGCCGGCCCGTGTGTCGGCGCCTGTAGACGCCCCGGCCGCATCCTGCGCCGGGGCGTCAGTTGTTTTCGCCGGTGGCAGAGACCCCGAGTCCACACACTTATCAGGAGGCATGCATGGCCCGGGCTGACAAGGCCACCGCCGTCGCCGACATCGCCGAACAGTTCAAGAGTTCGAGCGCAACCGTCATCACCGAGTACCGCGGCCTGAGCGTCGCCAATCTGGCCGAGCTGCGCCGGTCGCTGGGCGAGTCGGCGACCTACGCGGTGGCCAAGAACACGCTGATCAAGCGGGCCGCGTCCGAGGCCGGTATCGAAGGGCTCGACGAACTGTTCGCCGGCCCCACCGCCATCGCGTTCGTCACCGGTGAGCCGGTCGACGCCGCCAAGGCGCTGAAGACCTTCGCCAAGGAGCACAAGGCGCTGGTCATCAAGGGCGGTTACATGGACGGTCACGCGCTGTCCGTCGCCGAGGTCGAGCGCATCGCCGACCTGGAATCCCGCGAGGTGCTGCTGGCCAAGCTGGCCGGCGCGATGAAGGGCAACCTCGCCAAGGCCGCCGGGTTGTTCAACGCGCCCGCGTCGCAGATGGCCCGACTGTTGGCCGCACTGCAAGAGAAGAAGGACTCCGAGTCCCCGGCAGCCGCCGCGGCACCTGCCGAAGCCGAATAACAACTACCAACCCCGACAAACCCCAAGAGATCAGGAAGGTCCCAAACCATGGCAAAACTGTCCAGCGACGAACTGCTCGACGCTTTCAAGGAAATGACCCTGCTGGAGCTCTCCGACTTCGTCAAGAAGTTCGAGGAGACCTTCGAGGTCACCGCGGCCGCCCCGGTCGCCGTCGCCGCGGCCGGCCCGGCCGGTGGTGGCGCAGCAGCTGAGGCCGCCGAGGAGCAGACCGAGTTCGACGTGATCCTCGAGGCCGCCGGCGACAAGAAGATCGGCGTCATCAAGGTGGTCCGCGAGATCGTGTCCGGCCTGGGCCTCAAGGAGGCCAAGGACCTGGTCGACGGCGCGCCCAAGCCGCTGCTCGAGAAGGTCGCCAAGGAGGCCGCCGACGAGGCCAAGGCCAAGCTCGAGGCCGCCGGCGCCAGCGTCACCGTCAAGTAACTCTGCCGAGCAGACGCAAAAGCCCCCATTTCCGCAAGGATTTGGGGGCTTTTGCGTCTGCTCAGCCTCGGAGCTCCTGCTGCGACCGGTGCACCTGTTCCGCTGAATCGCCAAGAGCGACAAGCAAATTAGTGGTCACCGCGGCCAGCACCGGAACCAGCGCCGAGCCGCTGACGCTCGAGTCGCCGTAGAACCCGGCCAGTTCGAGCATCACGAAGCCGTGGATGAGCGCCCAGAACTGGGCGGCCGTCGCCACCACCGCCGCGTCGTCGTCCGCCGGACAAGCGGTGATCCGGCCGGCCAGTATCGATCGGTGCACGGCGCGCACCACGTGAGCGAAGCTGGGCTCGTGCTGCTCGATCTCGGCGATCGTGAGCGTCAGCACATTGCCGGTCGGCGCATTGATGCCGTGGGCGCTGGTGCTGCCGAACATCAGCCGATACATGTGCGGGCGCTCGATCGCGAACCGCCGGTAGGCGGCGCCGACGGCCATCAGGTCGGCTACCGGGTCGTCCGTCGCAGGCACCGTCAACGCAGCATCGAACTGGCGTAATCCCTCTTGCGCGACCGCGGCGATCAAGTCGCGCATCCCACCGAAATGCGTGTACACCGCCATCGTCGACGTGCCCGCGGCGCCGGCCACTTTCCGGGTCTGCAGTGCGTCGGGCCCGTGCTCGTTGAGCAGTTCCACCGCGGCATGCAGCATCTCGTCCCGGACGCTGCGCTGGGTCGAAGTCATCTCGCAAACAATATTGCCATCTCCTCCCCGGCGGCGTACGGTCTCGATAACGGCGTAATAACGATGTTATAGGAGCTCAGACATGACGGCCATGCAGACGACCAAAGCCGGGAACCCGTATCTCAGCGGGTTCCTGGCCCCAGTAAGCGCCGAAATGACCGTGACCGACCTCGAGGTCACCGGGCACATCCCCGAGCACCTGACCGGACGGTATCTACGTAACGGGCCCAATCCCGTCGCCGAGGTCAACCCGGCTGTCTACCACTGGTTCAGTGGCGACGCGATGGTGCACGGCGTCGCGCTGCGCGACGGGAAGGCCGCCTGGTACCGCAACCGCTGGGTGCGGACACCTGCCGTATGCGCCGCGCTGGGCGAGCCGGCGCCCACGGGACTGGACCCGCGGGCCGGAATGTTGTCGGTGGGTCCCAACACCAACGCGCTGAGCCACGCGGGCAAGACGCTGGCGCTCGTCGAAGGCGGCGGGGCCAACTACGAGCTGACCGACGAACTGGACACGGTAGCGCCGTGCGACTTCGACGGAACCGTGTTCGGCGGCTACACCGCTCATCCGCACCGCGACCCCGCGACGGGCGAACTGCACGCGCTGTCCTATGCCTTCACCCGCGGGCGCACCGTGCAGTACTCGGTGATCGACACCGACGGTCGGGCCCGTCGCACGGTGGACATCGAGGTCAGCGGGTCGCCGATGATGCACGACTTCTCCCTGACCGACAAGTACGTCGTCATCTACGACCTACCCGTGACGTTCGATGCCGCGCAGGTGATGCCCACCAACGTGCCGCGCACGCTCAGTGCGCCGGCTCGGCTGGTGGTGCAGTCGCTGCTGGGACGGGTTCGGGTGCCCAACCCGATCGCCGCGATGCTCAACCGGAACCGGCAGCCCATGCACAAGATGCCGTATCGCTGGAACGCCGATTATCCGGCGCGCATCGGCGTCCTCCCGCGGGAAGGCGGCGCCAAAGACGTCCGGTGGTTCGACATCGAGCCGTGCTACGTGTTCCATCCGCTCAATGCCTACAGCCAGGATCGTGACGGCACCGAGCTGCTGATCCTGGACGTGGTGCGCTACTCGCGGATGTTCGACCACGACCTGCGTGGCCCCGGGGACAGCAAACCTACCCTGGATCGCTGGACGATCAACCTGGCCACTGGCGCGGTGAGCAGCGAGTGCCGCGACGACCGTCCCCAGGAGTTCCCCCGGATCAACGAGACCGTGCTGGGCGGCCGGCACCGGTTCGGCTACACCCTCGGCGTCGACGGCGGCTACCTCGCCGGCGGCGCGTACGAGATGTCGACACAGGTCTACAAGCACGACTACGCGACCGGCTCCAGCCAAACAGCCCCGTTGGACCCGGACGTTCTGATCGGCGAGATGTCATTCGTGCCGAACCCGTCGGCCACCACCGAAGACGACGGAATCCTGATGGGTCTGGGCAGCCGGCGCGACCGCGACGCGGGCCTGCTGCTGTTGCTCGACGCCCAGACTCTCGAGACGATGGCCACCGTAGAGCTGCCGCAACGGGTTCCGATGGGCTTCCACGGAAACTGGGCGCCCTCGGAGTGATCCAGCCTCACGGATTGTTATCGATACAACCCTGATGTGCGGCCCCAGGCGTGCGCTACAGTGACTCAAGCCACACGGGGCTGGTGGCTGAAACGCGCGTCGACGGAAGGGTTTCCCATGGGTGTCGCGATCGAGGTAAACGGGCTCACCAAGTCCTTCGGATCCTCGAGGATCTGGGAAGACGTCACGCTCACGGTCCCGGCCGGCGAGGTCAGCGTGCTGCTGGGCCCGTCGGGTACCGGCAAGTCGGTATTCCTGAAGTCCCTCATCGGCCTGCTGCGCCCGGAACGGGGTTCTATCCTCATCGACGGCACCGACATCATCGAGTGCTCGGCGAAGGAACTCTACGAAATCCGCACCCTGTTCGGCGTGCTCTTCCAGGACGGCGCGCTGTTCGGTTCGATGAACCTCTTCGACAACACCGCCTTCCCGTTGCGCGAGCACACCAAGAAGAAGGAAAAAGAGATCCGCGACATCGTCATGGAGAAGCTGACGATGGTGGGTCTCGGCGGCGACGAGAAGAAGTTCCCCGGTGAGATCTCCGGTGGTATGCGCAAGCGTGCCGGCCTGGCCCGAGCCCTGGTGCTCGACCCCCAGATCATTCTCTGCGACGAGCCCGACTCGGGTCTGGACCCGGTCCGTACCGCCTACCTCAGCCAGCTGATCATGGACATCAACGCCCAGATCGACGCGACGATCCTGATCGTGACGCACAACATCAACATCGCCCGCACCGTGCCGGACAACATGGGCATGTTGTTCCGCAAGCACCTGGTCATGTTCGGCCCCCGCGAAGTGCTGCTGACCAGCGACGAGCCGGTGGTCCGTCAGTTCCTCAACGGTCGGCGCATCGGGCCGATCGGTATGTCCGAGGAGAAGGACGAGGCCACCATGGCCGAAGAGCAGGCGGCTCTGGATGCCGGCCAGCACGCCGGTGGTGTCGAGGACATCGAGGGCGTGCCGCCGCAGATCCAGGCCTCGCCCGGCATGCCGGAGCGCAAGGGGGTCGCGCGTCGTCAGGCGCGGGTGCGCGCCATGCTGCACACGTTGCCCAAGAACGCCCAGGAGGCGATCCTGGACGACCTCGAGGGCACCCACAAGTACTCCTCGCACGACTACTGAGTCGCCCGGTCTGCGCACCCGGGATCTGGATTCTGCTTGGCGGGATTCTGGCGTGCCGTTGTGCGCCCACAAACGCTCGCCAAACCCCTGACCAGCGGTCCTCGACGTAATTTTCCCGGTAACTTTGCACAACTTGCCGCGCCCACCTCTTGACGCACAGGCCTAAACGGGTCAATCTGTTGGGCAGCATGTGTTCGCGGGAACCTCGAGGTGCCAGCCAGCGCCGTATCCACGGACTGTTACTTGTCGTGGGTATTTGAGGAATGTTCCGTCGTGCGCTACTGTTGGACGTTGCGCTGGCTACTTCCTGCCCACCTCACCATCGCCTCTTGGCCGCTGAAGACACTGTGGTCTTAGCCTGAGCCCTCTCTGCGGCTCAGCTACTTAGTTGCGTGCGTGAGATCCGGACAGTTCGTCCGCCAGCCGAACCGACAATTATCTGCGGCGAACAGGCCTGGTAGGCACCCGTCCTCCCTGGGAAACTCGTCGTCGCACGAGGTGCTGGAAGGACGCATCTTGGCTGATTTCCGCCAGAGCAACGTAAATCCCTCTCAGAGTTCTTCGAACAGCTCCGTACCCGGAGCGCCCAACCGGGTGTCGTTCGCCAAGCTGCGCGAACCGCTCGAGGTTCCGGGGTTGCTCGATGTGCAGACCGATTCGTTCGAGTGGTTGATCGGCTCGCAGCGCTGGCGTGAGTCAGCCGCGAAGCGCGGCGAAGTCAACCAGATGGGCGGGCTCGAGGAGGTTCTCTACGAGCTGTCGCCGATCGAGGACTTCTCCGGGTCGATGTCGCTGTCTTTCTCCGACCCCCGCTTCGACGAGGTCAAGGCGCCGGTCGACGAGTGCAAAGACAAGGACATGACGTACGCGGCGCCGCTGTTCGTCACCGCCGAGTTCATCAACAACAACACCGGTGAGATCAAGAGCCAGACGGTGTTCATGGGCGACTTCCCGATGATGACCGAGAAGGGCACCTTCATCATCAACGGCACCGAGCGTGTCGTGGTCAGCCAGTTGGTGCGTTCGCCGGGTGTGTACTTCGACGAGACCATCGACAAGTCCACCGAGAAGCTGCTGCACAGCGTCAAGGTGATTCCCAGCCGGGGCGCCTGGCTGGAGTTCGACGTCGACAAGCGCGACACCGTCGGTGTCCGCATCGACCGCAAGCGTCGCCAGCCCGTCACCGTGCTGCTCAAGGCGCTGGGCTGGACCAACGAGCAGATCCACGAGCGGTTCGGCTTCTCCGAGATCATGATGGGCACGCTGGAGAAGGACAACACCGCCGGCACCGACGAGGCGCTGCTGGACATCTACCGCAAGCTGCGTCCGGGCGAACCGCCGACCAAGGAGTCCGCGCAGACCCTGCTGGAGAACCTGTTCTTCAAGGAGAAGCGCTACGACCTGGCCCGCGTCGGCCGTTACAAGGTCAACAAGAAGCTCGGCCTGAACGCTGGACAGCCGATCACCAGCTCGACGCTGACCGAGGAAGACGTCGTCGCCACCATCGAGTACCTGGTCCGTCTGCACGAGGGTCAGCACACGATGACCGTGCCCGGCGGCTCCGAGGTGCCGGTGGAGACCGACGACATCGACCACTTCGGCAACCGCCGGTTGCGCACCGTGGGTGAGCTGATCCAGAACCAGATCCGGGTCGGCATGTCCCGGATGGAGCGCGTCGTGCGCGAGCGGATGACCACCCAGGACGTCGAGGCCATCACGCCGCAGACTCTGATCAACATCCGGCCCGTCGTCGCCGCGATCAAGGAGTTCTTCGGCACCAGCCAGCTCTCGCAGTTCATGGACCAGAACAACCCGCTGTCCGGTTTGACGCACAAGAGGCGTCTGTCCGCGCTGGGGCCGGGTGGTCTGTCCCGTGAGCGGGCCGGCCTGGAGGTCCGTGACGTGCACCCGTCGCACTACGGCCGGATGTGCCCGATCGAGACCCCGGAAGGTCCGAACATCGGTCTGATCGGGTCGCTGTCGGTGTACGCGCGGGTCAACCCGTTCGGGTTCATCGAGACGCCCTATCGGAAGGTGGTGGACGGGGTCGTCTCGGATGAGATCCACTACCTGACCGCCGACGAGGAGGACCGCCACGTCGTGGCGCAGGCCAACTCGCCGATCGACGAGAACGGCCGCTTCGTCGAGCCGCGTGTGCTGGTCCGCCGGAAGGCGGGCGAGGTGGAGTACGTGCCGTCGTCCGAGGTGGACTACATGGACGTCTCGCCGCGCCAGATGGTGTCGGTGGCCACGGCCATGATTCCGTTCCTCGAGCACGACGACGCCAACCGTGCCCTGATGGGCGCCAACATGCAGCGCCAGGCGGTTCCGCTGGTGCGTAGCGAGGCGCCGTTGGTGGGCACCGGGATGGAGTTGCGTGCGGCCATCGACGCCGGTGACGTCGTCGTCGCCGACGAGGCCGGTGTCATCGAGGAGGTGTCGGCCGACTACATCACCGTCATGCACGACACCGGCACCCGTCGCACCTACCGGATGCGCAAGTTCGCCCGGTCCAACCACGGCACCTGCGCCAACCAGTCACCGATCGTCGACGCCGGCGACCGGGTGGAAGCCGGACAGGTAATCGCCGACGGGCCGTGCACCGAGAACGGTGAGATGGCCCTGGGCAAGAACCTGCTGGTGGCGGTCATGCCGTGGGAGGGTCACAACTACGAGGACGCCATCATCCTGTCCAACCGCCTCGTCGAAGAGGACGTGCTGACCTCGATCCACATCGAAGAGCACGAGATCGACGCCCGCGACACCAAGCTGGGCGCCGAGGAGATCACCCGGGACATCCCGAACGTCTCCGACGAGGTGCTGGCGGACCTGGACGAGCGCGGCATCGTGCGCATCGGTGCCGAGGTGCGAGACGGCGACATCCTGGTCGGCAAGGTCACTCCCAAGGGTGAGACCGAGCTGACCCCGGAGGAGCGGCTGCTGCGCGCGATCTTCGGCGAGAAGGCCCGCGAGGTCCGCGACACCTCCCTGAAGGTGCCGCACGGCGAGTCCGGCAAGGTCATCGGCATCCGGGTGTTCTCCCGCGAGGACGACGACGAGCTGCCCGCCGGCGTCAACGAGCTGGTCCGGGTCTACGTCGCCCAGAAGCGCAAGATCTCCGACGGCGACAAGCTGGCCGGACGGCACGGCAACAAGGGCGTCATCGGCAAGATCCTGCCGGTCGAGGACATGCCGTTCCTGCCGGACGGCACCCCGGTGGACATCATCCTGAACACGCACGGTGTGCCGCGACGGATGAACATCGGCCAGATCCTGGAAACCCACCTCGGGTGGGTGGCCAAGGCCGGCTGGAACATCGAGGGATCACCGGACTGGGCGGCGAACCTGCCCGAGGACCTGCGGCACGCCCAGCCCAACCAGATCGTCTCGACGCCGGTGTTCGACGGCGCCAAGGAGGAGGAGCTGCAGGGCCTGCTGTCGGCCACGCTGCCCAACCGCGACGGCGAGGTGCTGGTCAACGAGGACGGCAAGGCGGTGTTGTTCGACGGGCGCAGCGGGGAGCCGTTCCCGTACCCGGTGACGGTTGGCTACATGTACATCATGAAGCTGCACCACCTGGTGGACGACAAGATCCACGCGCGTTCCACCGGCCCGTACTCGATGATCACCCAGCAGCCGCTGGGCGGTAAGGCGCAGTTCGGTGGTCAGCGCTTCGGTGAGATGGAGTGCTGGGCCATGCAGGCCTACGGTGCCGCGTACACGCTGCAGGAGCTGTTGACCATCAAGTCCGACGACACCGTCGGCCGGGTCAAGGTCTACGAGGCGATCGTCAAGGGCGAGAACATCCCCGAGCCGGGCATCCCCGAGTCGTTCAAGGTGCTGCTCAAGGAGCTGCAGTCGCTGTGCCTCAACGTCGAGGTGCTGTCCAGTGACGGTGCGGCGATCGAGCTGCGCGAAGGTGAGGACGAGGACCTCGAGCGGGCCGCGGCCAACCTGGGAATCAACTTGTCGCGCAACGAATCTGCCTCTGTCGAGGATCTTGCTTAAGTATCGAGTCACTAAACCCGCAAGGGGAAAGGGAGTTACGTGCTAGACGTCAACTTCTTCGATGAACTCCGTATCGGTCTGGCCACTGCGGAGGACATCCGCCAGTGGTCCTACGGCGAGGTCAAGAAGCCGGAGACCATCAACTACCGCACGCTCAAGCCGGAGAAGGACGGCCTGTTCTGCGAGAAGATCTTCGGACCGACTCGCGACTGGGAGTGCTACTGCGGCAAGTACAAGCGCGTGCGCTTCAAGGGCATCATCTGTGAGCGCTGCGGCGTCGAGGTGACCCGCGCCAAGGTGCGCCGGGAGCGGATGGGCCACATCGAGCTGGCCGCCCCGGTCACCCACATCTGGTACTTCAAGGGCGTCCCGTCGCGTCTGGGCTACCTGCTGGACCTGGCGCCCAAGGACCTCGAGAAGATCATCTACTTCGCCGCCTACGTGATCACCGCGGTCGACGACGAGATGCGGCACAACGAGCTGTCCACGCTCGAAGCCGAGATGGTGGTGGAGCGCAAGGCCGTCGAGGACCAGCGCGACGCCGACCTGGAGGCCCGCGCGCAGAAGCTGGAAGCCGACCTGGCCGAGCTGGAGGCCGAGGGCGCCAAGGCCGACGCCAAGCGCAAGGTGCGCGACGGCGGCGAGCGTGAGATGCGTCAGCTGCGCGACCGTGCCCAGCGCGAGCTGGACCGGCTCGAGGAAATCTGGACCAACTTCACCAAGTTGGCGCCCAAGCAGCTGATCGTGGACGAGAACCTGTACCGCGAGCTGCAGGACCGCTACGGCGAGTACTTCACCGGCGCCATGGGCGCGGAGTCGATCCAGAAGCTGATCGAGAACTTCGACATCGACGCCGAAGCCGAGTCGCTGCGTGACGTGATCCGAAACGGCAAGGGGCAGAAGAAGCTTCGTGCCCTCAAGCGGCTGAAGGTGGTTGCTGCCTTCCAGCAGTCGGGCAACTCGCCGATGGGCATGGTGCTCGACGCCGTCCCGGTCATCCCGCCGGAACTGCGCCCGATGGTGCAGCTCGACGGTGGCCGCTTCGCCACGTCGGACCTCAACGACCTGTACCGCCGCGTGATCAACCGGAACAACCGCCTCAAGCGACTGATCGACCTCGGCGCGCCCGAGATCATCGTCAACAACGAGAAGCGGATGCTGCAGGAGTCCGTCGACGCGCTGTTCGACAACGGCCGTCGCGGCCGTCCGGTCACCGGGCCGGGTAACCGCCCGCTGAAGTCGCTCTCCGATCTGCTCAAGGGCAAGCAGGGCCGGTTCCGGCAGAACCTGCTGGGTAAGCGTGTCGACTACTCGGGCCGTTCGGTCATCGTGGTCGGTCCGCAGCTCAAGCTGCACCAGTGCGGTCTGCCCAAGCTGATGGCACTCGAGCTGTTCAAGCCGTTCGTGATGAAGCGGCTGGTGGACCTCAACCACGCGCAGAACATCAAGAGCGCCAAGCGCATGGTGGAGCGGCAGCGTCCGCAGGTGTGGGACGTCCTCGAAGAGGTCATCGCCGAGCATCCGGTGCTGCTGAACCGCGCACCCACGCTGCACCGGTTGGGCATCCAGGCCTTCGAGCCGATGCTGGTGGAGGGCAAGGCAATTCAGCTGCACCCGTTGGTGTGTGAGGCGTTCAACGCCGACTTCGACGGTGACCAGATGGCCGTGCACCTGCCGCTCTCGGCGGAGGCGCAGGCCGAGGCCCGCATCCTGATGCTGTCGAGCAACAACATCCTGTCGCCGGCCTCCGGCCGTCCGCTGGCCATGCCGCGTCTGGACATGGTGACCGGGTTGTACTACCTGACCACAGAGGTCGAGGGCGACAAGGGCGAGTACCAGCCGGCCTCGGGCGACACCCCGGAGTCGGGCGTGTACTCGTCGCCGGCCGAGGCGATCATGGCTGCCGACCGCGGTGTGCTGTCGGTGCGGGCCAAGATCAAGGTGCGGCTGACCCAGCTGCGTCCGCCGGCCGACATCGAGGCCGAGCGCTTCGGCGCCAACGGCTGGCAGCCGGGGGATGCCTGGGTGGCCGAGACCACGCTGGGCCGGGTGTTGTTCAACGAGCTGCTGCCGCTGGGCTATGCGTTCGTGAACAAGCAGATGCACAAGAAGGTGCAGGCCGCGATCATCAATGACCTGGCCGAGCGCTACCCGATGATCGTGGTCGCGCAGACCGTCGACAAGCTGAAGGACGCCGGTTTCTACTGGGCGACCCGCAGCGGCGTCACGGTCTCGATGGCCGACGTGCTGGTGCCGCCGCGTAAGAAGGAGATCCTCGACCACTACGAGGAGCGCGCGGAGAAGGTCGAAAAGCAGTTCCAGCGCGGCGCTTTGAACCACGACGAGCGCAATGAGGCACTGGTGGAGATCTGGAAGGAAGCCACCGACGAGGTCGGCCAGGCGCTGCGGGAGCACTACCCCAGCGACAACCCAATCATCACCATCGTCGACTCGGGTGCCACGGGTAACTTCACCCAGACCCGGACGCTGGCCGGCATGAAGGGTCTGGTGACCAACCCCAAGGGTGAGTTCATCCCGCGTCCGGTCAAGTCCTCGTTCCGTGAGGGCCTGACCGTGCTGGAGTACTTCATCAACACCCACGGTGCTCGAAAGGGCTTGGCGGACACGGCTTTGCGTACGGCCGACTCCGGCTACCTGACCCGTCGTCTGGTGGACGTCTCCCAGGACGTCATCGTGCGCGAGCACGACTGCCAGACCGAGCGGGGCATCGTCGTCGAACTGGCCGAGCGTCAGCCGGACGGCACCCTGATCCGCGACCCGTACATCGAAACCTCGGCGTACGCACGGACTCTGGGCACCGACGCGGTCGACGAGGCCGGCAACGTCGTCGTCGCCCGCGGTGAGGACCTGGGCGACCCGTCCATCGAGGCGCTGCTGGCCGCGGGTATCACCTCGGTCAAGGTGCGTTCGGTGCTGACCTGCACCACCGGCACCGGCGTCTGTGCCACCTGCTACGGGCGGTCGATGGCGACCGGCAAGCTCGTCGACATCGGCGAGGCGGTCGGCATCGTCGCCGCCCAGTCCATCGGTGAGCCCGGCACGCAGCTGACCATGCGTACCTTCCACCAGGGTGGTGTGGGTGAGGACATCACCGGCGGTCTGCCGCGTGTCCAGGAGCTGTTCGAGGCTCGCATCCCGCGCGGCAAGGCGCCGATCGCCGACGTCACGGGCCGGGTGCGGCTCGAGGACGGGGAGCGCTTCTACAAGATCACCGTCGTTCCCGACGACGGCGGCGAGGAAGTGGTCTACGACAAGCTGTCCAAGCGTCAGCGACTGCGGGTGTTCAAGCACGAGGACGGTTCCGAGCGGGTGCTGTCCGACGGCGACCACGTCGAGGTGGGCCAGCAGCTGATGGAAGGCTCGGCCGACCCGCACGAGGTGCTCCGGGTGCAGGGCCCGCGCGAGGTGCAGATTCACCTGGTCCGCGAGGTCCAGGAGGTCTACCGGGCGCAGGGTGTGTCGATCCACGACAAGCACATCGAGGTGATCGTCCGCCAGATGCTGCGCCGCGTCACCATCATCGACTCGGGCGCGACGGAGTTCCTGCCCGGCTCGCTGATCGACCGTGCGGAGTTCGAGGCGGAGAACCGTCGGGTGGTGGCCGAGGGCGGCGAGCCCGCAGCCGGCCGTCCGGTGCTGATGGGTATCACGAAGGCGTCGCTGGCCACCGACTCGTGGTTGAGTGCGGCGTCGTTCCAGGAGACCACGCGGGTGCTGACCGATGCGGCGATCAACTGCCGCAGTGACAAGCTCAACGGTCTGAAGGAGAACGTGATCATCGGAAAGCTGATCCCGGCCGGTACCGGCATCAACCGGTACCGCAACATCCAGGTGCAGCCGACCGAGGAAGCCCGCGCCGCGGCGTACACCATCCCGTCCTACGAGGACCAGTACTACAGCCCGGACTTCGGTCAGGCCACCGGTGCTGCGGTTCCGCTGGACGACTACGGGTACAGCGACTACCGGTAGCGTTTCCTGCGCGAGCAGACGCAAAAGCCCCCGAAAACCAAGGTTTTCGGGGGCTTTTGCGTCTCTTCGCGCACCAGGTTTGGTGTCCACACCGGGACTTTTGTCCACACAACAGCGCGGTCTGGCACATGCGTGACTGTTAGCGTAGGCCGACACCCGCCACCATCTGGCGCATGGACATCCACACCGGCCTTTCGCCTGACAGCGGACTCGCGACCACCACCCAACTCCTGACCACGATGACCCGCAAGCGCCTTGCCGGACTTGTCAAGGCGGGCAAGCTCATTCGGGTCTGGCGCGGGGTCTACGGCCTCCGCGAACCTGACGTGCTGGACCAGCTGAAGGCGTTGGACCTGTTGGCTCGCGAGCCGATCGTCGCCTGCATGGGTACCGCGGCGGCGCTGTACGGCTTCGATACCGAGCGCACTTCGCGCCTCCACATCCTGGATCCGGGGGTGCGCATGCGACCGTCGCGGGGACTGATGGTGCATCAACGAGTCGGCGCGCCGCTGCGACGGGTGGAGGGCCGACTGGCGACCGCGCCGGCCTGGACGGTGGTCGAAGTGGCGCGGTCGCTGCGGCGCCCGCGCAGCCTGGCCACGCTCGACGCCGCTCTGCACATCGGGGCGTGCACCAGTGGCGAACTCACCGTGGCCATCCGCGAGCAGAAGGGCCGACGCGGGATCGTCCAAGTTCGGGAGCTGATCGGTTATGCCGACGGGCGTGCCGAGTCGCCGATGGAAAGCGAGGTGCGGCTGGTGTTCATCGACAACCAGGTGCCGACGGCCGAGCTGCAGTACAACATCGTGGACTAGTACGGCAGGGTGTGGCGGGTCGACTTCGCGTGGCCGGAGGCCATGGTGGTCGCTGAGTACGACAGCGTGCAATGGCATCTGGGTCGCGACGCGCTGTTGCACGACCGGTTGAAAACCGCGCGGCTGGGTGAATGTGGCTGGTTGACGATGCCGGTCACGGTCGATGACGTCCGCCACGACCCGGTCGGCCTCGCCGATCGCGTCAAGTACCACCTGGCGAGCAGACGCAAAAGCCCCCAAATTGCACCGCAATTGGGGGCTTTTGCGTCTGCTCGCGCAACGTAAGGCGACCGTGCGCGCACCTCAGCCGACCGTGAACTCCCGCGTCGTGGTGACGAACGGTTCGAGTCGGCCGTGGGTGTCGCGGGCGGTGTAGTGGTGCACGATCCGGTACTGCCCGGGCGGCGCATCGGCGGGGATGTCCCACCGGATGCGCACGCGTGAGCCGGCCCGACCGTCGCGCTGCCAGCGGAACGTCGTCGACCAGTCGCCGTCGTCGGCGACCCGCACCCACTCCTCGCCGTCGAGGCGGACGACCTCCAGGAATGTCCGGTTGCGGTGTAGGTCGTTGTTGGGATGTGCGCTGACGAACGCGGCCTCCACCGTTTCGCCGGGCCGGTGCGTTCCGGAGGGCTCCTCGAGAATCGCCCCGAACGAGCCGCTGTCGGCGGGTGCTTTCCGCAACCAGCTGCGCGGCTTGCGGGGTCGCGCTTTGCGGCCGGGAGCTACCGTTCGGCCGTCGCGCATCGCCTCGGCGAGTCCGGCGACCGTCTGCATCAGCGCGGGCAACTCCCACCGCCCGAACAGCGTGCTGCCGCCCTCGTACCGCTGTTCGAGGTATTCCTCGGGCGTGGTCACGTAGTGCATGTAGGCATTCGAATAACCAACGCAGAGCACGTCATTCAGCTCGGCGCCGACGATCGAAGCCACCGTCCGACGCAACCGGAGCCCGGCCACGATGGTCGGTTCTCCCGGGATGGCGATCAAATAGAGTCGCCCGATCCGCAGCAATTGGACGGGTACGACTTCCTGGATGAAGGGCTGCAGCCGATTCAGCAGCCGCACCGGTATCACCATGCCCTTCGGGGCCTGCACCGCCCCAACCGACTTGGCGAGCCGGTAGACGGTGTTGGATATCCTGTCCCAGAACGGGTTTCGACCCTGACGGAATCCGTTGAAGCCTTCGCCCTCGTCGGTCCCGGCGAACATCGACGCGGCGATCATCGGCCGTCCGGTGCGGTGTTCGTCACCGTCGGGGGTGAATTCACCGCGTACCAGTACGGAACTGAGGTCCACATAGGTCAGCCGGGAATCGAGCTCGTCGCCGATCGGCGTTCCGTTGCCCAATTGCGCTACGGCGTCCTCGAATTGGGACAACCCGATGCGCCGGGTGTTGCCGAGTTCCTCTTCCACGGTGGCCGGGCCGTAGGAGATCGGCCCCTCCACGTGGGGGCTGATGTCGCCGGGGTTGGTCTGGGCGAACGCGGCGATGAAGTCGGGCTGGCCGAGCAGGTAGTCCGCACCGTGCACCGCGCGCTCCCAGTGGTAGGCCGCGAAGCCCTTGTTGTCACCGGAGATGAGCAGGTTGCGGTTGGTCATGCTGGTGCCGTGGGTGGCGAAGAAGTGGATCGCGCCCACGGTCCGATCGCCGCGATCGATGCGTATCAGCGTGGTGAGGGGGTCGATGCGGTCGGGGAAGAATTCCCGGTCCGACGACGGGTTGCGGTCGAACGACGACGGCGACCTGTTGATGCTGGCGTCCTGCAATTGGCCGTGTGACAGCGCCACCTCGGCGGATGCCACGTCGTCATGGGCGTGCCGGACCGACTCGACGATGCCGTCGACGATCGCTCTGAAGGTAGCCGGCCGGAACCCGCTGGTCGTCAGGTTGTAGAGCAGATGCCCGCAATATCCGCCGGGTCCGGAGTGGGTGTGGGTGGTGGTGATCAAGGTGTTGTGCGCCGCGTAGGTGTCGCCGTACGCCAGCGCGAGTCGGCGCAGCACTTCGTCGGTCACGTTCTGCATCGGCAGCGGCAGTTCCGCGACCACCAGCAACAACCGCCGCCGCCCGTCGTCGAAAACGAATGCGCGCGAACGCAATCGGAGGTGGATGCCCGCGGTGCGTTGCTCGACCTTGCCGTAGCCCAGCATCCCGCATTCGGTGGCTTCACCGGTGATGTCGGCGATGCCGCGCCCGACTGACAGCATTGCCACCACCTCCACCTCGGCATGCCTACGGACTCACACCTTAAGCGCAGTGACTGCCGGAACTCACTAAACTGGCCAAGTGCTTATCGGTTCACATGTCCGTGGAGACGATCCCCTGGCCGCCGCCGCTGCGGACGGCGCCGACGTGGTCCAGTTCTTCCTCGGTAACCCGCAGAGTTGGAAGAAGCCCAAGCCGCGTGACGACGCGGAGGCGCTGAAGGCATCCGACGTGCCGCTGTACGTGCACGCTCCGTACTTGATCAACGTGGCATCGGCCAACAACCGGATCAGGATCCCGTCACGCAAGATCCTGCAGGACACCTGCGACGCCGCCGCGGCCATCGACGCGACAGCGGTGATCGTGCACGGTGGGCACGCCGACGACGACGACATGGAAGCCGGTTTCGAGCGGTGGGTCAAGGCGCTGCAGTACCTCGAGACCGACGTGCAGGTGCTGTTGGAGAACACCGCAGGCGGTGACCATGCGATGGCCCGCTACTTCGACACCATCGGTCGGCTCTGGGATCGGATCGGCGACACCGGCATCGGTTTCTGTCTGGACACCTGCCATGCGTGGGCCGCGGGTGAGGCGCTCGTCGACGCCGTCGAACGCATCAAGGCGTTGACCGGCCGCATCGACCTGGTGCACTGCAACGACTCACGCGACGCGGCCGGTTCGGGCGCCGACCGGCACGCCAACTTCGGCACCGGCCAGATCGACCCGGAGTTGCTGGTGGCCGTCGTCAAATCCGCTGACGCGCCGGTGATCTGCGAGACCGCCGACGAGGGCCGCAAGGATGACATCGCTTTCTTGCGAGAGCACGTCGGCGGCTGACGGCTTGGCCCGGCACGGGCATTACACCCCTTGTGCGGTTGTCGGGAAAATGTAACATTGTCCCCATGTCCGATACGCACGTCGTCACCAACCAGGTTCCGCAACTGGAGAACTACAACCCCGCGTCCTCGCCGGTGCTCATCGAAGCGCTGATCCGCGAAGGCGGGCAGTGGGGCCTGGACGAGGTGACCGAACTCGGTGCCCTCTCGGGTAGCCCTCAAGCCCAGCGCTGGGGTGAGCTGGCCGATCGCAACCGCCCCGTCCTGCACACCCACGACGGGGTCGGGCACCGCATTGACGAAGTGGAGTACGACCCCGCCTATCACGAGCTGATGCGCACTGCGATCGCGCACGGCCTGCACGGCGCGCCCTGGGCCGATGACCGGCCCGGTTCGCACGTGGTGCGCGCGGCCAAGACATCGGTGTGGACGGTGGAGCCCGGCCACATCTGCCCCATCTCCATGACCTACGCCGTGGTGCCGGCACTGCGGTTCAATCCCGAACTCGCGGCGGTGTACGAGCCGCTGCTGACCAGCCGCGAGTACGACCCGCAACTCAAGCTGGCCGTCACGAAGCCCGGCATCACCGCCGGCATGTCGATGACCGAGAAACAGGGCGGCTCGGATGTGCGCGCCGGCACCACCGAAGCGACGCCGAACGGCGACGGCACGTACAGTCTGCGCGGCCACAAATGGTTCACCTCGGCGCCGATGTGCGACATCTTCCTGGTCCTGGCCCAGGCGCCAAAAGGCTTGTCGTGCTTCATGCTGCCGCGCATCCTGCCCGACGGCACCCGCAACCGGATGTTCCTGCAGCGGCTCAAGAACAAGCTCGGCAATCACGCCAACGCCTCCAGCGAGGTCGAATACGACGGCGCCACCGCCTGGCTGGTCGGCGAGGAGGGCCGCGGTGTGCCGACCATCATCGAGATGGTCAACCTCACCCGGTTGGACTGCACGCTGGGCAGCGCCACCAGCATGCGCACCGGTCTCACCCGCGCCATCTATCACGCCCAACACCGAAAAGCGTTCGGCGCCTACCTGATCGACCAGCCGGCAATGCGCAACGTGCTGGCCGATTTAGCGGTGGAAGCCGAGGCCGCCACCATCGTGGCGATGCGCATGGCCGGAGCCACCGACAAGGCAGTGCGCGGCGACCAGCGCGAGGCGCTGTTGCGCCGCATCGGGCTGGCGGCCAGCAAGTACTGGGTGTGCAAGCGGTCCACCCCGCATGCCGCCGAAGCGCTGGAGTGCCTGGGCGGCAACGGTTATGTCGAAGACTCGGGCATGCCGCGGCTCTACCGTGAGGCACCGTTGATGGGCATCTGGGAGGGTTCGGGCAACGTCAGTGCGCTGGACACGTTGCGTGCCATGGCAACCCGGCCCGAATCCGTGGAAGTGCTGTTCGACGAACTGGCGCAGACGACCGGTCAGGACGCCCGCCAGGACACCCACGTCGAGCAGCTGCAACGTCAACTGACCGATCTGGACACCATCGAATACCGCGCCCGCAAGATCGCCGAGGACATCTGCCTGGCCATGCAGGGATCGCTGTTGCTGCGGCACGGACATCCCGCGGTCGCCGAGGCATTCCTGGCCACCCGACTCGGCGGGCAGTGGGGCGGGGCGTTCGGCACCATGCCCACGGGTCTGGATCTGGCGCCGATCCTCGAGCGTGCTTTGGTGAAAGGGTGACGCACGCCATCAGGCCGGTCGATTTCGACAACCTCAAGACGATGACCTACGAGGTCACCGACCGGATCGCGCGCATCACCTTCAATAGGCCCGAGAAGGGCAACGCGATCATCGCCGACACTCCGCTGGAGCTCTCGGCGTTGGTCGAGCGCGCCGACCTCGATCCGAACGTGCACGTGATCCTGGTGTCCGGGCGGGGGGAGGGTTTCTGCGCGGGTTTCGACCTGTCCGCCTACGCCGACCGGACCGGATCGGCGGGCGGTGAAGGCAGTTACCGGGGCACCGTGCTGGACGGCAAGACCCAGGGCGTCAACCATCTGCCCAACCAGCCGTGGGACCCGATGATCGACTACCAGATGATGAGCCGGTTCGTGCGCGGGTTCGCCAGCCTGATGCATTGCGACAAGCCGACCGTCGTCAAGATCCACGGCTACTGCGTGGCCGGCGGCACCGACATCGCCCTGCACGCCGACCAGGTGATCACCGCCGCCGACGCCAAGATCGGCTACCCTCCCACCCGGGTATGGGGTGTACCGGCGGCGGGCCTGTGGGCGCACCGGCTGGGTGACCAGCGCGCCAAACGCCTGCTGTTCACCGGCGACTGCATCACCGGTGCCCAGGCCGCCGAGTGGGGTCTGGCGGTCGAAGCGCCCGAGCCCGACGACCTCGACGAGCGCACCGAGCGACTGGTCGCCCGCATCGCCGCACTGCCGGTCAACCAGCTGATCATGATCAAGCTCGCGCTCAATGCCCCACTGCTGCAACAGGGTGTGGGCACCAGCCGGATGGTCAGCACGGTGTTCGACGGGGTCGCCCGGCACACTCCCGAAGGGCACGCATTCGTCGCCGACGCCGTCGAACACGGCTTCCGGGACGCCGTCAAGCACCGCGACGAACCGTTCGGCGACTACGGCCGGAAAAGCTCCCAGGTGTAGCGCCCATGCCGAAACCGCTGACCCGCATGACCGCTCGGTCGGTGGTGCTCAGCGTGCTGCTGGGCGCCCATCCCGCCTGGGCCCGCGCGAGCGAGTTGATCACTCTGACAGCAGATTTCGGCATCAAGGAGTCCGCGCTACGGGTGGCGTTGACCCGCATGGTCGGTGCCGGGGACCTGATCCGTTCGGCCGACGGCTACCGGCTCTCGGATCGGCTGTTGGCCCGGCAACGCCGTCAGGACGAGGCCATGCGCCCGCGCACCCGGCCGTGGCGCGGAGACTGGCAGGTAGTCGTCGTCACCAGTGTGGGCATCGACCCGCGCAACCGCGCCGCGCTACGAAACATCATGCACGGCAAGCGCTTCGGTGAGCTGCGGGAAGGTGTCTGGATGCGCCCGGACAACCTCGACCTGGAATTGGACACCGATGTCGCCGCGCGGGTGCGGGTGCTCACAGCGCGCGACGAGGCGCCCGCCGAGTTGGCGAGACAGTTGTGGGACCTGACCGAGTGGGCCGCCGCCGGGATCAGACTGCTCGACGAGATCGCGCAAGCGACCGATGTCCCGGGCCGGTTCGTGGTGGCCGCCGCGGTGGTACGCCATTTGCTCACCGATCCGATGCTGCCCGACGAACTGCTGCCCGACGACTGGCCGGGCGCCCGATTGCGCTCGGCCTACCACGATTTCGCCACCGAACTGGCACAGCGACGTGACGACCCGAGGCGACGACTCCAGGAGGCGACATGAGTGATCTGGTTCGGGTGGAACGCGACGGCCCGGTGATCACCGTCAGCATCAACCGGCCCGAGGCGCGTAACGCGGTCAACGGTCCGACGGCGGCCGCGCTCTACGCGGCCTTCGATCAATTCGACCGCGACGAAACCGCCGCCGTCGCCGTGTTGCGCGGCGAAGGCGGAACCTTCTGCGCCGGAGCGGATTTGAAGGCCTTCGGCACCCCGCAGGCCAACGCGGTGCACCGCACCGGGCCGGGCCCGATGGGTCCGTCGCGGATGATGTTGTCCAAACCGGTGATCGCCGCGGTCGACGGCTACGCGGTGGCCGGCGGCCTGGAACTGGCGTTGTGGTGCGACCTGCGGGTGGCCGGGGAGGACGCGGTGTTCGGCGTGTTCTGCCGCCGCTGGGGGGTGCCACTCATCGACGGCGGGACGGTGCGGCTACCGCGGCTGATCGGGCACAGCCGGGCGATGGACATGATCCTCACCGGCCGCGCGGTCAACGCCGACGAGGCACTGGCCATCGGGCTGGCCAACCGGGTGGCGCCCAAAGGTCAAGCGGCACAAGCCGCCCAGCAGCTGGCCACCGAACTGGCCGCGCTGCCGCAGCAGTGTCTGCGGTCGGATCGATTGTCGGCGTTGCACCAGTGGGGGCTGCCCGAGTCCGCCGCCATGGACCTCGAGTTCGCGAGCATCTCCCGGGTCGCCGGTGAGTCGTTACGGGGCGCGGCGAGGTTTGCCGCCGGGGCGGGCCGGCACGGGGCGCCGGCGAGCGGTGCCGCCGAACAGTAGCGGTCAGCCGCCCTTGGTCACGGTGTTGTTGGGACCCAACTTGTCCACCTTCGGGTCACCGTTGCGGTAGGTGACGGTGTTGTCCATTCCGCCCACCCGGATGCGTTTGGTGACGTTGTCGATGGTGATCTTGTTGTTGCTGCCGATCACGCTCACCGTCTCGCAGGTGCCGTTGACGGTCAGCGTGTTGTCCCCGCCGGTGACGTTCAGCGACTTGCCTTCTTCGCAGGAAATGGTGGCGGTCTGCCCCATGTACGCGTAGACGACGGTGTCGCCCACCTCGACCGAGGTGCTCAATGTGGGGTTCTCGTCTGTGGACTCGGCGGTCCCGCTGCTTGCCGAGGAAGAAGACTTGCTCGAGGCCGACGACGACGTCGTGCCGTTGCCGCCCGGGGGCGAGGCCGTCGAACTGCATGCGACCACTCCGCCTGCTGCCGCGATGGCCAGCGCGCCGACCAATGCTGCCGCTCGCGATGCCGGAGACGAGTGACCAGATGTGTTGGGGCGCATAGTTACTCGATTCTCTTCCTATTCCTGGGCCCCTAGGGGCCGACCCGCTGGATTCGGTTGGTCATGCCCAGTTCGCGGCCGCGGTCCCAGATGACGGGATCGCCGTTGTGGAAGTACACCGTCCCGTCGTAGCCGTACACCGTGATGTCGTTGACGACGGTGTCGGCGATGACGGTGTTGGAGGTCCCCATCATCGTGACCGCCCAGCAGGTTCCCTTAGCGGTGATGGTGTTGGAGGTCCCGTTGACGAAGAGCGTGGAATCGTTGCAGTCGATGGTGGTTTCGACGCCCTGGCCGGTGATGTGGGTGTCGCCGTTCTTGGCGTGCGCCAGGGGTGCGGCAACAATGGTGACTGCGGCCAGGGCCGCGGTTCCGGCGGCGGCCGTCCATCTCACGGCGAGCCCCCCTTCGCTGGGCGGGTGATTGTGGGTCTGAGCCTACGTGCAATCGCCGGTGGGACGACAGACCCAAACCGGATAACCACGCATGGTGAAACGGTGGGCGCGCGGACCGGTCAACTAGAGTCATTAGTCATGGCAGCTCAGCCGGATGCACCGTCGACCGGTGGCCGTGCGCGCGGCGGAAGGTCCGGAGCCCGCCAGGCCAAGCTGAGCCGCGACGGCATCGTCGACGGTGCGCTGACCTTCCTGGACCGCGAAGGCTGGGATTCGCTGACCATCAACGCCCTGGCGACCCAGCTCGGGACCAAAGGGCCCTCGCTGTACAACCACGTCGACAGCCTGGAGGACCTGCGTCGGGCGGTGCGCATCCGGGTCATCGACGACATCATCACCATGCTGAACCGCGTCGGCGAGGGCCGCGCCCGCGACGACGCCGTCCTGGTCATGGCCGGCGCCTATCGCAGCTACGCCCATCACCACCCGGGCCGGTACTCCGCGTTCACCCGGATGCCGTTCGGCGGTGACGACCCGGAGTACTCGGCGGCGACCCGCGGCGCGGCCGGTCCGGTCATCGCCGTCTTGTCGTCCTACGGCTTGCAGGGCGACGAGGCGTTCTACGCCGCGCTGGAGTTCTGGTCGGCGATGCACGGCTTCGTGTTGCTGGAGATGACCGGGGTAATGGACGACATCGACACCGACGCCGTGTTCACCGACATGGTGCTGCGGTTGGCGGCCGGGATGGACACTCGTACCGCCCGCTAAGCGCTTATACGCTGGTAGAACCCGGGCCGACGGCCATTTTGACCTGTCAGACCGGGGGCGGGTAATGTGGTGGCTCGTGCCTGGCGGCTTACGGCGCCTGACGTAAGGGAACGAATGCCGGGCTAATTCGCATGTCCATGATGCATCGGATTCTTTTGCCGGTGCTGAGCGCGTGCGACACGCCCGGACGCGGGGTAACGCGCGCGGGCATAACTGCAGTACAGAGACTTGACGTTGAACGAGAACAGAGAAAGCCGGTAGATGCCAACCATTCAGCAGCTGGTCCGCAAGGGTCGTCGCGACAAGATCGCCAAGGTCAAGACCGCGGCCCTGAAGGGCAGCCCGCAGCGTCGTGGCGTGTGCACCCGCGTGTACACCACCACCCCGAAGAAGCCGAACTCGGCGCTTCGGAAGGTCGCCCGTGTGAAGCTGACCAGCCAGGTTGAGGTCACGGCCTACATCCCCGGCGAGGGCCACAACCTGCAGGAGCACTCGATGGTGCTGGTGCGTGGCGGCCGGGTGAAGGACCTGCCCGGTGTGCGCTACAAGATCATCCGCGGTTCGCTGGACACCCAGGGCGTGAAGAACCGCAAGCAGGCCCGCAGCCGTTACGGCGCCAAGAAGGAGAAGAGCTGATGCCGCGCAAGGGGCCCGCACCCAAGCGTCCGCTGGTCAACGACCCGGTGTACGGGTCGCAGCTGGTCACCCAGTTGGTGAACAAAGTTCTGCTGAAGGGGAAGAAATCGCTGGCTGAGCGCATTGTCTATGGTGCGCTCGAGCAGGCCCGCGACAAGACCGGCACCGATCCCGTCATCACCCTCAAGCGCGCTCTCGACAACGTCAAACCCGCCCTGGAAGTGCGCAGCCGCCGCGTCGGTGGTGCCACCTACCAGGTCCCCGTCGAGGTGCGTCCGGACCGGTCCACGACGCTGGCGCTGCGCTGGCTCGTCGGCTTCTCGCGGCAGCGTCGGGAGAAGACGATGGTCGAGCGCCTGGCAAACGAGATCCTGGATGCCAGCAACGGCCTGGGAGCTTCCGTCAAACGGCGCGAGGACACCCACAAGATGGCCGAGGCAAACCGCGCGTTCGCGCACTATCGCTGGTGACGGGATCCCGCGGGTGCGACCGATAGCGAATCACTGAGCAACGAAAGAGTGGGAAGACTTCTGTGGCACAGAAGGACGTTCTGACCGACCTGAGCAAGGTCCGCAACATCGGCATCATGGCGCACATCGATGCCGGTAAGACCACGACCACCGAGCGCATCCTCTACTACACCGGCATCAGCTACAAGATCGGTGAGGTGCACGACGGTGCCGCCACCATGGACTGGATGGAACAGGAGCAGGAGCGGGGCATCACCATCACCTCCGCCGCTACCACCACGTTCTGGAAAGACCACCAGATCAACCTGATCGACACCCCTGGGCACGTGGACTTCACCGTCGAGGTGGAGCGCTCGTTGCGGGTGCTGGACGGCGCGGTCGCGGTGTTCGACGGCAAGGAAGGCGTCGAGCCGCAGTCCGAGCAGGTCTGGCGGCAGGCCGACAAGTACGACGTACCGCGTATCTGCTTCGTCAACAAGATGGACAAGATCGGTGCGGACTTCTACTTCTCGGTGCGCACGATGGAGGAGCGCCTCGGCGCCAACGTCATCCCGGTCCAGCTGCCGATCGGCTCGGAGAGCGAGTTCGAGGGCGTCGTCGACCTGGTGGAGATGAACGCCAAGGTGTGGCGCGGCGAGACCAAGCTGGGGGAGACCTACGACACCGTCGAGATCCCGGCCGACCTGGCCGAGCAGGCCGAGGAGTACCGCACCAAGCTGCTCGAAGCCGTCGCCGAGACCGACGAGACGCTGCTGGAGAAGTACCTGGGCGGCGAGGAGCTCACCGTCGAGGAGATCAAGGGTGCGCTGCGCAAGCTGACGATCAGCTCCGAGGCGTACCCGGTGCTGTGCGGCAGCGCGTTCAAGAACAAGGGCGTGCAGCCCATGCTCGACGCCGTCGTCGACTACCTGCCGTCGCCGCTGGACGTGCCGCCGGCCATCGGGCACGTGCCGGGCAAGGAAGACGAAGAGATCACCCGCAACCCGTCGACCGAGGAGCCGTTCGCGGCGCTGGCGTTCAAGGTCGCCGCGCACCCGTTCTTCGGCAAGCTGACCTACGTCCGGGTTTACTCGGGCAAGGTCGACTCCGGCTCGCAGGTCATCAACGCGACCAAGGGCAAGAAGGAGCGGCTGGGCAAGCTGTTCCAGATGCACTCCAACAAGGAGAACCCGGTGGACACGGCTTCGGCCGGTCACATCTACGCGGTGATCGGTCTGAAGGACACCACCACCGGCGACACCCTGTGCGACCCGAACAACCAGGTCGTGCTGGAGTCGATGACCTTCCCCGACCCCGTCATCGAGGTGGCCATCGAGCCCAAGACCAAGAGCGATCAGGAGAAGCTGAGCCTGTCGATCCAGAAGCTCGCCGAGGAGGACCCCACCTTCAAGGTGCACCTGGACCAGGAGACCGGCCAGACCGTCATCGGCGGCATGGGCGAGCTGCACCTGGACATCCTGGTGGACCGGATGCGCCGCGAGTTCAAGGTCGAGGCCAACGTCGGCAAGCCGCAGGTGGCCTACAAGGAGACCATCCGGCGCAAGGTGGAGAACGTCGAGTTCACCCACAAGAAGCAGACCGGCGGGTCCGGCCAGTTCGCCAAGGTGCAGATCTCCCTGGAGCCGTTCACCAGCGAGGACGGCGCCACCTACGAGTTCGAGAGCAAGGTCACCGGTGGGCGCATCCCGCGGGAGTACATCCCGTCGGTGGATGCCGGTGCGCAGGACGCCATGCAGTACGGCGTGCTGGCCGGCTACCCGTTGGTGAACTTGAAGGTCACCCTGCTCGACGGCGCCTTCCACGAGGTCGACTCGTCGGAGATGGCGTTCAAGATCGCCGGTTCGCAGGTGCTGAAAAAGGCTGCGCAGCAAGCGCAACCGGTCATCCTGGAACCGATCATGGCCGTCGAGGTCACCACACCCGAGGACTACATGGGTGACGTGATCGGCGACCTGAACTCCCGCCGTGGCCAGATCCAGGCCATGGAGGAGCGGGCGGGTGCGCGCGTCGTCAAGGCGCACGTGCCGCTGTCGGAGATGTTCGGCTACGTCGGCGACCTGAGGTCCAAGACTCAAGGCCGGGCGAACTACTCCATGGTGTTCGACAACTACGCCGAAGTACCGGCGAACGTGTCGAAGGAAATAATCGCCAAGGCGACCGGCGAGTAGGCTGGCCCGGTTACCACCGCGGCACAACCAGAAAAACAAACACTGCTTTTTTAAGCACCAACAGTCCAGGAGGACACAGAAGTGGCGAAGGCGAAGTTCCAGCGGACCAAGCCCCACGTCAACATCGGGACCATCGGTCACGTTGACCACGGCAAGACCACCCTGACCGCGGCTATCACCAAGGTCCTGCACGACAAATATCCGGACCTGAACGAGTCGAAGGCGTTCGACCAGATCGACAACGCCCCCGAGGAGCGTCAGCGCGGTATCACGATCAACATCGCGCACGTCGAGTACCAGACCGAGAAGCGTCACTACGCGCACGTCGACGCCCCCGGCCACGCCGACTACATCAAGAACATGATCACCGGTGCCGCCCAGATGGACGGCGCGATCCTGGTGGTCGCCGCGACGGACGGCCCGATGCCGCAGACGCGTGAGCACGTGCTGCTCGCCCGTCAGGTGGGTGTGCCCTACATCCTGGTCGCGCTGAACAAGTCGGACGCGGTCGACGACGAGGAGCTGCTCGAGCTCGTCGAGCTGGAGGTCCGCGAGCTGCTGGCCGCCCAGGAGTTCGACGAGGAAGCCCCCGTCGTGCGGGTTTCGGCGCTCAAGGCGCTCGAGGGCGACGCCGACTGGGTCAAGTCCGTCGAGGACCTGATGGACGCCGTCGACGAGTCGATCCCGGACCCGGTCCGCGACACCGACAAGCCCTTCCTGATGCCCGTCGAGGACGTCTTCACCATCACCGGTCGTGGCACCGTGGTGACCGGCCGTGTCGAGCGCGGTGTTGTAAATGTGAACGAGGAAGTCGAGATCGTCGGCATCAAGCCGACCAGCACCAAGACCACGGTCACCGGTGTGGAGATGTTCCGCAAGCTGCTCGACCAGGGTCAGGCCGGTGACAACGTCGGTCTGCTGCTGCGTGGTGTCAAGCGTGAGGACGTCGAGCGCGGCCAGGTCGTGATCAAGCCCGGCACCACCACCCCGCACACCGAGTTCGAGGGCCAGGTCTACATCCTGTCCAAGGACGAGGGCGGCCGGCACACGCCGTTCTTCAACAACTACCGTCCGCAGTTCTACTTCCGCACCACCGACGTGACCGGTGTGGTGACGCTGCCGGAGGGCACCGAAATGGTGATGCCCGGTGACAACACCAACATCTCGGTGAAGCTGATCCAGCCCGTCGCCATGGACGAGGGTCTGCGGTTCGCGATCCGGGAAGGTGGCCGCACCGTCGGCGCCGGCCGGGTCACCAAGATCATCAAGTAGCGTTCCTGCGCGACCAGACGCAAAAGCCCCCGCAAACTTGCGTTTTCGGGGGCTTTTGCGTCTTCTCGCGCACCATTCTTGTGATCGGTAGCCGCGGCGTGGAAGCTACTGTGACGGCAACTTTCCGGCTCAATGAGGGGTGGTCACATGCTGGCGCGCTACATCAAGATGCAGTTGCTGGTGCTGTTGTGCGGCGGGTTGGTCGGGCCGATATTCCTGGTCGTCTACTTCTTCATGCCATTCCAGGACGTGCTGTCCTGGATGTTCTATGTCGGCTTGCTCATCACCGTGGCCGACGTGTTCATCGCCCTCGCCCTGACCAACTGGGGCGCCAAGTCGGCCGCCAAATCGGAGTTCCTCGAGCAGCACGGCGTGCTGGCACTCGCGCAGATCGTGGGCCTGACCGAGACCGGGACCCGGATCAACGAGCAGCCCCTGGTCAAGGTACATCTACACATCTCCGGGCCGGGCATCGCGCCGTTCGACAGCGAGGACCGGGTCATCGCCAGCATCTCGCGACTTGGTGTGCTGACCTCCCGCAAGTGCGTCGTCTTGGTCGATCCCGCCACCAATCAATACCGAATCGACTGGGAGCGAAGCGCTTTGGTCACCGGACAGATGCCGGCCCAGTTCACCATCGAAGAGGACAACCGGACCTACGACCTCAGTGGGCAGACCGAGCCGTTGATGGAGATCCTGCAGATCCTCAAGGCCAACAACGTTCCGCTCAACCGCATGGTGGATATCCGGTCCAATCCCGTGCTGCGCCAGCAGGTTCTGACCGTGGTGCGGCGGGCGGCCGGTCAGCAGCCCGTTCAGCAGGGCGCGGCGGTGGCCGCGGAGTTCGCGGTCCCGCAGGCCTCGATCGCCGACCGGCTGCAGGAATTGGACTCGCTGCGCGCCGACGGTGTGCTCAACGACCAGGAATACGCGAGCCGGCGCGCGCAGATCATCGCCGAGATCTGAACTCGCGACGCCGAGGGCCGGTCGCTTGGGCCTCGCGAGCAGACGCAAAAGCCCCGTTTTCGTGCCGAAAAGAGGGGCTTTTGCGTCTGTTCGCCGGATAGGAGGGCGGACTAGAACACGTTTCAGTTTCGCTGTTAACCTGACCGGATGGGATCTCTCGAAGGACGCGTCGCGTTCATCACCGGCGCGGCCCGCGCCCAGGGCCGGTCGCACGCGGTACGGCTGGCGCGCGAAGGCGCCGACATCATCGCCTCCGACATCTGCGCGCCGGTCTCGGACACCATCACCTACACCGCAGCCACGCCGCAGGATCTCGACGAGACCGTCGCCGCGGTAGAAGCCGAGGGCCGAAAGGTGTTGGCGCGTCAGGTCGACGTCCGTGACGACGCGGCGCTGCGGCAGCTGGTGTCCGACGGGGTCGAGCAGTTCGGCCGCCTGGACATCGTGGTGGCCAACGCCGGTGTGCTCGGCTGGGGACGGGTGTGGGAACTCACCGACGAGCAGTGGGACACCGTGATCGGGGTCAACCTGACCGGCACTTGGCGCACGCTGCGCGCCACCATTCCGGCGATGATCGAGGCGGGTAACGGCGGCTCGATCGTGGTGGTCAGCTCGTCGGCCGGGCTGAAGGCGACCCCGGGCAACGGCCACTACGCAGCCAGCAAGTACGGCCTGACCGCGCTCACCAACACACTGGCGATCGAGCTCGGCGAATTCGGCATCAAAGTCAACTCCATCCACCCCTATTCGGTCGACACCCCGATGATCGAGCCGGAGGCGATGATGGAAGTGTTTGCCAAGCACCCTCGCTTCGTGCACAGCTTTCCGCCAATGCCTATGCAGTACAAGGGATTCATGACCGCCGACGAGGTGTCCGACGTCGTCGTCTGGTTGGCCGGCGACGGTTCCGGCACGCTCTCGGGCACGCAGATTCCCGTGGATAAGGGTGCCCTAAAGTACTGACCAGCCAGCGTGCTATGAACTCCACGTGACCAACAACGGAATCGTGATCGTCGGGGGTGGACTCGCCGCCGCCCGGACCGCCGAGCAGTTGCGCCGCGCGGAGTACGAGGGCCCCGTCACCATCGTCAGCGACGAGGTGCACCTGCCCTACGACCGGCCGCCGCTGTCCAAGGAAGTGCTGCGCAGCGAGGTCGACGATGTGGCGCTCAAACCTCGCGAGTTCTACGACGAGAAGGACATCACGCTGCGGCTCGGCTCGGCGGCCACCGGTCTGGATACCGCAGCCAAGACCGTGACACTGGCCGACGGAACTGCCCTCGGTTACGACGAACTCGTCATCGCCACCGGTCTGGTGCCGCGGCGGATTCCGAGCTTCCCCGACCTGGAAGGGGTCCGGGTGCTGCGGTCGTTCGACGAGAGCATGGCGCTGCGCACGCATGCTTCGTCGGCAACCCGGGCGGTCGTCATCGGCGCCGGCTTCATCGGCTGCGAGGTGGCGGCCAGCCTGCGCGGCCTGGGGGTGGACGTGGTTCTGGTCGAGCCGCAACCCACTCCGCTGGCGTCGGTCCTCGGCGAGCAGATCGGCGCGTTGGTGACGCGCCTGCACCGTGCCGAGGGCGTCGACGTGCGGACCGGACTCGGGGTGGCCGAGATTCGCGGTGACGGGCACGTCGACACCGTGGTGCTCACCGACGGCACGGAGGTGTCCGCGGACCTGGTGGTGATCGGCATCGGGTCGCACCCGGCGACCGATTGGCTCGACGGCAGCGGCGTCGAGATCGACAACGGCGTGATCTGCGACGAGACCGGCCGCACCAGCGCACCACATGTCTGGGCGCTGGGTGATGTGGCGTCTTGGAAGGATCCCACGGGACACCAAGCGCGCGTTGAACATTGGAGCAACGTCGCCGACCAGGCCCGCGTCGTGGTGCCCGCCCTGCTGGGGCGGGAAGTGCCGACGGTCGTCGTCGTCCCGTACTTCTGGAGCGACCAGTACGACGTCAAGATCCAGTGCCTGGGCGAGCCGGAAGCCACCGACACCGTGCACATCGTCGAGGACGACGGGCGCAAGTTCCTGGCGTACTACGAGCGTGACGGTGTGTTCGTCGGCGTCGTGGGCGGCGGACTGCCCGGCAAGGTCATGAAGGTGCGCGGCAAGATCGCCAACGCGACGCCGATCGGGGAGATGCTCGGTTAGCTGGCGAGCAGACGCAAAAGCCCCATTTCCTGCGGGAAATGAAGGGCTTTTGCGTCTGCTCGCGCCATCAGAACTGGCCCAGGTAGAACCGCGCTCCCTGGTCGTCGGCGCATTCGGCGGACAGTCCGTAGGGCTGCCGCGACGGTTCGGCCAGCACCGTACCGCCGGCTTCGCGGACCCGCTGTACCGCCGCGTCGATGTCGGCGACGGTCCACATCGGCACGATGCTCGGGCTTGCACTGCCGCCGGCGGCGCCCGACATCGGGTGCGCGTTCTGCACCGCCCAGCCGTCGGCGACGCGGCCCGCCTCGAACGTCCACCCCAGCACCCGGCCGTAGAAGTCGCGGAACGCCGCGGAGTCTGTTGCCTCGTAGGTGAGGTAGGACACCTCGCCCGGCCCAGATCCGTTGAGCTGTGGGCGGTTACGTCCCGGTGCTGCTTCGAAGACTGCGAAGGGTGCGCCTTGGGAGTCGATCGCGTCCAGGACGGTGCCGTGCGCGGTCTGACGTGTGTCGCCGGTCCTGCCGCCGGCTTCGGTGATCGCCGCGCGGACGGCCGCCAGGTCGGTGACCGCGTAGCAGCAGAACAAGGTCGGGGGACCGTCGTGACTGACGATGCCGGTCGGCAGATCCGTGTTGGTCACCTGATGAGAGTCGCGATCGTAGGTCCAGCCCAGCACGTGACCGTAGAACGCGGCCGCGCGGCCGGCGTCGGATACCCGCACGGCGATGTAGCCGACGTCGCCGTGCCGGATGGGTGCGCCAACCGGGCCGGTGAGCATCCAGCGGTGGCCGAACGGGTCGACGATGGTGGCGTTGCGTGATCCGTGGCTCTCCTCGACTTCGCGCACGACGTCGGCGCCGTGCTCGCGTGCGCGCTGTAGCGCCGTGTCGGTGTCCTCGACCGACAGCATCAGGCTCACCGAAACCGCGCCCGGCGCAGGAGCTTTCAAGCCCAATTCGGGATACTCGTCGGCCAGGTAGAGCACCCCACCAGCCAGAGCGATCTCCGCGTGCCCAATTCGCCCATCCGGCATCACGATTGGTTCACCCACCAGCACGCCGCCGAGCGCATCGGCGTACCAGGAGATCGCCGCCCGCGCGTCCGCCACGCACAGGTAGGGCAGCGCCGCCGGGCGCGGGACCACCGTCACGTCCAGTTCAGTAGTGCTCATGTCGATCCTCTCCACGGGTAGTGCCAAAGCGGACTCCAACCGGCGTCGCAGTCGGGCCGCGAATGCCGGATCGGGTTGCACCGGAAGGTCTTCGGTGTGCAGCACGCGCAGCGGGTCGGGTTGACTCATGACGTGCCCCCTTCCGGATATTGTTGTCTGAACGCCCTTTTCGCGCGGACCAGCAGCGCCTCGGTGGCATGCACAGTGCGCCCGATCAATTCGGCGCATTGCCCGACGGTGCAGTCGTCCATGTAGCGCAGCACCAGCACCGTGCGATGTGAGTCGCTCAACCGCGTCAGAACGCTCTCGGCGACCAACCGGTCCAGCTCGGCGTCCCACTCGTCGAGAGACTCAGCGGGCGGGTCGGCGACCGGTTCGGGATCCTGCTTGCGCCGATAGTGATCGGCCAACTTGTGTCGCGCCACACCGAGCAACCACGGCACCCCGACCGGGGTGCGGTCGTCCTTCCGCGCGGTCTGCAGAGCGGCCAAGAAGGTTTCGGAGGTCAGATCCTCGGCCGTCCCACGATCGCGGCAGCGGCGGACGAAGTAGCCGTACACCACGGGTAGCGCCGTGTCGTACAACGCCAACAGCGCGTGGGCTGCGTCGCCATGGCGGTCCGATTGGGCGCTCACACCCTTATCGTCGCGTCGGCGCCGCGAAATCCGACGCCCAGGCTGCGGAAAAGTTGGCGAGCAGACGCAAAAGCCCCCATTTCGTGCCGAAATGAGGGGCTTTTGCGTCTGCTCGCGCCACTAACGTGCGCGCCGTACGTGCGGGTGCGCCGTGCTCACCCGAGCCCGTCCAGCCCGGCGTCCACGACGTCGAAGGCGTTGCCGAGCGCGTCCGGCAACGGGACGGACTCGTCGCTCAGCCAGCACTGGTAGGCGCTCAACGCCACCCCCAGCATCGTCCAGGCCACGGTTTGCGGCAGCAGGTCGGTGGTCTTGGTTGCCGTCCGGCGCGCCACGAACCCGGCTATCACGTCTCGCCAGCCCGCATACATCGTCATCGAATACGCTTGCAGCTCAGCGGTTTCCAGGATCACCCGCATGCGCTGCCGGTGGCGTGCGGTTTCGCATTCGTCGAAGGTGTTGAAGTCCAGCAGGGCCGCGCGCAACGCCTCGCGCAGCGGTACCTGCGGGTCGACGTTGTCGAGCAGTTCGCGTAGCTGGCCGAGATAGTTGTCGAATTCGCCCCACGGGATCGCATTCTTGGACGCGTAGTAGCGGAACAGCGTGCGCCGCGAGATGCCCGCGGCCTGGGCGACGTCGTCCACGCTGACGTCGGCGAAACCGCGGGCGGCGAACAGGTCGATGGCGACGTCGGCGATGTGCAGCGGGGTCGTCGAGCGACGCCGGCCGACGCGCGACTCGTGCAGCATCACATCCGCCCTTCCATTACGGCACTCGATGCCATATTGTGACCAGAACCACTCGGCATTGTCGAGACCCCTCACGAAAGGCCACCCGCATGGACAACGAGAACCAGACCGAGACCGAGCTCGTCACCGAGACCCTCGTCGAAGAGGTGTCCATCGACGGCATGTGCGGGGTCTACTGACCGTGCCGGCGCCCGCGCAGGCCGGGCAGCTTGACGTAGGCGTGTTCGACCCCGACCGAGGCTGGCGTCTGCATCCGCAGGTGGCGGTCCGGCCGGAACCCTTTGGGGCGCTGTTGTATCACTTCGGCACCCGCAAGCTGTCGTTCCTGAAGAACCGCACCATCCTCACCGTGGTGCAGTCGCTGGCCGACCATTCCGACGTCCGCTCGGCGCTGCACGCTGCCGGCGTCGACGCCGCCGACCAAGGGCCGTATCTGCACGCGTTGGGTGTGCTGGCCGATTCGAAGATGCTGCTGCCGCAGGAGGACCAATGACCGCGCCCGCGAAGGTGCCCAGGCTCATCGAGCAGTTCGAACGCGGACTGGATGCGCCGATCTGTCTGACCTGGGAATTGACCTACGCCTGCAACCTGGCGTGCGTGCACTGCCTGTCGTCGTCGGGCAAGCGCGACCCCCGGGAGTTGTCCACCCGCCAGTGCAAGGACATCATCGACGAGCTCGAACGCATGCAGGTGTTCTACGTCAACATCGGCGGCGGCGAACCCACTGTGCGCGCGGACTTTTGGGAGCTGGTGGACTACGCCACCGAACACCATGTCGGGGTGAAGTTCTCCACCAACGGTGTGCGCATCACGCCCGAGGTCGCGGAGCGACTGGCAGCCAGCGACTACGTCGACGTCCAGATCTCGCTGGACGGCGCGACCGCCGAGGTCAACGACGCCGTGCGTGGTCCCGGCTCCTTCGACATGGCGGTTCGTGCGCTGCAGAACCTCGCCGACGCGGGCTTCCGGGACGCCAAAATCTCGGTGGTGGTCACCCGGCACAATGTCGACCAGCTCGACGAATTCGCCGCGCTGGCAAGCCGTTACGGCGCGACGCTGCGCATCACCCGGCTCCGGCCGTCCGGGCGCGGCGCCGACGTCTGGGAGGAACTGCACCCCACCGCCGCCCAGCAGGTCCAGCTGTACGACTGGCTGGTCGCCCACGGCGAGCGGGTGCTCACCGGAGACTCGTTCTTCCACCTGGCGCCGCTCGGCCAGTCCGGGGCACTGGCCGGGCTCAACATGTGCGGCGCCGGCCGGGTGGTCTGCCTGATCGACCCGGTGGGTGACGTCTACGCGTGCCCGTTCGCCATCCACGACCGGTTCCTGGCCGGGAACGTGTTGAGCGACGATGGTTTCCAGAACGTGTGGCAGAACGCGCCCCTGTTCCGCGAGCTACGCGAGCCCCAGTCGGCGGGAGCCTGCGGCAGTTGTGGCCACTATGACAGTTGCCGGGGCGGCTGCATGGCGGCCAAGTTCTTCACCGGCCTGCCGCTGGACGGCCCGGATCCCGAATGCGTCCAGGGTTACGGTGCGCCGGCCCTGGCCACCGAGCGCGAGACGCCGCGGCCCCGCGTCGACCATTCGCGCGGCAAACGGATCGGCACTCCGGTGCCGCTCACTCTCTCGATGCGGCCGCCGAGCAGATTCTGTAACGAAAGTCCCGTATAGCTATGGCAGACCAATGGTTTGAAACTGTCGCTATTGCCCAACAACGCGCTAAGCGCAGACTACCGAAATCGGTCTATTCGTCTTTGATTTCGGCCAGTGAAAAAGGCGTGACGGTTGCCGACAATGTCGCGGCGTTCAGCGAACTCGGTTTTGCGCCCCACGTGGTCGGCGCCAGCGAAAAGCGCGATCTGTCGACGACTGTTATGGGACAGGACATTTCCCTGCCGGTGCTGATTTCGCCCACCGGTGTCCAGGCCGTCGACCCGGACGGGGAGGTGGCCGTGGCACGGGCCGCGGCCGCGCGTGGCACCGCGATGGGATTGTCGTCGTTCGCCAGCAAGCCCATCGAAGAGGTCATCGCCGCCAACCCGAAGATTTTCTTCCAGATCTATTGGCTCGGCGGGCGCGACGCGATCGCCGAGCGGGCCGAGCGGGCACGGCAAGCCGGTGCCGTCGGCCTGATCGTCACCACCGACTGGACGTTCTCGCACGGACGGGACTGGGGCAGCCCCAAGATCCCCGAAGAAATGAACCTCAAGACCATGCTGCGCATGTCGCCGGAGGCGATCACCAAGCCGCGCTGGCTGTGGAAGTTCGGCAAGACACTGCGGCCGCCGGATCTACGGGTCCCCAACCAGGGCCGACGCGGCGAGCCGGGCCCGCCGTTCTTCAACGCCTACGGCGAGTGGATGGGAACCCCCCCGCCGACCTGGGAAGACATCGCCTGGCTGCGTGATTTCTGGGGCGGACCGTTCATGCTCAAGGGCGTGATGCGCGTCGACGACGCCAAAAGGGCTGTCGACGCAGGTGTTTCGGCGATCTCGGTGTCCAATCACGGCGGCAACAACCTGGACGGCACACCGGCGTCCATCCGGGCCCTGCCGGCCGTGGCGGCCGCCGTCGGTGACCAGGTCGAAGTGCTGCTAGACGGAGGCATCCGGCGTGGTAGCGACGTCGTCAAAGCCGTGGCGCTGGGGGCGCGGGCGGTGATGATCGGGCGTGCCTACCTGTGGGGCCTGGCCGCGGCCGGCCAAGCAGGTGTGGAAAACGTGCTGGACATCCTGCACGGAGGCATCGACTCCGCACTGATGGGTCTCGGGCATTCGTCGATCCACGACCTCACCGCGGACGACATTCTGATTCCCGACGGGTTCACCCGGGAGTTGGGCGCGCGTTAGGGCAACGGCGATTTCGGGTAACGCTCCCTGTACCACAGAGTTGGTTGTCCCGGAAGAGCTTTAAATGTCGCTACCCACAAAGCTGATACGGACGTGGCAGTCGTGGCTTACGAGCACCGATTTTGTCCGTCGGTCGAGATGGCGGAAAAAAAATTCGGTAGATAGGGCAACAATTGGTGCACGCCAGGTTAATTCGTCCTACCATCGGCGAGTGCCAATGCTCGGCGAACTGGGGAGTGCAACGTCGCAGCAACTCTCAATATCCACCCCGCCGTCAATATTGATCCCGTTGGGATCCACCGAACAGCACGGCCCGCACCTTCCGCTGGACACCGACACCCGCATCGCGACGGCCGTCGCGCGTGCTGCCGCGGAGCGTCTTGACTGGCTGGTGGCCCCCCCGATCGCCTACGGCGCCAGCGGCGAGCACCAGAGTTTCCCCGGCACCATCTCGATCGGCATCGAAGCCCTGACGATGCTGCTGGTGGAGTACGGCCGGTCGGCCACCTGCTGGGCGCATCGACTGGTGTTCGTCAACGGCCACGGTGGCAACGTCGATGCACTGCGCCGCGCGCTGCGGGTGCTGCGATCCGAGGGCCGCGACGCCGGCTGGTGCCCCTGTGTGACGACCGGCGGCGACGCGCACGCCGGGCACACCGAAACATCGGTGTTGCTGCACATCTCACCGGACGAGGTCCGCACCGACCGGGTGGTGACCGGCAACGAGGCGCCGCTGGGCGAGTTGCTGCCGTCGATGCGGCAGGGTGGGGTTGCGGCGGTGAGCCGGATCGGCGTGCTGGGGGACCCGACCACCGCGACCGCCGTCGAGGGGAAAAGGATCTTCGCCGAGATGGTCGACGACGCCGAGCGTCGCCTCGCCCGGTGGATGCCCGGGCCCGACGGGATGTTGACGTGACCGCGACCAGGCTGCCGGACGGGTTTGCCGTGCAGGTCGATCGTCGCGTGCGGGTGCTCGGCGACGGCAGAGCCCTGCTCGGCGGGTCGCCGACCCGGTTGCTGCGATTGGCGCCGGCCGCCCAGAGCATGCTGTCCGACGGACGCCTCAAGGTCAGCGACGAAGTCAGCGCCCAGTTGGCCCGTACCCTGCTCGACGCCACGGTGGCGCATCCGCGCCCGGCATCGGGACCGTCGCATCGTGACGTCACTATCGTTATACCGGTGCGCGACAACGTGATCGGGGTGCGCCGACTGGTGACCTCGCTACGTGGGCTGCGCGTCATCGTCGTCGACGACGGTTCGTCGCGTCCGGTCGAGGTGGAGGATTTCGCCGGCTCCCACTGCGACATCGAAGTGCTGCATCACGTTCGCAGCAAGGGTCCGGCGGCCGCCCGCAACACCGGCCTGGCCGCCTGCGGCACCGACTTCGTCGCGTTCCTGGATTCCGACGTGGCGCCCAGGCGCGGATGGCTGGAAGCTTTGCTGGGCCACTTCTGCGATCCCACCGTCGCACTGGTCGCTCCCCGCATTGTCGGGCTGGCGCAGACCGAGAACGTGATAGCCAGGTACGAGGCGGTGCATTCGTCGCTGGACCTCGGTCTGCGGGAGGCGCCGGTATTGCCGCACAGCACGGTGTCCTATGTTCCCAGCGCCGCGATCGTGTGCCGCACGTCGGCAATCCGGGAAGTCGGCGGTTTCGACGAGACGATGCACTCCGGTGAAGACGTCGACCTGTGCTGGCGGCTGGTGGAAGCCGGCGCCCGGCTGCGGTACGAGCCGATCGCCCAGGTCGCCCATGACCACCGGACCGAACTGCGGGACTGGATCGCGCGCAAGGCCTTCTACGGCGGTTCGGCGGCTCCGCTGTCGGTGCGGCACCCCGACAAGACCGCGCCGGTGGTGATTTCCGGTTGGGCGTTGATGGCCTGGATCCTGATGTCACTCGGTACCGGCATCGCGCGACTGGCCTCGGTGGTGATCGCGGTGTTGACCGGCCGGCGGATCGCCCGGGCCATGCGCAGCGCCGAGACGACATTGTGGGACGTGATCGTGGTCGCCACCCGGGGCCTGTGGTCGGCCGCCCTGCAGCTGGCATCCGCGCTGTGCCGGCACTATTGGCCGGTCGCGCTGGTTGCGGCGATCCTGTCGCGGCACTGCAGACGGGTGGTGGTGGTGGCGGCGATATTGGACGGTGTGGCGGACTGGCTTCGCCGCCGCGACGCCGTCGAGGACGACGCCGAACCGATCGGGTTGCTGACGTTCCTGTTGCTCAAGCGCGTCGACGATCTGGCCTACGGGATCGGCCTGTGGTGCGGGGTGGTGCGCGAACGCAACCTGGGCGCGCTCAAGCCGCAGATTCGGACGTAACCGCCACCTTGACCGCAGCCGCTCGGCACAGCGACGTGTTGATCGTGGGCGCCGGAAGTGCCGGTTCAGTTGTCGCCGAACGTCTTTCCGCTGATTCCGGCTGCTCGGTGCGGGTGCTGGAGGCCGGCCCCGGACTCGACGACGCCGCCGCGGCGTCCCGGACCCGCAACGGTCTGCAATTGCCGATCGGCGTGCACAGCCCGCTGGCCGAGCGCTATCTGACCACCCTGACCGATCACCCGGTGCGCCAGCTCCCGATCGTGCGGGGGACGACGGTGGGCGGCTCCGGGGCGGTCAACGGCGGCTACTTCTGCCGCGCGCTGCCCGGCGATTTCGACGAACTCGGCATTCCCGGTTGGGCGTGGTCCGACGTGCTCGCGCACTTTCGGGCCATCGAGACCGACCTCGACTTCGACACGCCCGCGCACGGCGGCAGCGGACCCATCCCGGTACAACGGACCTCCGAAATGACCGGCGCCAGCGAAACCTTCGTCACCGAGACCCGTCGCGCCGGGTACTCCTGGCTTCCGGATCTCAACGACGTCGGGCCGCGGCTGCCGTCGGGCGTGGGCGCGGTACCCCTGAACATCGTCGACGGCGTCCGGACCGGTTCGGGAGCCGCGTTTCTGATACCCGCGCTGGGACGTCCCAACCTGACGCTACAGGCGCATACGCGTGCGGTCGGTGTGCGTTTCTCCGGGGCGACGGCGGTGGGGGTCGACGCCGTCGGGCCCGATGGCCCCATCGCGTTCAGCGCGGATCGAATCGTGTTGTGCGCAGGCGCGATTCGGTCAGCGCAACTGCTGATGCTCTCGGGCATAGGGGAGGAGGCGGTGCTGCGCGCTGCCGGCGTGGGTGTGCGCGCGAAGCTGCCGGTCGGGATGCGCTGCAGTGACCACCCGGAATGGGTGATGCCGACCAGTTGGGATGTGGCAGTGGATCGTCCGGTCCTGGAGGTGGTGTTGAGCACTGCCGACGGCATCGAGATCCGTCCTTACACAGGTGGTTTCGTGGCGATGACCGGAGACGGCACCGCCGGGCACCGCGACTGGCCGCACATCGGTGTGGCGCTCATGCGTCCCCGGGCGCGTGGACGTGTCACGCTGGTGTCGCCGGATCCCGACGTGCCGCCGCGCATCCGGCATCGCTACGACAGCGAGCCGGCCGACGTTTCGGCGTTGCGTGCCGGCAGCGAGCTGGCTCGCGAATTGTTCGGCGCGGCAACGCATATCGGTCCTGATGTGTGGTCGACATCGCAGCACCTGTGCGGCAGCGCACCGATGGGGGCCGATGGTGACCCGCACGCGGTCGTCGACAACCGCTGTCGGGTAACAGGTTTGGACAACCTCTGGGTGATCGACGGTTCGGTGCTGCCGGTGGTACCCAGCCGCGGTCCGCACGCGACGATAGTGATGCTGGCGCACCGTGCGGCCGAATTCGTTGCCTGAGATCAGGCGGACGCCGACTGTTCGGAAGCATCCCATCGCGGGCCCGGCGACAACGCCGTCGTCGGCGTCGCGCGGGCGGCCAGCGGGGCCGGCAATGCAGACAACGCGGCCGTCGAACCGCCCACCTCCACAACCTCTTCGGGGCCAGTCGGTAGCGGCGGGATCGGTTGACGTTTCACCGACCCCACCGATCCCGCCGCTACTGCCGACCCCGGCGAAACCACCGGCGTAGCCGCCGATGCTGTCGCAGAGCCCCCCGGCCCCAACGGTCCTGAAGTGAGTGCCACCGTCTGCGCGGCGGCAGGCGCCACAGCGGCGCCCTGGCTGAGCACCGAGTGTCCCATTGTCGGTTGGGGCACCGCGGCTTCGGCCTGAATGCTCGAGTTGTTCGCGGCCTCGCTGAGGCCATACTGCTGCCCGCCGAGACTCATCAGCTGCACGAACTGGTTGTGAAACTGGCTCGCTTGCGCGCTGAGTGCCTGGAAAGCCTCGGCGTGGGCCCCGAACAGCGTCGCGATCTCCGCCGACACGGCATCCGCGCCCGCGGGGATCAACACCCCTGTTGTCGGGGCCAACGCCGTCGTGCCGGCATCGCTGATCGCTGCACCGATATTCGCCAAATCCGTTGCCGCCGCGGCAACGTACTCCGGCGCAGCGATCACATACGACATTCCGCTTCCCCCAGCTTGCCTAGATAGAGTCCGCGTGCCCGGTTACGAACCATGCCCCCGATCGATGGTAACGGGGTGGGAAGGTCCGCCGTGGCGTTTTGCCGAAATGCGTCAGCGCCGCCCGGCGAGCATCCGCCGGATCGGGCGCAGCTGACGACCGTCCCGCCCGGGCGCCCAGAGACCGATCAGGACCGCGAAGATCCCCACGATGACGGCCAGCACGGTCGTGGAGGCGTGCATCGAGGTCAGGAACGCCGTCTTGCTCAGGACGGCCAGCCGGTCCCCCGGTGGTCCCATGCGGTCGGCGATCTCCATGGCTTTGGCCAGCGAGTCGGCGGCCGGGCCACGGACGGACGCAGGGAAGTCGGACAGTGCCGTGCCCAGCTCGTGCGTGTAGCGACCGGCCAGAATCGAGCCGGCGACCGCGATTCCCAGCGCACCGCCCATCTCACGCGCGCTGTCGTTCACGGCCGAGGCAACTCCCTGCTTCGCATCCGGTACCGCGGCCATGATCGCCGAAGTCGTCGGCGCCGTGCACAAGCCGATGCCTGACGCGAGAATCAATGTCGGCCAAGCGAACTCGAGATAGGTCGAGTGCAACCCGATGCCGTGCATGCATGCGAAGCCGACAGCCATCAACAGCGTGCCGGAGAACAGCACCACGCGCAGGCCCAGCCGAGGCACATACCAGAAGGAGGTGGCCGACAGGATCCCCAACGGGATCATGAACGGGCCGAGCGCAATTGCCGTCATCAGCGGCGAGTAGCCCATGATCTGCTGCACGTACTGCATGGCCAGATAGAAGAAGCCGAAGGTGGCGCCGAACAGGACGATGATCGCCGCGACGCCGGTGGTGAAGGCGGGATTGCCGAACAGTCGAACGTCCAAGAGCGGCTGGCGTTTCCGGTATTCGACGAATCCGAAGATCCCGATCACGACAGCGCCGGCGACCAGACCGCCCCACACCATCGAGTCGCTCCAGCCCCGGGTGGGCGCTTCCAGAATGGCGAACACCGAGATCGCCATCGCCGAGCCGATCAGGCCGGCGCCGAGCCAGTCCACCCGGGGGGCAGCGCGGTCGCGTGACGGTGCGACCGTGCAGGCCATCGCGAAGATGACCGCGCCGGAGGCTCCCAGTGCCCAGAAGATCGCATGCCAGTCCCAGAACCGCAGGATCACACCAGAGCCGAGCATGCCCAGTACGCCGCCGGAGCCCGCGGTGCCCGCCCAGATACCGACGGCCTTGATGCGCTGCTCCTTCGGATAGGCCACGGTCAGCAATGACAACGTCGCCGGCATCACCAATGCGGCCCCGACGCCGGCGAGCGCGCGGCCGGTGATGATCTGGCTCGGGGAATGCAGCAGCGCCGGCGCAATCGACGCCAGGGAAAAGATCGTCAACCCGGTCAGCAGCGCGCCGCGCCTGCCGTAGCGGTCGCCGATGGCGCCCGCGGGCAGGAGCAGACAGGCCAACGCCAGGGTGTAGCCGTCGACTATCCAGGTGAGCTGGGTCTGGGAAGCGGAGGTGGCCACCGCCAGATCGCCCAACGCAGTATTCAGCGCGGTCATCGACGCGACCACCAGTGACACTGCGACGCAGGCCACGACCAGTGTCCACGTCCGGGCGCGGGAACTGCTGCCGACGTCTGGGGTCTCAGTACGCTGATCGGGTGGGAGCAGGGTCTCATCAGGTCGTACCAGTGTTTCGACCATGGTGCTGCGCCTCCTTTCGGGGGCGAGGTAGTGTCCGAGACTAACGGTCTCGTGCATAGACGGTGAGGCCCGAGCCGAAACAGGGAGGTGCATCACTATCGACGGGGGGAGTGACACAGATCCCCGCCCGGCGCGGTCCAGGGCCCGGTTGCTGGAGGCCGCTGCCGCGCTGTTGCGGTCCGGGGGTCCCAGCGCGGTGACGATCGATGCGGTCACCCGCGCGGCAAACGTGGCGCGGGCCACCCTGTATCGGCACTTTCCGAGCGGAAATGATTTGCTGGCAGCGACTTTCAGCAGCCTGATCCCGGCGGCGCCGATGCCGCCGGCGGAAGGTTCGCTGCGGGACCGGCTGATAGCCCTGTTGCTGGCGCAGGCCGAGGTGATCGCCGAAGCTCCCGCCGCGCTGACGGCCACCGCGTGGCTGGCTTTGGGGTCCGATCTGCAGGAGTTGCCAGAACCGCGTCGGGGTCAGGCCGCCGAGAGCGCGATGAGCACGCTGCGCGAGCGCATCGCGCAGCAGTACGCGGCGCCGTTCGACGTGATCTTCGACAGTCCCGAGGCGGCGGCCGAGCTGGGCGAGGTGGACCGGTCCCGGGCGATTGCGCTGCTGATCGGACCGCTGGCACTGGGTCGGCTGTCCACGCTGCCCGACTTCGACTACCGCGAGACGGTGCAGGCGGCCGTCGACGGCTTCCTGCACGTGCAGCGCGCCCAGGCGCATGGCGCTTCTGGCGCGAGCAGACGCAGAATCGCCCTATCGCGGCCCAATTTGGGCGATTCTGCGTCTGCTCGCGGCGAGGGCGGGGACACGCGCGTAGGCTCGGATAAGCCCAGCTAGGGTCGGTTCTGACCCGGTGTGTGGGGCCTCGTTCGGGCGGACGGACCGGGATTTGGCCGAGCGCTGATCTTCAGGCATACTGTTCAGGTTGCCCAGCGCCAGGTTTGCGCCTGGCCGGGCATACGACCAGCGCCCACCAGGGGCGCGTCCGGTCCCATCCTTGGAGCGCGACTATTTCGGTCGCCTACGAGGCTGCGTGCGGGTGACACACCCGAGCGCGGGGAGCGGGTGGACCACGACAGGTAAACAGCGGCGCAGTATCCGGCGCAACGCTAGGCCGGCCCGTGAACGGGCAGGCACTTGCGCGCCGGAGGGCATCAGGTCCGGTGACGGACTCGAGTGTGAAGAAGAGGTAGGGAGAAGCGTGGCGGGACAGAAGATCCGCATCAGGCTTAAGGCCTACGACCATGAGGCTATTGACGCGTCGGCGCGCAAGATCGTCGAGACCGTCGTACGCACCGGTGCCAGCGTCGTAGGCCCGGTGCCGCTGCCGACCGAGAAGAACGTGTACTGCGTCATCCGCTCTCCGCACAAGTACAAGGACTCGCGGGAGCACTTCGAGATGCGTACTCACAAGCGGTTGATCGACATCCTCGACCCGACGCCGAAGACCGTCGACGCGCTGATGCGCATCGACCTGCCGGCCAGTGTCGACGTCAACATCCAGTAGGAGATCCAGTCAAATGGCGAGAAAAGGCATTCTGGGTACCAAGCTGGGCATGACGCAGGTATTCGACGAGAACAACAGAGTCGTGCCCGTCACGGTCGTCAAGGCCGGGCCGAATGTGGTGACCCGCATCCGTACTCCCGAGCAGGACGGCTACAGCGCGGTGCAGCTGGCTTACGGCGAGATCAGCCCGCGCAAGGTCAACAAGCCGGTGACCGGTCAGTACGCGGCGGCGGGTGTCAACCCGCGCCGGCACCTGGCCGAACTGCGCCTGGACGACCCGCAGGCCGCGGCTGAGTACCAGGTCGGCCAGGAGCTGACGGCGGAGATCTTCGCCGACGGCGCCTACGTCGACGTGACCGGTACCTCCAAGGGCAAGGGGTTCGCCGGCACCATGAAGCGGCACGGCTTCCGCGGCCAGGGCGCCAGCCACGGTGCCCAGGCGGTGCACCGTCGCCCGGGCTCGATCGGCGGATGTGCCACCCCGGCAAGGGTTTTCAAGGGCACCCGGATGGCCGGCCGGATGGGCAACGACCGGGTCACCGTGCAGAACCTGGTGGTGCACAAGGTCGACGCCGAGAACGGCGTGCTGTTGATCAAGGGCGCGGTTCCCGGCCGCACCGGCGGACTCGTCGTGGTCCGCACCGCGATCAAGCGAGGTGAGAAGTAATGGCCGCCAAGACGGTAAGTACCCAGAAGGGCGCCAGCGGGCTGAAAATCGACGTCAAGACGCCGGACGGCAAGACCGACGGCTCCATCGAGCTGCCGGCCGAGCTGTTCGACGCACCGGCCAACATCGCGCTGATGCACCAGGTCGTCACCGCCCAGCGTGCGGCGGCCCGCCAGGGCACGCACGCGACGAAGACCCGCGGCGACGTCAGCGGCGGTGGCCGTAAGCCGTACCGCCAGAAGGGAACCGGTCGCGCCCGGCAGGGTTCGACGCGTGCCCCGCAGTTCACCGGCGGTGGCACCGTGCACGGTCCGCAGCCGCGCGACTACAGCCAGCGCACGCCCAAGAAGATGATCGCCGCCGCGCTGCGCGGGGCGCTGTCGGACCGGGCGCGCAACGGGCGCATCCACGCGGTGACCGAAATCGTCAGCGGGCAAACGCCTTCGACGAAGAGCGCCAAGGCTTTTCTGGCCACGCTGACCGACCGCAAGCAGGTGCTGGTGGTCGTCGGCCGCAGCGACGAAGCCGGCGTGAAGAGCGTGCGCAACCTGCCGGGCGTGCACATCCTGCCGCCCGACCAGCTCAACACCTACGACGTGTTGCGGGCCGACGACGTGGTGTTCAGCGTCGAGGCCCTCAACGCCTACATCAACGCCCACCAGGGCACCGCCAGCACCGAGGAGGTATCGGCGTAGATGGCGACCATCGCTGACCCCCGCGACATCATTTTGGCGCCGGTCATCTCCGAGAAGTCCTACGGGCTGCTCGACGACAACGTGTACACCTTCGTGGTGCACCCCGATTCGAACAAGACGCAGATCAAGATCGCTGTCGAGAAGATCTTCGCCGTCAAGGTCGCATCGGTGAACACCGCGAATCGGCAGGGCAAGCGCAAGCGCACCCGGACCGGCTACGGCAAGCGCAAGAGCACCAAGCGCGCGATCGTGACCCTGGCACCGGGCAGCAAGCCGATCGACTTGTTCGGAGCACCGGCGTAGCCCGGGCGCAGAAAGAGCTGATTAGACATGGCAATTCGCAAGTACAAGCCGACGACCCCGGGCCGCCGCGGCGCGAGCGTGTCGGACTTCTCCGAGATCACCCGGACGACGCCGGAGAAGTCGCTGGTTCGTCCGCTGCACGGTCGTGGCGGGCGTAACGCGCACGGCCGCATCACCACCCGGCACAAGGGTGGTGGCCACAAGCGTGCCTACCGGGTGATCGACTTCCGCCGTAACGACAAGGACGGGGTCAACGCCAAGGTCGCGCACATCGAGTACGACCCGAACCGCACCGCCCGCATCGCACTGCTGCACTACCTGGACGGCGAAAAGCGCTACATCATTGCGCCGAACGGGCTTTCGCAGGGCGACGTCGTCGAGTCGGGCGCCAACGCCGACATCAAGCCCGGCAACAACCTGCCGCTGCGCAACATCCCGGCCGGCACCCTGGTGCACGCGGTGGAACTGCGTCCCGGTGGTGGCGCCAAACTGGCGCGCTCGGCCGGGTCGAGCATCCAGTTGCTCGGCAAGGAAGCGACCTACGCCTCGCTGCGTATGCCCAGCGGTGAGATCCGCCGCGTCGACGTGCGCTGCCGCGCCACGGTCGGCGAGGTCGGTAACGCCGAGCAGGCGAACATCAACTGGGGCAAGGCCGGCCGGATGCGCTGGAAGGGCAAGCGTCCGTCGGTCCGTGGTGTCGTGATGAACCCGGTCGACCACCCGCACGGTGGTGGTGAGGGTAAGACCTCCGGTGGCCGTCACCCGGTGAGCCCGTGGGGCAAGCCCGAAGGCCGCACCCGCAACCCGAACAAAGCCAGCAACAAGCTCATTGTCCGACGCCGGCGCACCGGCAAGAAGCACGGCCGGTAGGAGTAACCAACCATGCCACGCAGCCTCAAGAAGGGTCCGTTCGTCGACGACCATCTGCTCAAGAAGGTCGACGTGCAGAACGAGAAGAACACCAAGCAGGTCATCAAGACCTGGTCGCGCCGGTCGACCATCATCCCGGACTTCATCGGGCACACTTTCGCGGTGCACGACGGCCGCAAGCACGTCCCGGTGTTCGTCACCGAGTCGATGGTGGGTCACAAGCTCGGTGAGTTCGCCCCGACCCGCACCTTCAAGGGACACATCAAGGACGACCGGAAGAGCAAACGGCGATGAGTACCACCACCACTGAATATCCCTCGGCGACCGCCAAAGCGCGGTTCGTGCGGGTGTCGCCGCGGAAGGCACGCCGGGTCATCGACCTGGTACGCGGCCGGTCGGTGACCGACGCACTCGACATCCTGCGCTGGGCGCCGCAGGCCGCCAGCGAGCCGGTCGCCAAGGTGATCGCCAGCGCAGCGGCCAACGCGCAGAACAACAATGGACTGGATCCGGCCACCCTGGTGGTCGCCACGGTGTACGCCGACGAGGGCCCGACGGCCAAGCGCATCCGCCCGCGCGCGCAGGGCCGCGCGTTCCGGATCCGCCGGCGCACCAGTCACATCACGGTGATCGTGGAGAGCCGTCCCAGCAAGGACGAGCGGTCGTCGAAGTCGTCGCGCGCGCGTCGCGCCGAGGGCAGCAAGGCCGCCGCGAAGGCACCCGCCAAGAAGGCACCCGCCAAGAAGGCGGACACCAAGGCACCGGCAAAGAAGGCCGCTACCAAGGCCGAACCGAAAACGTCTGAGGCTGCCGAAGCGAAGGGAGGCTCAGACTAGTGGGCCAGAAGATCAATCCGCACGGCTTCCGGCTGGGTATCACCACCGACTGGAAGTCGCGTTGGTACGCCGACAAGCAGTACGCCGAATACGTCAAGGAAGACGTCGCGATCCGGCGGCTGCTGTCGACCGGCCTGGAGCGCGCCGGCATCGCCGACGTGGAGATCGAGCGGACCCGCGACCGGGTCCGGGTGGACATCCACACCGCGCGTCCGGGCATCGTGATCGGCCGCCGCGGCACCGAGGCCGACCGCATCCGCGCCGACCTGGAGAAGCTGACCGGCAAGCAGGTTCAGCTCAACATCCTCGAGGTGAAAAACCCTGAGTCGCAAGCACAATTGGTGGCCCAGGGCGTTGCCGAGCAGCTGAGCAACCGGGTCGCGTTCCGCCGTGCGATGCGTAAGGCGATCCAGTCGGCCATGCGGCAGCCCAACGTCAAGGGCATCCGGGTGCAGTGCTCGGGCCGCCTCGGCGGCGCGGAGATGAGCCGCTCGGAGTTCTACCGCGAGGGTCGGGTGCCGCTGCACACGCTGCGCGCGGACATCGACTACGGCCTCTACGAGGCCAAGACCACCTTCGGCCGGATCGGCGTGAAGGTGTGGATCTACAAGGGCGACATCGTCGGCGGCAAGCGTGAACTCGCGGCTGCCGCCCCCGCCGGTGCCGACCGTCCGCGTCGCGAGCGTCCCTCGGGCACCCGTCCGCGACGCAGTGGCGCGTCGGGCACCACGGCCACCGGCACCGACGCCGGCCGGGCCGCCGGCGGCGACGACACGGCGTCCGCAGAAGCCGCAGCGCCGGTAGAGGCGCAGAGCACGGAGAGCTGAATCATGTTGATTCCCCGCAAGGTCAAGCACCGCAAGCAGCACCACCCCCGCCAGCGCGGCATCGCCAGCGGCGGCACGTCGGTGAACTTCGGCGACTATGGCATCCAGGCGCTCGAGCACGCCTACGTCACCAACCGGCAGATCGAGTCCGCTCGTATCGCCATCAACCGGCACATCAAGCGTGGCGGCAAGGTGTGGATCAACATCTTCCCCGACCGTCCGCTGACCAAGAAGCCCGCCGAGACCCGGATGGGTTCCGGTAAGGGTTCGCCGGAGTGGTGGGTGGTCAACGTCAAGCCGGGCCGGGTGCTGTTCGAGCTGAGTTACCCCAACGAGCAGACCGCGCGCGCGGCGCTCACCCGGGCGATCCACAAGTTGCCGATCAAGGCACGCATCGTCACCCGAGAGGATCAGTTCTGATGGCAGTGGGAATTTCGCCTGGTGAACTGCGTGAGCTCACCGACGAAGAACTGAACGAGCGTGTTCGGGAGTCCAAGGAAGAGCTGTTCAACCTGCGCTTCCAGATGGCCACCGGGCAGCTCACCAACAACCGCCGGCTCTGTACGGTGCGTCAGGAAATCGCGCGGGTCTACACGGTGCTGCGTGAACGAGAACTGGGTCTGGCTTCCGGGCCTGACGGATCCGACGAGAAGGAATCGTGATGGCAGAGGCTAAGACTCCCGCGAAGGCGGCTCCGAAGAAGGCGGCTCCCACCAAGGCGGCGGCTCCGAAGGACGCCGCGCCGAAGGAGAAGGGCCCCAAGAACACTCCGGCCACCCCGAAGCCGCGCGGGCGTCGCAAGACCCGCATCGGCTACGTGGTGAGCGACAAGATGCAGAAGACCATCGTCGTCGAGCTGGAAGACCGGGTTCGGCACCCGTTGTACGGCAAGATCATTCGCACCACCAAGAAGGTCAAGGCGCACGACGAGAACAGCATCGCCGGTATCGGTGACCGGGTCTCGCTGATGGAGACGCGTCCGCTGTCGGCGACCAAGCGCTGGCGGTTGGTGGAGATCCTGGAGAAGGCCAAGTAGCTTTCCGCGCGTACCCTGCGTACCCTGCGTACCCTGCGCGAGCAGACGCTAAAGCGCCCCAAAACGGTGTTTTTGGGGCGCTTTAGCGTCTGCTCAGGGGGCTCGCGGGGGCACAGGGGGATCAGTGGGGGTCAGGGGCTTACGGCCTGGGCGTCAGAACTATCACTGGAATCGGCCGCGATGTCTTCTTCTGGTATCCGACATAGCGGTTGCGTTGTTCGCGTTGACGAGCTTCCACAGTCGGGCGTAGTCGGGGCTGTCGGGTAGCACCGGGCGGGCTGTGACCGCGAAACGATGTGCGCCGACACTGATTTCGATCTCCGGATCGGCCTTCAGGTTGTGATACCAACCGGGCGCTCGGGGATAGCCGGCCTTCGATGCCACGACCAGATAGTCGTCACCGTCCTTGGCGTAGGTGAGCGTCGTGGTGCGCTGCTGGCCCGTCTTGGCGCCCACCGTGTGCAGTAGCAGGTTTGGTGGCATACCGGGTATCCGATGGCCGATCCGGCCATTGGTCGCTTGGTAGATCTTGTCGTGCAAACTGAGGAATCTGAACAACACCTTCTCGGCCAAGGTCGTCATCGTCCCAGTCTTGCTGCGTTGCGCCGCTTCCGCCAGGGGGAGCCGAATCGGGTCGATCCAGTCAGTCCTGCAGGACGGCTTCGCGGACCAGTTGCACCCGGGAGGCGATGCCCAGCTTCGCGTAGACATGGGTCAGGTGGGTCTGCACGGTACGCGGCGAGATGAACAGCCGCGCACCGATGTCTTTGTTGCTCAGTCCTTCTCTGGCCAAGCGCACCACGTCCTGCTCCATCGGCGTCAGTGAGCCCCAGCCGATGGCCGGCCGCTTGCCCTTGCCCCGGCCGCGTTGCGCATAGGCGATCGCCTCCTCGGTGGACAGTGCGGATCCCTCTGCCCAGGCGGCGTCGAAGACGTCCTGCCCCAATGCTTCTCGGATCTTTTCGACGGCGACCTGTTAGCCCGCTTCGTACATGGGGTAGCGGACGTGTTCCAGACGCTGCCGAATGCCACCGGCCGCGCCTACGAGTCGGGTCGCGTCCGGATGGTTGCCGTCGTCGGCCGCCACGCGCGCCAGGAGTTCGAGCATGTCCGCTGTCGGCGGTCGGCCCGGTGAATTGGCGCTATGCCCCGCACAGATCTACGCGCTGCGGCCTGGTGCTGGCGAACGCCGAGCAGGCGTAAAAGCCCCCGACACGCCGCGCGTGCGGGGGCTTTTACGTCTGCTCGCGCAAATTGGCGCGCAGACCGTGCACAAAGGTGCGCAGTCGTTCCGGCGTCGCGGTCTGCGGGTCGCTGAGGCGCAGCTGCAGTAGTTCGCGGCCGGCGGCGTAGAGAATCCTGGCGGTGTATTCGGGATCCTGCAGACCCGGATTGAAGCGCAGCAGCTCGCCCTGCAAGAAGTCCCGCACCACCGTCTGCGACTGCGCCAGCCTTTCATGCAGTTCCGGGGGTGCGCCCTGGGGCGGGAACAGGAACAGTCGCCACGTCGCGGTGTGCGCGTCGACGGCGGCCAGTACCCCGTCGAATGCCCGCACCAGGGTTTGGTTGTCCTCGCTCGGCTCGCCCAATCCGCTGACCGCCGCGACGAACTGAGCGCCGGCGCGTTGCGCTTCCCGGTCGATCAGGGCGACGAAAAGCTTTGCGGGGTCACCGAATAACTGGTAGATCAACGACCGGTTGATGCCCGCTGCCTGGGCGATCCGGTTCGGGGTAGCCGCGTGAAAACCCTCGGCATCGACAATGGCGGCGGTGACATCCATTATCTGCTCGCGCCGCCGCTCGGCGGTCATCCGCCGTTTCGGGACGTCCTTGGTGGCCTGGGTCACGCTTGACAGCATAACTAACACTTTGTGAGTATTACTCACAACTTGTTAGTTATCGAAGGGTCGGCATGGTCACCTACTATCCGGAACTCGCGCAGCGGGTCGCAAGCCAACGGCAATTGCAGCCAGATCTGTACGGCGACATCGACTTCGACGAGCGACCGTACCGGCTGACCAAAGAGCTCGGCGACAAGTCATCCCTGCCGAAATGGGCCGACGACCGTGCGCAGATCCTGCAGGACGACCGTGTCTTGGAGTTGATGGAAACCGCCACCATGCTCGGCGACGTGGTGGCAGACCCCTACGCGGCGCTGATGAGCGACTACAGCGTCCCCAAGCTGATCGAGATGCTCAGGACCGCTTGCCGGGAGGGCATCGACGCGGTGCCCGACGCGCCGGACGAACTGGTGTCGTTCATCGCTGCGATGGAAGAAAAACCGGATTGGATCGACTTCGATCTGATCGAGGACGGCGCACGGCAGGCGCGCACCGCGGCGGCGCTGCTGGCCCACTTCATCACCCGCGGCGCTTTCATCGCGACGTTCACCAACACCTACGCCGCGTTGCCGATGGGCCTGACGGGCGCCCTGTCCGGTCGTCGTGCCGAGCGGCGGGTCAACGAGACGGCGAGCTTCTTCGCCGTCACCACCCTGCCGAATGCGTTGCAGCGCTACGGTCCCGGCTTCGAAGCGGCCGCCATGGTGCGGCTGATGCACTCGATGGTGCGCTACAACGCACTGAAGAAGTCCGACAAGTGGGATGTCGATGTCTACGGCGTCCCGGTTCCGCAGGTCGACCAGATGCCGGCCGGCATGATCGGGCAGTATCTGACCTCTCAGCAGGTGCTGCGGCAGGGTCGGGTCGAATTCAACGAGCAGGAACGCGCGCTCGTCGAATTCGGTCGCTACCGCTGCTTTCTGCTCGGTCTGCCCGAGGAACTGCTGCCCACCACGCCCGCCGACACCGTCCACGTCATGCACGCACGCGCGGCACTGCTGCGGGACGGTTTCGACTCGGTATGTCGCGAACTCGTCGACTCCACCATGGATGCCTACCTGCGTCCCGGGACCACGTGGTTTGACCGCGCCGCCGAAGCTGTCGAAAAGAGCTACAGCAAGGAAACCTTCGTGCGGGCGTTCTGCAACGGTGACCGCGGCGTCGCCGCGGCGATGGGTGTCTCGATCGGGTTCGCCGATCGTGTTCGCATCGCGCTGACCGGACCGCTCATCGCCGGACGCTTCGTGGCCGTCAACCGTGCCAGCAACGTTCCCGCGCTTCGCAATATCGTCGACCGATACGTCATCAGGCTCCTCAAGCTGCGCCTGGCCACCTATGGGAAGCCCGAATTCACCAGCGACTCAGCACATTACACGCCTGTCCCGCACTGACCGGTATACCGTGGGCCAGGCCCCGGTGCCCGACTTCTGCATTCTCAGGCTTTTCTTCGGTCGGCTCATTACTGTGACCCGGGTGTGTAATTTCGCACGCGATGTCCGGCGATGAGTCCACTACGGGAGTGAGGCTGACAGATATGACTGGGTCGACAGAATTCCAGGGCAAAATCGAGTTGGACATTCGCGACTCCGAACCGGACTGGGGCCCGTACGCAGCGCCGACCGCGCCGGAGAACTCACCGAACATCCTCTACATGGTGTGGGACGACATCGGCATCGCGACCTGGGACTGCTTCGGCGGCCTGGTGGAGATGCCGGCGATGACCCGCATCGCCGAGCGCGGCGTGCGGCTGGCGAACTTCCACACCACCGCGCTGTGCTCGCCGACCCGCGCGTCGCTGCTGACCGGACGCAACGCGACCAGCGTCGGTATGGCCACCATCGAAGAGTTCACCGACGGCTTTCCCAACTGCAACGGCCGCATCCCGGCCGAGACCGCGCTGCTTTCCGAAGTGCTCAACGAGCGTGGCTACAACACCTACTGCGTGGGCAAGTGGCACCTGACCCCGCTGGAAGAATCCAGCATGGCCTCGACCAAGCGGCACTGGCCGCTGTCGCGCGGATTCGAGCGCTTCTACGGCTTCATGGGCGGCGAGACCGACCAGTGGTACCCGGACCTGGTGTACGACAACCACTTGGTGAACCCGCCCGGCACGCCCGAGGACGGCTACCACCTGTCCAAGGACATCGCCGACCGCACAATACAATTCATCCGCGACGCCAAGGTGATCGCGCCCGACAAACCGTGGTTCAGCTACGTCTGCCCCGGCGCCGGACACGCCCCGCATCACGTGCCCACCGAGTGGGCCGACAAGTACAAGGGCGTGTTCGACATGGGCTACGAGGCCTACCGCGAGATCACGCTGGAAAAGATGAAGGCGATGGGTATCGTGCCCGCCGACACCGAACTGTCGCCGATCAACCCCTACCTCGACGTCAAAGGACCCAGCGGCGAAGCCTGGCCGCTGCAGGACACGGTGCGGCCGTGGGACAGTCTGAACGACGAAGAAAAGAAGCTGTTCAACCGGATGGCCGAGGTGTTCGCCGGGTTCCTGAGCTACACCGATGCCCAGATCGGCCGAATCCTGGACTACCTCGAAGAGTCCGGCCAGCTCGACAACACGATCATCGTGGTGATCTCCGACAACGGTGCCAGCGGCGAAGGCGGCCCGAACGGATCGGTCAACGAGGGCAAGTTCTTCAACGGCTACATCGACACCGTCGAAGAAAGCATGAAGCTCTTCGACCATCTCGGCGGACCGGAGACCTACAACCACTATCCGATCGGCTGGGCGATGGGCTTCAACACGCCCTACAAGCTGTTCAAGCGCTACTCCTCGCACGAGGGCGGCATCGCCGACACCGCAATCATCTCCTGGCCCAACGGAATAGCCGCACACGGCGAAGTCCGCGACAACTACATCAACGTCTGCGACATCACCCCGACGGTCTACGAACTTCTGGACATGACGCCTCCGGATACCGTCAAGGGCATCCCGCAGCGGCCGCTGGAAGGAGTGAGTTTCAAAGCGGCCCTTGATGATCCGTCTGCCGACACCGGCAAGACGACCCAGTTCTACACCATGCTGGGCACCCGCGGCATCTGGCATAGGGGCTGGTTCGCCAACACCATCCACGCCGCGACGCCGGCGGGCTGGTCGCACTTCGACCAGGACCGCTGGGAGCTGTTCCACCTCGAAAAAGATCGCAGCCAGTGCCACGATCTGGCCGACGAGCACCCCGACAAACTCGAAGAACTCAAGGCGCTCTGGTTTTCCGAGGCCGACAAGTACAACGGGCTCCCGCTGGCCGACCTCAACCTGATGGAGACGCTGAGCAGGTTCCGCCCCTATCTGGCGGGGGAGCGCGACAGCTACGTCTACTACCCCGACTGTGCCGACGTCGGTATCGGTGCCGCCGCCGAGATCCGCGGTCGTTCGTTTGCCGTGTTGGCCACGGTGACGGTGGACAGCACGGGGGCCGAAGGGGTGCTGTTCAAGCAGGGCGGGGCGCACGGCGGGCACGTGCTGTTCCTGCAGGACGGACGGCTGCATTACGTGTACAACTTCCTCGGCGAACGCCAACAACTGGTTTCCTCCGACGGTCCGATCCCGCTGGGCAAACACCTGTTCGGCGTGCGCTACGAACGGACCGGAACGGTTCCCAACAGCCACACCCCGCTCGGCACCGCGACGCTGTTCTTCGACGAGCACCCGGTCGGGTCGCTCGCAGACGTCGTCTCGCACCCGGGAACCTTCGGGCTGGCGGGGGCGGGCATCACCGTCGGACGCAACGGCGGGTCGAGTGTGTCCAGCCGGTACAAGGCGCCCTTCGTCTTGACCGGTGCGACCGTTGCCCAGGTCGCCGTCGACCTGTCTGGTCGTCCGTACGAAGACGTGGAAAAGGATATAGCGCTTGCCTTTTCGCGGGACTGAGTCGCCGTGCGGCGCGCTTGTCTGATGGGGCTCGTCGCCGTGGTGCTCGCCGGTTGCCAGTCGAACATCGGGGGATCGGCCACGCCGGGCCCGCATTCGGACCCGGCCATGCCGGTGCCCGGCATCGCTGCCACCCAGTCCGGGAACATCGCGCCCGAGACATTGTCCTGTCCCGCCACACCGTCCGGTGCCGGCCCAGTGGCGGTGGCCGCAGTAGCCGACCCGGCCGCGCCGCGGATCACCCTGTCCGTCCCCGAAGGCTGGAGCGCTGCTCCGGGCGACGGGGATACGGCGCTGACGTTGACCGGTCCCGACACCATGTCCGCCACCGTCACCATCAGCGCGACGGAACTGGCGCCCGAGAGCGCGTTCCTGCGCCACACCGCCGGGGTGGGCGGTACCGCCCCGCGGCTGCGTTTCTCGGTGACCGGAGCACCGTTCTGCGGTTACAGCAGCCAACAACTCACCGGCACGCTGCAGGGGCCGTCGGGCGGGATCGACTTCGCCGACCGCGTCACCCACATCTGGACGAACACCAAGCAATACCTGGTCACCATTCACCTGCAGGGCCGATCGGGTTCCCCCGGTTTCGGTGCGGCCAAATCCACGTTGACGCAAGACTTCGCGGTCGTCATACCCTGAAGTCGTGCTGACCGAGCTTGTCGAGTTGCCCGCTGGATCCTTCCGGATGGGTTCGACGAGCTTCTATCCCGAAGAAGCGCCGATCCACACCGTCACCGTGGGTCCGTTCGCGCTGGAGCGGCATCCGGTCACCAACGCGCAGTTCGCCGAATTCGTCACTGCCACTGGCTATGTGACGGTGGCCGAGCAGGCGCTCGACCCTGCCCTGTATCCCGGGGCCGATCCCGCCGGCCTGTGCCCGGGTGCGATGGTGTTCCGTCCGACGCCCGGACCGGTGGACCTGCGCGACTGGCGGCAGTGGTGGGACTGGGCCCCGGGTGCGTGCTGGCGCCATCCGTTCGGCCCGGACAGCGACGTGGCCGACCGGGCCGATCACCCCGTCGTGCAGGTGGCCTACCCCGACGCCGCCGCCTACGCGCGATGGGCCGGGCGGCGGCTGCCGACCGAGGCCGAATGGGAGTACGCCGCACGCGCCGGGTCGGCGAAAACGTATCCGTGGGGGGAGGAGGCGCAACCCGCCGGCCGACTGATGGCCAACACCTGGCAGGGCGATTTCCCGTACCGCAACGACGGCGCGCTGGGCTGGGTAGGTACCTCGCCGGTGGGCACCTTCCCGCCCAACGGATTCGGGCTGGTCGACATGATCGGCAACGTCTGGGAATGGACCACAACCGAATTCAGCGCCCACCATCGAATCGGCCAGCCCCCCAAAGCGTGCTGCGCCCCCGCCGGGCCGGCCGACCCGTCCATCAGCCAGACGCTCAAAGGCGGCTCGCATCTGTGTGCGCCGCAATATTGCCACCGGTACCGGCCGGCGGCCCGTTCACCGCAGTCCCAAGACACCGCGACGACGCATATCGGGTTTCGCTGCGCAGCGGATTCGACCCGCGTCGAATAATTTCGCCGCGACGCATTGCGGCAGGAAAATCTTTGAGTTTCAATAGCCTTCGCCAGCACGTCGTGTCTGTCTCCGCCGAACTTCCACCGAAAGGTGCCGATAGATGAGCCATCAGGCCCCGCCGCCCGCACCGCCGCGACCGGCCGAGCTATCGGAACCACAACCGAAGTCCCGGGGACGGCGCGTACTCCTCGATTTCGGCGTCATCCTGGTCGTCATCGTCATCTACGTGCTGTCGCTGGTCGGGGTCCATCTGTTGGCCGCGTCCGGTGGCACCGCCGACGCCGATCTGGAAGCCAACAACGACACCGTGGTGAAGGTGCGTTTGGAGAAGCTGGACACGGTCGCCAATCGTCTGACGGTGAATGTCCTTGTCATCCCGGAAAAAGACAAGGTGAAGGACAAGGTGCTCACCCAGGCACTTGCCGTGCGGTTGTACCCGGAGAACGACCTGGGCGACCTGCAGTACCCGATCGGCAAGGCTCCCGCGCAGGTGAGCACCGTGATCGAGGCGGAAGGTGATCCGGCCGTCTGGCCCTTCGATTCCTACACCACCGGCGTTCTTCAGGCCGACGTGTTGGTCGGCACGGGTGACAACCGCGTCGCCGAGCAGGGCCGTATCGAAGTGGTCGGGGCGATCGACGGCTGGGACGCCACCGTACGACGCGTTACAGGCGAAAACAGCGAAAGCCAGGACCGCCCAAGCGATGTCATCATCACGCTGCACCGCTCCAGGGGCACCCTCATCTTCGACCTCGGGATCCTCGTGGTGCTGATCGCCCTGCCCGCCTTGGCATTGTGGGTGTCCATCCCAATGGTGTTGGGCAAGAAGAAGTTCCTGCCCCCGTTCGTTTCGTGGTTCGCGGCCATGCTGTTTGCGGTCGTCCCGTTGCGCAACATCCTGCCCGGCGCTCCGCCGCCCGGGTCGTGGGTGGATCAGGCCATCACGTTGTGGGTGCTGCTCGCACTGGTCGTCGCGATGACGCTGTTCATCATGGCCTATCGAAAACAATCAGACTGATCAGCGCAAAGCGGTTCCCCAGGCAACGCCTGACCGCTGATACCGCGCGGCGGTTCGACCGTCCAGACCTTGCGTCGGACGTCGTCGTCGTCGGCGCCGGCCCGTGCGGCATGGCCGTGGCCCGTCAGCTCCGGCACGATTGGGGAATCGAAGCGCTCGTCCTCGACCGCGCCGACGCACCGGCGTCTTCCTGGCGGCAGCTCTACGACGGCTTCAGGTTGAACACGTGTGGCTTCTGGTCACATCTGCCGGGCCAGCACATTCCGCGCCGGTACGGGCGTTGGCCCGGGCGCGAGGACATGGTCAGCTATTTCGACGATTACGCGGTGCGCCAAGGCTTGCGACTCCGCTTGGGCGTTGAGGTGCGCCGCGTGGACCGGGCCGCGGACTTGTGGCGGGTGACGACCAACGGTCAAACCCTCACGGCCGCAGCGGTGATCGTGGCCACCGGCAATTACCACACTCCCATGCTGCCGCGGTGGCCCGGCGCCGACGAGTTCACCGGTGCGGTCCTGCACTCCGCCGACTATCGAAACGCGCTGTGCTACAAGGGACATGACGTCCTGGTGGTCGGTTTGGGGAACTCTGCCACCGATATCGCGCTGCAACTCGGTGACGGACTGGCCAGTCGGGTCCGGATGGCCATGCGGACACCGCCGCATCTGGTGCCGCGCGCAGTCGCTGGTCTACCCGTCGATGCTTTCAGCGGTGCCTTCAGTCACCTGCCGGTGCCGGTGCTCGATAGCGCGGCCGCGGTGATGCAACGACTGTGGTTCGGCGACTTGAGTTCTCACGGCCTGCCGGTGCCGCCGCGGGGTATCTACACCGCGTTACTGGAGGACGGTCACATCCCCACTCTGGCCGACGAACTGGTACCGAAGGTGAAGGACGGCAGCATCGAGATCGTCGCAGCCGTCGAAGAGTTCGCCGGCGACGACGTCGTGCTGGCCGACCGGACGACCGTGCGACCCGACGTCGTCATTGCCGCCACGGGATACCACCGGGGCCTCGAGCCGATGGTCGGTCATCTCGGGGTGCTCGACGATGACGGCGACCCGCTGGTCAACGGGGCGCCGGGGGTGGCTCCGGGACTCTGGTTCGCGGGGTACGACGAACCGCTCGCGGGTCCGCTGCGGTCCCTGCGCAAACACGCGACTCGCGTCGCCCGGGACGTCGCCGGCTATGTCGCCGACGGCAGTCGTCGCGGCTGAAGATCAGGGCAGGTGCCGGGTGCTCATCGGTCCCTTGGTCAGGTCGAGGCGCAGTTGCTCCAGCATTGACCGGCGGCGCAGCGGCGGGCTGTCGGTGTGTGCCTCGTTGGCCACCCCGTCGATCACGTCGGCGAGGGCCGCCACCGACGAATACCGTGGCTGCCAGTCCAATTCGCTGCGGGCGCGCGTGCAATCGAGCAGCGGGACGCCGAAGGCCATATCGAGCCAGCCCCGGTCGATGGGCTGCAGCCGGGTCCGCCAACTGAGGTCCACCAGCGTGACCAGGACCTTGGCGGGCACGTGAACGGGCAACGCGCCCAACACTTTCGCGACGTCCGCCCGCGTTATCGGAGGGTCGGCCGCGAGGTTGAAGGCGCCGACGGCGCGTCGCTGAATCGCCCTGACGAAGGCGTCGGCGACGTCGTCGGCATGCACCAGCGGAATGCACAATGCGCGATCCAGCGGCAACAACGGCAGTAGCGGTACGACGCGCATGGGCACGTATCCCGGTAGCGCGTAACGCATCAACCCACTGGCGGCGGCGCGCTGCACGATGAAGCCCGGCCGCATCCGGGTGATGGGCACCGCGTCTGGTCCGTGCGTGCTTTCGTATTCGTCGAGTCGGGCTTCGGCGGCGGACTTGTCTCGGCTGTACGGCGACGACGGGATGCCGTTCGTCGACCACGTCTCGTCGACCCGCGTGCCGTAGCGTCCGGCCGCGTATGCCCCGACCGACGACATGTGCAGCAACTGGCCCACCCCGGCCGAGTGCGCCGCCGTCAGCACCGCGGTGGTGCCGCCCACGCCCTGGCGGGTCAGATATTCGGTGTTGCGCGTCGGCTGGAATCCCCAGGCGAGGTGGATGACCGCATCGGCGTTCTCCACGATCGGGGGCAGCTTCTCGGCCGCATCTTCGCCGGCGAGATCGAGCGCGTGCCAGCGGACCCGCTGGTAGGCCCCGACGCGCGGAGGTGGCCGGCGCACCACGCCGATGAGCTCATGCTGATCACCGTCGGCGGTGAGCCTGCGCAGCAGCGCGGTTCCGACGTTGCCGGACGCTCCGGTGATGACAATTCGCACGCCGAGGCGTATTACCTGATCGGTGCGGCTCAAACGCCGCTCGTTTGATGTCACCGGGCGGGGTGTCGGCGGCAATTTGGTGCTGAGCTGGCCGTCCCCTAGACTCTAGGGGTTGCCTTGGGCAGACCTCGGCCGGTGCATGCGGTAATACCGGCCCCGCGTGCCCTTCGGTGACGAACAGACCGCGCACGTCAGGTGAGTTCCTCCTGCCGTGCACACGTCAAACCAGGTCAGGAGATCGAGTGATTCAGCAGGAATCGCGGCTGAAGGTCGCCGACAACACCGGCGCCAAGGAGATCTTGTGCATCCGGGTGCTCGGCGGATCGTCGCGACGCTACGCCGGCATCGGTGATGTCATCGTCGCCACCGTCAAGGACGCCATCCCCGGCGGCAACGTCAAGCGCGGTGACGTCGTCAAGGCCGTCGTGGTGCGCACCGTCAAGGAACGCCGTCGTCCCGACGGCAGCTACATCAAGTTCGACGAGAACGCCGCGGTGATCATCAAGCCCGACAACGACCCGCGTGGCACCCGCATCTTCGGCCCGGTCGGCCGGGAACTGCGGGAGAAGAAGTTCATGAAGATCATCTCGCTGGCTCCGGAGGTGTTGTAGATGAAGGTCCACAAGGGCGACACCGTGCTGGTCATCGCCGGCAAGGACAAGGGCGCCAAGGGCAAGGTCATCCGGGCCTACCCGGACCGCAACCGGGTGCTGGTCGAAGGCGTCAACCGGATCAAGAAGCACACCGCGGTCTCGACCAACCAGCGCGGTGCCCGCTCCGGTGGCATCGTCACCCAGGAGGCGCCCATCCACGTCTCCAACGTGATGGTGGTCGACTCCGACGGCAAGCCCACCCGCATCGGCTACCGGGTCGACGAGGAGACCGGCAAGCGGGTCCGCATCTCCAAGCGCAACGGCAAGGACATCTAAGAAGATGACTACTGCAGAGAAGACTCAGCCGCGCCTCAAAGAGCGTTATCGCAGTGAGATCCGTGATTCGCTGCACAAGCAGTTCGGCTATTCCAACGTCATGCAGATCCCCACGGTGACCAAGGTCGTGGTCAACATGGGCGTCGGCGAGGCCGCACGCGACGCCAAGCTGATCAACGGCGCGGTCAACGACCTGGCGCTGATCACCGGGCAGCGGCCCGAAATTCGCAAGGCGCGCAAGTCGATTGCGCAATTCAAGTTGCGTGAGGGCATGCCGATCGGCGCCCGCGTGACGCTGCGCGGTGACCGGATGTGGGAGTTCCTGGACCGGCTCACCTCGATCGCGCTGCCCCGTATCCGTGACTTCCGCGGGCTGTCGCCCAAGCAGTTCGACGGTGTCGGCAACTACACGTTCGGGCTGGCCGAGCAGTCGGTGTTCCACGAGATCGACGTGGACAAGATCGACCGGGTCCGTGGCATGGACATCAGCGTCGTCACCTCGGCGACGAACGACGACGAAGGACGAGCGCTGTTGCGGGCCCTCGGCTTTCCCTTCAAGGAGAACTGAGCATGGCGAAGAAGGCACTGGTCAACAAGGCCGCGCGCAAGCCGAAGTTCGCGGTGCGCGGCTACACCCGCTGCAGCAAGTGCGGCCGGCCGCGCGCGGTGTTCCGCAAGTTCGGGCTGTGTCGTATCTGCTTGCGCGAGATGGCGCATGCGGGCGAACTGCCCGGTGTGCAGAAGAGCAGTTGGTGAGGAGTAGCGCTCAATGACTATGACGGACCCGATCGCGGACTTCCTGACCCGTCTGCGCAACGCCAACTCGGCGTACCACGACGAAGTGAGCCTGCCGCACTCCAAGATCAAGGCGAACATCGCCCAGATCCTCAAGAACGAGGGCTACATCACCGATTTCCGCACCGAGGATGCTCGGGTCGGCAAATCGCTGGTGGTGCAACTCAAGTACGGGCCCAGCCGGGAACGCAGCATCGCCGGCTTGAAGCGGGTCTCCAAGCCCGGTCTGCGGGTGTACGCGAAGTCCACCAACCTGCCCCGGGTGCTCGGAGGTCTTGGCGTGGCGATCATTTCGACGTCGTCGGGACTGCTCACCGACCGTCAGGCGGCCAGGCAGGGCGTGGGCGGCGAAGTCCTCGCTTATGTGTGGTGAGAGGAACTAGACATGTCGCGTATTGGTAAGCAACCGGTTCCGATTCCGTCGGGAGTCGACGTCACGATCGACGGGCAGAACGTCTCGGTGAAGGGTCCCAAGGGCACCCTGGAACTGAGCGTTGCCGAGCCGATCACGGTGTCGCGCAACGACGATGGCGCCGTGGTGGTTTCGCGTCCCGACGACGATCGGCGCAACCGCTCACTGCACGGGCTGTCCCGCACCCTGGTGGCCAACCTGGTCACCGGCGTGACCGAGGGTTACACCACCAAGATGGAGATACACGGTGTCGGTTACCGTGTGCAGCTCAAGGGAACCAACCTGGAGTTCGCGCTGGGCTACAGCCACCCCGTGGTGATCGAGGCGCCGGAAGGCATCACCTTCGCGGTGCAGGCGCCGACGAAGTTCACCATCTCCGGCATCGACAAGCAGAAGGTCGGCCAAATCTCGGCGAACATCCGCCGTCTGCGCCGTCCCGACCCGTACAAGGGCAAGGGCGTGCGCTACGAGGGTGAGCAGATCCGCCGCAAGGTCGGAAAGACAGGTAAGTAGTCATGGCCCAGTCACAGACCGCATCCGATGCGCGTAAGCCGGTGGGGCAGAACGTGTCCGCCACCCGGCGGGTGTCCCGCTTGCGCAGGCACGCTCGGCTGCGCAAGAAGATCTCCGGCACCGCCGAGCGTCCCCGCCTGGTGGTCAACCGGTCGTCGCGGCACATCCACGTGCAACTGGTGAACGACCTCAACGGCACCACCGTGGCCGCCGCCTCGTCGATCGAATCCGACGTGCGCGGTCTGGACGGGGACAAGAAGGCTCGGAGCGTGCGGGTGGGCCAGTTGATCGCCGAGCGGGCCAAGGCCGCCGGCGTCGAGTCCGTGGTGTTCGACCGCGGTGGCTACACCTACGGTGGACGGATCGCGGCATTGGCCGATGCCGCGCGCGAGAACGGATTGCGATTCTGATGAACAACGCAAGCCTGATAAACGGAAGGACCGCATAATGGCGGAGCAGTCCGCAGGGGGCTCGACGGATAACCGTGGCCCCGACGGCCGCGACTCCCGCGACGGGCGGGGTCGGCGCGACGGCGGTGGCCGTGGTGGCCGCGACCGCGACCGTGACGGCGACAAGAGCAACTACCTGGAGCGGGTCGTCGCGATCAACCGCGTCTCCAAGGTGGTCAAGGGTGGTCGGCGATTCAGCTTCACCGCCCTGGTCATCGTCGGTGACGGCAACGGCATGGTCGGCGTCGGTTACGGCAAGGCCAAGGAGGTGCCGGCGGCGATCGCCAAGGGCGTCGAGGAGGCCCGCAAGGGCTTCTTCCGGGTCCCGCTGATCGGCGGAACCATCACCCACCCGGTGCAGGGTGAGGCCGCGGCGGGCGTCGTGTTGCTACGCCCGGCCAGCCCGGGTACCGGTGTGATCGCCGGGGGTGCGGCGCGTGCGGTGCTGGAATGCGCCGGCGTGCACGACATCCTGGCCAAGTCGCTGGGTAGTGACAACGCGATCAACGTGGTGCACGCCACCGTGGCCGCGCTGAAGATGCTGCAGCGTCCCGAGGAGGTGGCCGCCCGGCGCGGCCTGCCGATCGAGGATGTCGCGCCGGCCGGGATGCTGAAGGCGCGTCGCGAGAGTGACGCGTTGGCCAGTGCGGCAGTGGCCAGAGAGGCACAGGCGCAACCATGAGCCAACTGAAGATCACCCAGGTGCGCAGCACCATCGGGGCACGTTGGAAGCAGCGCGAGAGTCTCCGTACGTTGGGGCTCCGCAAGATCCGCCACTCGGTGATCCGCGAGGACAATGCACAGACCCGCGGGCTGATCGCGGTGGTGCACCACTTGGTTGAAGTGGAGGAGGCCGAATGACCATCAAACTGCACGACCTGAAGCCTGCGCCCGGATCGAAGACCGCGCGTACTCGCGTGGGTCGCGGTGAGGGTTCCAAGGGCAAGACGGCCGGCCGCGGCACGAAGGGTACGAAGGCCCGCAAGAACGTGCCCGCCACGTTCGAGGGTGGGCAGATGCCCATCCACATGCGGCTGCCCAAGCTGAAGGGCTTCCGTAACCGGTTCCGCACCGAGTACCAGGTCGTCAACGTCGGCGACATCAACCGGTTGTTCCCCGAGGGCGGCACCGTCGGCATCGACGAGCTGGTGGCCAAGGGCGCCGTTCGGAAGAACTCTCTGGTCAAGGTCCTCGGTGACGGGAAGCTGACCGTGCGCGTCGAGTTGACCGCGCACAAGTTCAGCGGCAGCGCACGGGAGAAGATCACCGCCGCCGGCGGTTCCGCGACCGAGCTTT
>NZ_JCALDY010000012.1:0-189077 GCF_059813095.1 Mycobacterium sp. NGS22
GCTAGTCCGGCAGCAGCGAGGTGATGGTGACGTCGACGGCGGGCCGCGTCATGTCTCCGGCTCCTTCGACACCACCCGCGGCGATCTTGTCCAGGGTCGCCAGCCCGTCGGGCTGGATGGTGCCGAAGACCGTGTAATCCGGGGGTAGCGCGGAGTCGCGGAAGACCAGGAAGAACTGACTTCCGTTGCTGTTGGGCTGTTGAGAGTGCGCCATGGCCAGCGTGCCCCGCGGATAGATGGCGAGCTCCTGGAGCTTCTTGTCGTTCGGCGGGAACTGGTTGGTGGGGAACTCGTTGGCGAAGGAATACCCCGGACCCCCCGTACCGCTACCGGTGGGGTCGCCGCACTGCAAGATCGACAGTGCCGGCGAAGCGACCATCCGGTGGCACTTGGTGTCCTTGAAGAAATTCTGCGTGGCGAGGCTGATGAAACTGTTTACCGTGCAGGGGGATTGGTTGTTGGCCAGCATCAGCCCGATATTGCCCTGGTTGGTCGACATGCTGACGCTGATCTGGGCGGGTTCGGTCGGTACCTTGCCGGTGCGGGGCGGTTTGACCTCCTTGGCGGCCTTCTCCGGCGTCGCAGGGTACTGGCAGTTGGCACCCAGGTTGGGCGGCGCCTTGAACTGAGGCAGCGGCACGGCGTTGCCGAGCTGCACGGGCGGCAGATTGGCTGCCGATGGTGAGGCGGGTGCCGAACTGCTCGGCGTGCTGGACGCCGTCGGCGTGCCCTTGTGGTCGTCCTTCATGAACACGACGACGACGACGGCGACGACGACGGCGACTACTGCGGCGGCGGCTGCGGAGATCAGCCCGATGCGGCGTCGCTTGGCCCGTTTGGCGCGGGTTTCTATCTGCCGCTCGAGTTTGCGCTTGGCTGTGGCACGTCGCTGTTGGTTCGTTGGCACGGCCGCCATCTTTCCATGGCTCCGGGGATGGGAAACTGGGACGGTGTTGATCACCGGATTTCCCGCCGGGTTGCTGCAATGCAATTGCTATGTGCTGGCCGAACGGCCAGGAACCGACGCCGTCATCGTCGACCCGGGCCAGCGGGCAATGGCCCAGCTGCGGCGCATCCTCGACAAGAACCGGCTGACGCCGGCAGCGGTGTTGATCACGCACGGACACATCGACCACATCTGGTCGGCGCAGAAGGTCTCCGACACTTTCGGTTGCCCCACCTACATTCATCCCGAGGACCGGTTCATGCTCAAGGATCCGATTCACGGCCTCGGGCCGCGGGCCGCGCAGCTGTTCGCCGGCGCGTTCTTCCGCGAACCCAAGCAGATCGTCGAACTGGACCGGGACGGAGACAAGATCGACCTCGGCGGCATCTCGGTCAACGTCGACCACACTCCTGGGCACACCCGGGGCTCGGTGTGTTTCCGGGTTCTTGCCGACAAGGATCTGGTGTTCACCGGAGACACGTTGTTCGAGCGCTCGGTGGGCCGCACCGACCTGTTCGGCGGCAGCGGCCGGGACCTGCTGCGCTCGATCGTCGACAAACTGCTGGTCCTCGACGACCAGACCGTGGTACTTCCGGGGCATGGCAACACCACGACCATCGGCGCCGAACGTCGCTTCAACCCGTTCCTCGAAGGTCTGAGCCCGTGAGCGATTTCGCTGCCCCGAAGGGCGTTCCCGACTATTTCCCGCCGGACTCGGCTGCGTTCGTGGCGGTGCGCGACGGGTTGCTCGGAGCCGCCCGGCGGGCCGGTTACGGCCATATCGAGTTGCCGATCTTCGAGGACACCGCGTTGTTCGCACGCGGCGTGGGCGAATCCACCGACGTGGTGTCCAAGGAGATGTATACCTTCGCCGACCGCGGCGACCGCTCGGTGACGCTGCGTCCCGAGGGCACCGCCGGCGTGGTGCGCGCGGTGATCGAGCACGGGCTCGACCGCGGCACGCTGCCGGTGAAGCTGTCGTATGCGGGCCCGTTCTTCCGCTACGAACGGCCGCAGGCCGGCCGGTACCGGCAGCTGCAGCAGGTCGGTGTCGAGGCGATCGGCGTCGACGATCCGGCGCTGGACGCCGAGGTGATCGCCGTCGCCGACGCCGGGTTCCGCTCGTTGGGGCTGGACGGGTTCCGCCTCGAGGTCACCTCCCTGGGTGATGACAGCTGCCGCCCACAGTATCGAGAATTGTTGCAGGAGTTCCTCTTTGGGCTCGACCTCGACGAGGAGACCCGGCGCCGGGCAGCGGTGAATCCACTGCGCGTGCTCGACGACAAGCGTCCCGAGATCAAGGCGATGACGGCCGATGCACCGGTGCTGCTCGACCATCTCTCCGATGCTGCCAAGCAGCACTTCGACACGGTCCTGATGCACCTGGACGCCCTCGGTGTCCGCTACGTCATCAACCCCCGGATGGTGCGCGGTCTGGACTACTACACCAAGACCACATTCGAGTTCGTGCACGACGGGTTGGGTGCGCAGTCGGGCATCGGCGGCGGCGGTCGCTACGACGGCCTGATGCGCCAACTCGGTGGACAAGACTTGTCCGGCATCGGATTCGGGCTGGGTGTGGACCGGACTTTGTTGGCGTTGAAGGCGGAAGGCAAGAGCGTGGGGGAGACGTCGCGCTGCGACGTGTTCGGCGTGCCGTTGAGCGACGCGGCCAAGCTGCGATTGGCCGTCCTGGCCGGCGAGTTGCGTGCCGCCGGTGCCCGTGTCTACCTGGCCTACGGTGACCGAGGACTCAAGGGCGCGATGCGGGCCGCGGATCGCTCCGGAGCGCGGCTTGCGCTGGTCGCCGGAGACCGTGACATCGACGCCGGGACGATCGGCGTCAAGGATCTGCAGTCCGGCGAGCAGGTTTCAATTGCAGTCGATTCGGTTGTCGCCGAGGTAATTTCGCGGTTGGCGAAATAGCAAGCCGTTCTTTGCCTCCTACGTCAACTGCATGCACCACGCCGAAAAACCACTCAAACCCGACGACGACGAACCCGAATGACGCCACGCCTCAAGCACTTTGAATACATTTCGCGCATGGGCGAGAGAAACCCGATTTTCACGACTTCGCGATTTTCAACCGCGTCAGACAGGTAGGCTCACAGCCGCTATTCGAGGGTACGAGCCCCTCGTTGGCTCGAGGAGGCTCCGGTGGCGTACGTCGTGGCGGCGTCTGAGCTGTTGACGATCGCCGCAGCCGAGCTTGACGCGATGGAGGCGGGCCTCGGCGCTGTGAGCGCCGCAGTCGCACAGCCCACTTCGTCGCTGGCGGCCGCGGCGGCCGACGAGGTGTCGACCGGCATCGCTGCCCTCTTCGGGTCCTTCGGCCGGGAATTCCAGGCGGTTCAGGCCGTCGCGGCTCAGTTCCATCAGCGGTTCGTAGCCAACCTCGCGGCGACGGCGTCTGCGTATCTGGGCACCGAAGCTGCCAACGCCGCTGCGGCGGCGAGCGTGCGGTTGACGATCCCCGGTGCCGGACCGCTCTACAATCCGCAATTCCTCCTCCGCCTTCCTTACCTCGGACTGCCGCTACTCGCCGGCGGGGTACCGGGCCCGCTGTCGGCCTCCCTCCTGCAGGCCTACGACCTGCTGAACTTCGCCATCGGCGGGAACTGGTTCCCCGGCAGCGTCGCCCAGGTGGTCAATTACCCCGCCAGCATGGGCATTCTGAGCGGCAACCTGCTTGCTCCCGGCGTCAACGAGGCCGTCGCCATCGGACAGTGGGCACTCAACGGTCAGATCCTCGACGCGCTAGCCGCCGCCAATGGTTCGCCGGTGCAGGTTGCCGGGCTGTCGTTGGGCTCGATCGTGCTGAACCGCGAATTGGCCTATCTTGCAACTAATTTGAGCGCACCACCGGCTCATGCGTTGCAGTTCACCATGTTCTCCAATCCCGAATTGGGACTGTTTCGCACCTATCTTCCGACCGGCGCGACTCTGCCATTCGTCGATTACACGGTGCAGGGCTTGGCGAATACCCAGTACGACGTCAGCGTGGTGTTCGGTCAGTACGACGGATTCGGCAATCCGCCCGACCGGCCGTGGAATCTTCTGGCAGTGGTGAACGCGCTGTTCGGCACGGCGTACCAACACAACACGGTTTCGCTCGTACCGCTGTCGGATGCGGTGCAGTTGTCCAGCGTGACGACGTCGACGGGCGGCACGATCACCACCTATATGGTGCCCGCGCCGACGCTTCCGATGCTGCTCCCGCTCGCTCAACTCGGTGTGCCGCAACCGATCGTCGGCACCCTCAACTCACTGCTGAAGCCGATCGTGGACGCCGGCTACTCATCCGTCACCCCCGGAGCCGGACCCTACTTCTCCGGGGGATCCCTCGTCGGGTTGCTTTGACACCGCACTTGACGTCGTATCGAACTATTGTTCGAATAGGAGTATGCGTTGGGCCGATCAGGCGGTAGCTGTCAACGGGGAGCCGGTTGACGACGGTGCTCTGCCCGGGCTGCAGCGCGTCGGTCTGGTCAGAAGTGTGCGGGTCCCGCAGTTCGAGGGCATGACGTTCCATGAGGTGCTGTGCAAGTCGGCGCTGAACAAGGTGCCCAACGCGGCGGCGCTGCCGTTCAGCTACACCGTCAACGGCTACCGCGGCTGCTCCCACGCATGCCGCTATTGCTTCGCCCGCCCCACCCACGAGTACCTCGATTTCGATCCCGGCGCCGACTTCGACACCCAGGTCGTGGTCAAGACCAACGTCGTCGAGGTGCTGCGCCGGGAACTGCGCCGCCCGTCGTGGCGTCGGCACACCGTCGCGCTGGGCACCAACACCGACCCGTACCAGCGCGCCGAGGGCCGCTACGCACTGATGCCGGGCATCATCGCGGCGCTGGCCGGATCCGGGACGCCCATGTCGATCCTCACCAAGGGCACCTTGCTGCGCCGGGATCTTCCACTCATTTCCCTAGCGGCACAACAGGTTCCGCTTTCGGTGGCAGTGTCTCTGGCGGTCGGCGACCCGCAGCTGCACCGCGACGTCGAGCCGGGCACCCCCACGCCGCAGGCGCGGCTGGCGCTGATCACCGCGATCCGTGAGGCCAACCTGGACTGCCACGTCATGGTGGCACCCGTACTGCCGCACCTGACCGACTCGGTCGAGCACCTCGACAGCCTGCTCGGGCAGATCGCCGCCGCGGGAGCAACCAGCGTGACGATCTTCGGCCTGCACCTGCGGGGTTCCACCCGCGGCTGGTTCATGGCCTGGCTGACCCGCGCGCATCCCGGGCTGGTCGGCGTCTACCAAGAGCTGTACCGCCGGAGCGCGTATCTACCCCAGAGCTACCGGGACATGCTCCGCGACCGCGCCCGCCCGCTGCGGGCGAAGTACAAACTGGGCGCCGACAGCCGGCCGTCGACCCCACCAGCCGAAGTCGCGGTGATGCCCGAACCCGCGCAGCAGGCGCTGTTCTGAGTTAGCCGCGGCGTGGTTTGGTCAGGGTGAACTGATCGACCGCGGTCACCGCACCGTAGGGCCCGTTGACCGCGTAGTACGTCGCCTTGATCGAGGTGTTGCCGCCCGGTGGCCCGGGATCGACGTCGAATGACACGAAGCCGTACGGATTCTGCCGGTCCCGGAACGCCGACCAGGGTGCGTCTTCCATCACGTAGATCGGCTTTTTGTGTCCGTTGTCCGGGTCGATCTCGCCGACACCGGTGATCACGCGGCACCGGAGGTCGGGAAAAAACCTGCCGTTGGTCGGTCTCGAGGTGCCGCCCCCGCCGATCACGAGGTGCACCGTCCCCCGGGTCGGGTCGATGACGTCGGTGCGCAGGTCGACGGGGATCGGGGTCCGCGTGTCGGTGCCCATCGAGCCGCGCAGCGGATGCGAACGCTCGTAGTGGTGTTCGTGGCCGCACAACACCAGATCGACCTGGTGCTGGTCGAACAACGGCAGCCAGTCCTGCCTGATCCCCAGATCGGCACCGTTGGCCTCGGCGGTGGATATCGCCGTCTGATGCATGCAGACCACCAGCCAGTCGATGTCCGGATCGCGCCGCGCGGCGGCGAGTTCGCTTTCCAGCCAACGCCTTTGCTCACCGCCGGAGTAGCCGCGCACATAGGAGTTGCCGCCGTCCTGATAGGTCACGTCGTCGTTCTGCAAGACGATGACCCGCACCGATCCGGCGGTGAACGAGTACCACAGCCCGCGTAGCTCGGCACTGGCGCCGGAGTCCGGCACCGCGAAGAACGTCTGGAAGGCGCCGTAACCGATTGGGCCGTTGCCCTTTTCGTTCTCGTGATTACCCGCGGCCGGCATCCACGGTCGGTAACGCGCGGAGCGGGTGTTGTTCTCGAACCAGTCCGACCAGGTGCGGACGCGATCGCTGGCCAGGTTCGCGTAGCACAGGTCGCCGTTGACGAGGTTGAACAGCGGAGCCAGGCGTTCGATCGCGACGGTGGTGTCGCCGGCCGCGGGTGACCCGATGTGGTCGTTCACATACCTGCCGTCGGTCAACTTGTCCAGTCGCGGGGTCGACTGGTCGCCGAAACTGGTGAAACGCAGCGGCTTTCGCCCGGACGGCGCGGTACGTACGGTGCCCAGCTCCGGCGTGGTGCCGTCGTGCACCGCGGCGTACACGTAGTCGGTGTCCGGCGTCAGCCCGGACAGCCGCGCGTGATTGACGCGAATCTCGGTGCCGGATTTGCCATCCCGGTAGGTCCGCGTCTCGGCGGCCACGACGCTGCCGAAACCGCCGGTCGGTGTGCCCAGCATCACCCGCGGGTTGCGCACGGCGTCGGAGGTGTGCCACGACACCACGACCTCGGTACCGGCGTTGCGGCCGAACTGCAGATGCAGACCGCCCACCGGCGGCGCGCCGGTGCGATCGGGCTGGTACCAGACACCGGGCCCGCGTGAATCCGACAGCAACGCGGCCCCGCCCACCGCGACGCCGGCACCCACGATGGCCGAGGCCGCACCCGTCGTCAGCAAGGTGCGCCGGCTGATGCCCGGATTCATGTCGTTCACGCCCGCTTCATACCGAAGCCAAGCGAATCGCAGGTTAACGGTGCTCGACTCGCGTAGCGCCGGTAACGAATCCGGTAGCGTTTCCGATATGACGAACGTGCGAAAACTGGCAAGCGCGGTCGCAGCGGGCTTCCTCGGCGCGGCTGTGGTGGCGGCGACTCCGCCCGCGGTGTCACACGCGGATCCGACCGGACACCAGGTGACTTACACCATCACCACCACCGGCAACCTGACCGGCAACCTGCGCTACATCAGCAGCGATCCGCCCAGCCAGGCGGCTTTCGACGCCAACTCGGCGCAGTTCCTGACCACCGTGCCGACGACGTTCAGCGGTGGGGAAGCACTGGTGTACAACGCGACGTTGGCCAACCCGAACCAGTGGGCGTTCATCGCCGCCAGCGGCTCGTGCCGCTGGCCGGACTGCAGCTCGGGAGCCATCGCCGAGATCAAGTGCCAGATCGCCGTCGACGGCCAGGTGGTGGTCACCCAGCAGGCCACCACGGCTGTGACGTGCGCGACACGCCCCTGGTAGCTGCTCAGACGGTGTCGTTGTGGGTGACGACGACGACTTGCGCCGGCGCGGTGCCGACGTCCCGTAGTTTGTGCCCGACCGAGGCGTCGAAGTAGGCGCTGTCGCCGGTCTCGAGGGTGATGGTCTGGTCGCCGTAGCGCAGTTCGACGGTCCCCGCGTGCACGAAGACGAACTCCTGACCGCTGTGTTCGGGGTGCGGATCGGCTGAGACGGTGCCGGCGGGTCGAACCACGAACGGCGACATCGACTTTCCGAGCAACGTCGGGGCCAGGGCGCGGTAGCGGCCGGCGTACGGGTCGGCGCGGTCGACGGTGATCTTCTCCTCGGCCGCTTCGTCGGAGAAGAGCCGGCCCACGTCGACCTCGAGCGCCCGGGCGACTCTCAGCGCCACCGCGATCGACGGTGTGCTGTGGCCGCGCTCGATCTTGGACAGGTAACTCTTGGTCAGGCCGGTCTGTTCGGCCATTTGCTCCAGGGTGAGGCCGCGTTGTCTGCGGACGGCTCGCAGTCGTGCAGTCACCCGTCACCCCTTAATGACACAAAGTTTCCTATCGAGTACATTGTGTCATATGGCGTCCACGTTCACGGAGTCGAAATCCGAGTTGATGCGTCAGGCCCAGCAGCGACTGGACGCAGAATCCTTCGAGGCCCGGCTGACCACCCGGCAGAAGATCGCCCTTACCTGCCGGGCTCTGTTCGACGCCGGCCACGATTCCGGGCTGGCGGGTCAGATCACCGCACGCGACGAAACGCCCGGAACGTATTTCACCCAGCGGTTGGGTCTGGGGTTCGACGAGATCACCGAAGACAACCTGTTGTTGGTCGACGAGGATCTCAACGTCCTCGAGGGCACCGGAATGGCCAATCCCGCCAACCGTTTTCACAGCTGGATCTATCGTGCACGCCCCGACGTGCAGTGCATCGTGCACACCCATCCCTTCCACGTGGCCGCGTTGTCGATGCTGGAAGTGCCGTTGATCGTCTCGCACATGGACACCACGCCGTTGTACGACGACTGCGCTTTCCTCGCCGAGTGGCCGGGTGTGCCGGTCGGCAACGAAGAGGGCGAGATCATCACTGCAGCGCTGGGCGACAAGAAGGCGGCGCTGCTGGCCCATCACGGGCAGCTGGTGGCCGGCGCCAGCGTCGAGGAAGCGTGTTCACTGGCGGTGCTGATCGAACGCGCCGCCAAGCTGCAGTTGGCCGCCATGGCCGCGGGCACCGTCAAGGCGCTGCCCGACGATCTGGCCCGCGAAGCCCACGACTGGACCCTGACGCAAGCGCGTAGCCGGGCGAACTTCGCCTACTACGCGCGCCGCGCGCTGGCGCGCCACCCGGACGCGCTGAGCAACTGAGAGGAGCAGGTCCGTGCCCACGATCCACGGCATCATCGCCTATCCGGTGACACCGTTCGCGCACAACGGAATTGACACCGATCGGCTCACCGCACTGGTCGACCGGCTGGTGTCCGCCGGGGTCCACGCGATCGCCCCGCTCGGCAGCACCGGAGAACTGGCCTACCTCGACGAGGCGGAGTTCGACACCGTCGTCGACACCACGATGAGCGCGGTCGACGGCCGGGTGCCGGTGATCGTGGGCGTCTCGGATGTCACCACCGCCAAGACGATTCGGCGCGCCGAGTATGCGCAGCAGGCCGGCGCGGATGCGGTGATGGTCCTGCCGGTCTCGTACTGGAAGCTCAGCGATCGCGAGGTCACCGAGCACTACCGCAGCATCGGCGCGTCCATCGGGATCCCGATCATGGCGTACAACAACCCGGCCACCAGTGGGGTCGACATGAGTCCCGAACTGCTGGTCGGCATGTTCGACAGCATCGAGAACGTCACGATGGTCAAGGAATCCACCGGCGATCTGTCCCGGATGCGCCGTATCGCCGAACTCAGCGGCGGGCGGTTGCCCTATTACAACGGCAGCAACCCGCTGGTGCTCGACGCGCTGAAGGTGGGTGCGTCCGGATGGTGCACGGCCGCACCGAATCTGCGCCCGCAACCGTGCATCGATCTCTACGAGGCGGTGCGCGGCGGCGATTTGGACAAGGCGCAGGCTCTTTACGACGACCTCAAGCCGTTGCTGCAGTTCATCGTCGCCGGGGGCCTGCCCACCACCGTCAAGGCCGGTCTGGAGCTGCTCGATTTCCCGGTCGGGGATCCGCGCGCCCCGCAGTTGCCGTTGGACGAGCAGGGCCGCACCGAGTTGCGGGAGTTGCTGGCCGCGCGTTAGCCCAGGTCGTTGGTGCCGAAGGTGTCGCACTTGTTCGGCTCACCGGTCTGATATCCGACGGTGAACCACTTCTGGCGTTGGGCCGAGGAGCCGTGCGTCCAGGACTCCGGGTTGACGCGTCCGTTCACCTGCTCCTGGATGCGGTCGTCGCCCACCGAGGCCGCTGCCGACAGCGCGTCCTGAATGTCCTTGTCGCTCAGCGGATTCAAATACGGTTGGCCGGTGCTGTCCTGCTTGACGGTCGACGCGTAATGCGCCCAGACGCCGGCGTAGCAGTCGGCCTGCAACTCGGTGCGCACGCCGCCGCCCTTGGCGCCCTGCGCACCCGACTGAGCCCGGCCCAAAGTGCCCTGCAGGTTCTGCACGTGGTGACCGTACTCGTGCGCCACCACATACTCTTCGGCGAAAGGTCCACCGCTGGAACCGAACCGGTCGACCAGAACCGAGAAGAAGTCGGTGTCGAAGTACGCCGTCTTGTCCACCGGGCAGTAGAAGGGCCCGACCTCGCTGCTCGCCGCCCCACATCCGGTGCTCACCGTGCCGCTGAACAACCGCATCTTCGGCCGGGAGTAGTTGGGCATCAGCTGTTTCCACACCGCGTCCAGTGAGTTGCCGGTGGCCACCACGCGACACTGCACGTACCTGTTGGCGTCGGCGCCGGTCTTGCATTTGGCCAAGTCGAAGCCCGGCGCCACGTCGCCACTGGTGTCGACGGGCTGCTGGCTGACCACCCCGCCGGGGTCGACGCCGAGCAGCATCGCGACCACCACGATCAGCAGTCCGCCGATGCCACCACCGATGGCGATCCGCCCCCCACCGCCGCCGCCCGAGGACGACGCGGCGCTGGTGTCGATCCGCATACCTTCGTTGAAGGTCATCGCACGCTCCCCGAGTCTGAGTTTGGCTACCCGCGCCGGACCAGCCTATCGCTGCTGCGCTGAAGCGAACCGAGTGTCGGTGTACGTGCGCAGGTTACGCAGGAATCGGCGCAGGCTCAGGTTCAACAGCGGGCCGAACACCCGCATGCCCAGCCCCGCGCCGCGGGCCGGTTGCTGGGCCATGGTCCAGGTCAGCCGGCAGCCACCGGGAATGACCTGCACCCGGTAGTCTTCGGCGAACGCGGCGACCGCTTTGGTCGAGCACTCGTTGAAACGAAAAGCCATGTGGGTGAACGGCTCCCACGCGATGAACTCTTCATTCCCGACGATGCCGCCGCGCATCTCGACGACGCGTGTGGTGCCGACACCGCGCGGCTCCGGGCTGGTCCAGGTGACCTTGGTGATCACCTTCGCCCAGCGTGGCCAGGATTGCGCGTCACCAAGAACCTCGAACAACTGCTCGGGCGTGATGGCCAGATCCACGCTGTTGCGGAAGCGGTACGGCGCGGTGTCGATGAAGCTCAGGTCGACGCGTTCGCACGGGTGCATGACTGCAGACCCTAGCCGGGACCCTCACTCGCGGCCGCCAGCAGCGGCACGATGACATCGCTGATCGGGGTGGCCAGACCGTGCGCGCGGGCCTTTCGCGCGATCACGCCGTTACGCAGGTCCCATTCCAGCGGCCGGCGCTGCTCGCGGTCGGCCAGGATCGAGGTGCCCATGTCCTCGGGGACCGTCCGGAACGAACGCACCAGCTGCTCGACGACGTCGTCCCCGAGCCGGGCGCCCTCGGCGCGGGCCACGGCCAGGCATTCGGCGACGTAGCGCCGGGACAGTTCGGCGACGTCGTCGCGCCGGAACATGCCCGAGCGCCGCCCGGTGAGGACCATCAATCCGGCCAGTGCGTTGATCAGCAGCTTGCGCCAGTTCACCGTGTCGAAGTCGGGGTCGCAGTCCACCCGGCAGCCGGCTCCGCGCAGCAATTCGGCCAGATTCTCGGCGGCGGTCCCGGTCGGCAGCACCAGCGCCGCCTGGCCCCGCAACCGCACCCAGCCCTGCGGCTGGGTTTCCGCCGAAAACCAGACGCTGCCGGGAACGACGGTCGAGTCCGGGCAGAGCGGCTGCACCTGCTCGACCTGCTCGACACCGTTCTGCAGCACGGCGACCACCGTGTCCTCGCCGCACAGCCGGTCCAGCCACCCGGCTGCGGCCTGATTCTGGGTGGATTTCACCGCCAGCACCAACAGGTCCACCGGGCCGGTCACCGATTCGGGATCGGTGCACACCGGGCCGGGCACCACGATGGCGTCCGCGCCGTCGGGCCGCAGTTCGAGGTGGTCCCGTGGTGTGCGCCCGCACACCGACACCGGGTGGCCGGCCGCGTGCAGCAGCGCCGCGATGGTCGTACCGACGGCACCGGGACCCACGAGTGCGGTTTTCGTTGAGATACAGGCAAAGTACCGCGACAGAACCGGCCCTTTAGACTGGGCAGTCAATCAGCCCTGGATAGAGGAGTTTTTGTGCTGCGCAGCCACGCCGCCGGATCGCTTCGGGAAAGCGATGCCGGCCAGCAGGTGACGTTGGCCGGCTGGGTGGCCCGCCGGCGCGACCACGGTGGCGTCATCTTCATCGATTTGCGCGACGCGTCCGGGGTGACGCAGGTGGTGTTCCGCGATCCGCAGGTGCTGACTCAGGCGCACCGGTTGCGTGCGGAGTTCTGTGTGGCGGTCTCCGGCGTGGTCGAGGTCCGCCCGGAGGGCAACGCCAACCCCGAGATCGCCACCGGCGACATCGAGGTCAACGCCACGTCGCTGACCGTGCTGGGCGAGAGCGCCGCGCTGCCGTTCCAGCTCGACGAGCCCGCGGGGGAGGAGCTGCGGCTGAAGTACCGCTACCTGGACCTGCGCCGCGACGGCCCGGCTGCGGCAATTCGGTTGCGCTCGAAGGTGAATGCGGCGGCACGTTCGGTGCTGGCGAGCCACGATTTCGTGGAGATCGAGACGCCGACGATCACCCGGTCCACTCCGGAGGGCGCGCGTGACTTCCTGGTGCCGGCCCGGCTGCGCCCCGGGACCTTCTACGCGCTGCCGCAGAGCCCGCAGCTGTTCAAGCAGCTGCTCATGGTGGCCGGGATGGAGCGCTACTACCAGATCGCGCGCTGCTACCGGGACGAGGACTTCCGCGCCGACCGGCAGCCCGAATTCACTCAGCTCGACATGGAACTCAGCTTCGTCGACGTCGAGGACGTGATCGCGATCTCCGAAGAGATCCTGACCGCGCTGTGGGCGCTGATCGGCTACCAGATTCCCAGACCCATCCCGCGGATGACCTACGCCGACGCGATGCGCCGGTTCGGTTCCGACAAGCCCGACCTGCGGTTCGGCCTCGAGCTCGTGGAGTGCGCAGAGTTCTTCGCGGACACCACCTTCCGCGTCTTCCAGGCGCCCTACGTCGGCGCCGTGGTGATGCCGGGCGGGGCGTCCCAGCCGCGCCGCACGCTGGACGGTTGGCAGGAATGGGCCAAGCAGCGCGGGCACCGCGGCCTGGCCTACGTGCTCGTCGGTGACGACGGCACGCTGACCGGTCCGGTCGCCAAGAACCTCTCCGACGCCGAACGCGACGGCCTGGCCGCGCACGTCGGTGCCGGCCCGGGGGACTGCATCTTCTTCTCCGCCGGCCCGGTCAAGACGTCCCGCGCGTTGCTGGGAGCGGCGCGGATCGAGATCGCCAGCCGGCTCGGGCTGATCGACCCGGACGCCTGGGCGTTCGTCTGGGTCGTCGACCCGCCGCTGTTCGAACCCGCCGACGACGCCGTCGAGGCCGGTGACGTGGCTGTCGGATCGGGAGCGTGGACGGCGGTGCACCACGCCTTCACCTCGCCCAAGCCCGAGTTCCAGGACGTCTTGGGAACTTCCGACACCGACCCCGGCAGCGTGCTGGCCGACGCCTACGACATCGTCTGCAACGGCAACGAGATCGGCGGCGGGTCGATCCGTATCCACCGCCGCGACATCCAGGAGCGGGTGTTCGCGGTGATGGGTCTGGGCAAGGCCGAAGCCGAGGAGAAGTTCGGATTCCTGTTGGAGGCGTTCACCTTCGGCGCTCCGCCGCACGGCGGCATCGCGTTCGGCTGGGACCGGATCAACGCGCTGCTGTCCGGGGTGGAGTCCATCCGGGAGGTCATCGCGTTCCCCAAGACCGGCGGCGGCGTCGACCCGCTGACCGATGCGCCGGCACCGATCACCGCCCAACAGCGCAAGGAATCGGGAATAGACTTCAAGCCCAAGCCCGTTGACGGGGCATGACGTTCCCGGACTCCGAGACAATCAAGGCGTTCAACCAGGCCATCGCCGACGAGTTCCGCGCCAACGAAGGCAAAGTCGGCGGCCAGTTCGCCGACGCGGACATCCTGCTGCTCACCACGACCGGCGCCAAGTCCGGCCAACCACGGCTGTCGCCGCTGGCCTACTTCCGCGTCGACGGCAAGCTCATCATCATCGGATCGTTCGCCGGTGCCGACGTCAACCCGGCCTGGGTGCACAATCTGCGCGCCAACCCGGCGGCCCACGTCGAGGTCGGCACCGAGGCGTATGAGGTGGCCGCGCGCGAGTTGACGCCGCAGGAGCGCGACGAGATCTTCCCGCAGATCACCGCCGTGGCCCCCGGTTTCGCCGAGTATCAAGCCAAGACCAGCCGGGTGATTCCGCTGTTCGAGCTGCGGCGGGTGTAGCCGAGCGCAAATGAGGTAAGTCAGCGTGATGCCCGAATCGCTGCTTGCCCGGACCTTCGGAGTCGGGGCCGCCGCTGTCCAGCGCCTGCGGATCGCGCTGTGGCCGATCATCCAGACCTCGGTGGCCGCCGGACTCGCCTGGTATCTCACCCACGACGTGCTGCACCATCCGCAGCCGTTCTTCGCGCCGATCGCGGCCGCGGTGTGCATGTCGGCGACCAACGTGCTGCGCGCCCGGCGGGCCGCCCAGATGATCGTCGGCGTCAGCCTGGGAATCGTGCTCGGCGCGGTTGTGCAGGAACTGTTGGGCACCGCGGGGCTGGCGTTCGGGGTGGCGGTCTTCATCGCGTTGTGCTTCGCGGTCCTCGTCGGCACCGGGTTCATCGCCCAGGGCCTGATGTTCGTCAACCAGACCGCCGTCTCGGCCATCCTGGTGCTGGCTTTCGCCCACACCGCGGGCATGGTCGGCGAGCGCATCTTCGACGCGCTGGTCGGGGGCGGTCTGGCCATCGTGTTCAGCTTCCTGCTGTTCCCCGCCAACCCGGTCACCGTGCTGGCTACCGCACGCTCGGAAGTACTCAGCGCGCTGCACGAAACTTTCGAAGAGATCGCCCGGGTGCTGAGCGATCCGGAACACGTCGCGCCGGACTGGCTGCTGGCCCGCGTCGACCTGCTGCACAACCAGATGGGCGCCCTGACCGAGGCGCGCAGCACCGCCCGCCTCATCGTGCGCCGGGCACCGCTGCGGCTGTCCATGCGCAAGACCGTCGACGTCGTCGACCAGCAGGCGGCCCGGCTGGGGTTGTTGGCCAGCGCCGTGCTGCAACTGGCCCGGACCGTCCGGGCGCCGCTGTACCCGCGGCTGACCGAGCCGTTGCGCGCCGCGGTCGGCGAGCTGGCGCAGGCGGCGTCGGCCGCGGATTCCGACGCCGCGACGGCCTGCGAACACACCGCCGCGGCCCGTGTGCACGCCGACGACCTGAAAGCCGCTGCGCAAACCCGGACCGAGGTGGTGCTCGCTGCGATCGTCGGAACCTGCATCGACGACCTGCAAGCGGTGGTCGACTGTCCCCGGTCCGTGACCGGGGCCGGCGTCACGGCGACTGGGCGAGAAACTCCTTGACCAGATGCTTCGGCGCCTGCGTCAGCCAAGCCTCGGTGATCACTTCGCGGAGTTCCTCGACCCCGATCTCGGCCAGCCGGACCAGCACCGCCGCGTAGCCGTCGAAATGCGGCGTGGTGAAGTACACCTCCGGCTCGTCGGCGATCAACGCGAACTTGACGCCCTCGTCGGGCACCCGGACGCCGAGCAGGTCGCCGGACGGCGGCCGGATACCGCTGCGGGTCAGCGCTTCGACGTCGGATTTACGCAGCGGCCGCTCCCACGCCATCAGCTTCTTGCCGACCCGCCAGTCGTGCGGTGCCTGCTCGGTGGTCAGCGGCAGCTCACCGACGATGCGGGCCACGTCGTCCCAGGTGGCCACGTCTTTGATTGTGCGCGCGGCCGCCCCGCTACGGAACGGTTATCGACGAACTAACCCGCAGACGTCAACGCCGGCGGCTGGCTGAGCCACGCCAGCAGTTTGTCGTAGACCAGCGGATGGTTGAGCAGGTCGAAGTGATTCAGGCCGGTCAACGTCAGGCCGTGCGCCGCCTCGAACGGAACCCGCCTGCCGCGACCCCGTCCCGAAGCGCTGCGCGGACGCACCAGGTGGTCGCCCATCAGCAGACCGAGCGCCCGCGGCGCGGCCGTGGTGGAGACGAAGTGGTAGACCGCGTCGGGCAGAAACGGCACCTCGCGGCAGCGATCCTGCAGGAACTCGTCAGGGTCGCAATCCCGCCAGTCCTCGTCGAGCAGCGCGCCGTACCGCAAGTCCTTCACCCCGGCGCTGCGCGTGTTGAGAAACGTGGCCAGACCGCGTGTTTCGGGCAGATGCGACAGTGCCCAGGACGCCGCGTTGACACCCTTCTCCAGGTCGGCACCCAGGTGCGGGGAACCGAGGCAGACCACGTGCCGTACGCCGGCGGTCCAGGCCTGTTCCTGTTCGAGCCCGTAGTGGCAGGCGCTGCGGGCCACCAAGCCGCCCATCGAATGCCCCACCAGGGCGACTTCCTGCACCGGCACCGGCCACAGCGCGTGCAGTCGGTCCAGCAGGTCGGCCAGGTCCCGGCCGTTCTGCGAGATGTGGTGGCCGCTGTTGTAGCGCACGAAGACCGGTGTGAAGCCGAGGTCCTTGCGCAGCCGCTTGCCGTACGGGCGCAGCGGTTCGCCAGTGCGTGGCGGGCGCCACCAGGACCGTTCGGTCATGCACCAGCCGTGGGTGAAGACGACGACCCGGCCGGTGGCCTTGGGGAACGCCTCCGCGAGGGACTCCGCGGTCAGCGCGACCGGTAGCCGCTTTCGGCGGACCTGCATGGTGAGGGCGAAGCCGTTGGACCGGTTGGTCATCTCGTCGCCGTAGATGCCGTTGATCGCCGCCAGCGCGCCGGCGATCCGGGGCCGTAACTCGACGGTTTCGTCCTCGTCGTTGCTGATCGTTTCGGCGGCCAGTGCGCCGGCGCCGTAGAGGGATCGCCGGACCGCGCCGTCGACCGCGCAGTAGATGGTCTTGGCGGTGGTGTCGTGCACCAGTTGCACGGGTTTGGCCGCTGGACCGATCGAACCGAAGATGCGACTGGCGATTCCGCGATGCACGTCCCGGACCAGCGTGGTCAGCACCCGGGTGCCCTCGCCGGCCAGGTCGGCCAGCGATCGAATCTCTTGTCCCTGCACGACGAACTCCTTCCTGCGTTCAGTAAACAAGTGTTCACAATTCCTCCGTGTCGCGCAACCCGATCGGAACGGACCGCGATTTCGCAGTAGGTTTGGGCGTGTGACGGACTCTCGCGACACCAAGCGCTACCGGGTCACGCACCGCACCGAATACCGCTACTCCGACGTGGTGACAAGTTCGTACGGCCGCGGTTTCCTCACCCCGCGCGACTCGTTGCGGCAGCGCTGCGTCGCGCACCGGCTGGTCATCGACCCGGGCCCGGCCGACAGTTCCACCAGCCGCGACACCTACGGGAACCTCAGCTGCTACTTCCACGTCACCGAGCCGCACCGCAGCCTGAAGATCACCAGCGATTCCATCGTCGACGTGGGCCCGCCGACCTCGGGGATGTACACGAGCGGACCGGCGCTGAAACCGTGGGAAGCCGCCCGGCCGGTCGGGACGCAGGGCGCCCTGGCAACTGACTTCACGCTGGACCTCACCCCGGCCGAGATCACCGACGAGGTGCGCGACTACGCCGCCCCCAGCTTCGAGCCCGGCCGGCCGTTGGTGGACGTGCTGCGCGACCTCGCTTCACGGATCTTCCACGACTTCGCCTACCGCTCCGGATCGACGACCGTTTCCACTCGCGTCAGGGAGGTTCTGATTGCCCGCGAGGGGGTATGTCAAGACTTCGCCAGGCTGGCGATCGCCTGCCTGCGCGCCAATGGGTTGGCGGCCTGCTACGTATCCGGGTATCTGGCCACCGACCCACCCCCGGGAAAGGACCGAATGATCGGCATTGACGCCACTCACGCCTGGGCTTCGGTGTGGACGCCCCAGCAGCCCGGCCAGCACGAGTGGATGGGACTCGACCCGACCAACGACGCGCTGGTCGACCAGCGTTACATTGTGGTCGGCCGCGGTCGTGACTATGCCGACGTGCCCCCGTTGCGCGGCATCATCTACACCAACTCCAAGCGCAGTGTGATCGACGTCGGGGTCGACGTCGTCCCGTTCGAAGGGGATGTGCTCGATGCGTGACTTCCACTGCCCCAACTGCGGCCAGCGGCTGGCTTTCGAGAACTCCGAATGCCTGAATTGCGGTAGCGCCCTTGGGTTCTCCCTTGACCAGATGGCACTTCTGGTGATCGCGAAGAAAGACGAAGACGACCACGCCGGTGCCGTCGCTGCCGCCGACTACCAGTTGTGCGCCAATCTGTATGTGGCCGAATGCAATTGGCTGGTCCCGGTGAATCATCCCGGCGGTCTGTGCGAATCGTGCTCGCTGACCATCGAGCGCCCGAACGACGACGATCAGGTGGGGCTGCCCGAATTCGCCCGCGCCGAGGCGGCCAAGCGCAGGCTGGTGGTGGAACTGCGCGAACTGAAGCTGCCGATCATCGGACGCGACGAGGATCCCGACTACGGGCTGGCCTTCCGGCTGCTGTCCAGTGCGCACGAGAACGTCATCACCGGTCACGAAAACGGTGTCATCACACTGGATCTGGCCGAAGGCGACGACGTGCACCGCGAGCAGTTGCGGGTGGAGATGGAGGAGCCGTACCGCACCCTGCTGGGCCATTTCCGTCACGAGGTCGGCCACTACTACTTCTATCGGCTGATCAGGTCGCCGGAGTACCTGGAGCGGTTCAACGAGTTGTTCGGCGACCCGGACGCCGACTACCAGGCCGCGCTGAATCGGCATTACAGCGAGGGTGCGCCCGAGGGTTGGCAGGAGAACTTCGTCTCGTCTTATGCGACCATGCACGCCGCCGAGGACTGGGCCGAGACGTTCGCCCACTATCTGCACATCCGCGACACGCTGGACACCTCGGCGTCGTGCGGTCTGGCGCCGGCGGCGGCGACCTTCGACCGGCCGCCGTTGGGGCCCAGCGCTTTTCCCACCATCATCGAGATGTGGCTGCCGCTGTCGTGGTCGCTGAACATGGTGAACCGGTCGATGGGTCACGACGACCTGTACCCGTTCGTGCTGCCGCCGGCGGTGCTGGACAAGATGCAGTTCGTACACACGGTGATCGACGAGACGACGTCGCAGCTCTAGCGCGAGCAGACGCAAAAGCCCCCATTTCGTGCCGAAATGAGGGGCTTTTGCGTCTGCTCGCGCAACGTTAGGCGGGCATCGTGCGGCGCTCGTCGGGGCCACCCCACAGGGGCTGCATGCCACCGGGCAGCGCCAACTGCGTCGCGGCGAGCGCGTCGGCCAGGTCGCGCAGCGCGGCGTGCACCCAGGTGAGCAACTCGGCCAGCTCCTCGCGATGGCCGTCGACGAGCTCTTCCAGTTCGGCGGGATCGGATCGGCGCAACCGGGTGCCGATCTCGTCGACGATGCGTTCGGGGCGCGACGATCCCGACGAACCGGGCAGGTCTTTGAGGTTGGCCCGCAACCGTTCCAGCTGATAAAGCAGCGACCGCGGGTTCTGCGGGTCGAACAGCATCAGATCGGTGACCGCGGCGACGCTGACCTTGCCCAGCGTGCGGCGTCGGTAGATCACCGAGGACTCGCAGGCCATCAGCGTCGCCTCGACGATGGACTGTTCGGCGACGGTTCCGCGCACGGTGGTCAGCGTGTCGGCCAGCAGCGCGGTCAACCACAGTCCGCGCTCGATGCGTTTGCCGATGTCCATCATCGTCCAGCCGACGTCGCGGACCATCGACTCGCCGGCCACTCCCGACAGCGTCAACATGCCGGCCAGCGCCTGCGACTGGGCGGCGGCGAGCAGGGCATCCGCTTCGGCCAGCGACTGCGGCGGATCGGCGCGAAGCGCCACGGCGCGTTCGACATTGGCCAGCACCATCCAGGTGTCGTTGGACAGCTGGTCGCGCACCGCCCGGGCCGCCAACGCCAGACCTTCCACCGATTGGATCAACGATCCCGGACGGGCCAGGTCCACGGTCATCGACCACAGCGTCGACGGGGTCACCGCGATCATCTCGGCGTGATCGCCGCCCGCCCCGGTGTCGGTGCCGGTGATGCGGCCCAGCGCCGCCATCAGCACCGGGACGCATTCGCTTTCCTCGCTGTCCTGGTGGTGCCGGTAGACGTGGTAGCGCTCCCGCGCGACGATCAGCAGCCGGGCCATGTTCTCCGCACGTTCGCCGTAGCGCCCCATCCAGAACAGATCCGACAACACCCGCGGCGAACTGACCCCCCAGGTGCCCGCGCCGGTCTTGACCGGTTGCGGCGCCGACGGCAGGCTGACCGTCTCGGCGGTCGCGCGCTCCGTCGGGCGCACCCAGACATCCTTGGCTGCAACGGTTTTCATCGTGTACCCGGCCGGCCCGGGGGCCACCACGTAGCCCAGGCCGCCGATCATCGGCGCATAGCCGCCGCGTTGGGCGACGGTGAACAACCGCATCCCGACACCCCCCGAGGACAGCACGCCAGCATGATCGGTGGGCGCGGTGGAGAACGTCGGCAACTGCTGACCGACCCAGCGCCACGGCGCGGTCTCGATGCGGGCAGCCAGCCGGCTCAGCTGCGCGGACGAAAGCGTCGGCCCGACAACGGTTTCCCCGCCGTCTACCGGCCTGATCAACAGCGACGACAGATTCGCCAACACGTGGGAGAGCTCGGCTGCGATGCCTCCCCAGTAGACCGGCGTGGTCTGCAGCAGCGGCTCTTCGCCCAGTAGGCGCTCGGCCAACTCGGGCAGAAATCGAAGCAGCCCAGGGCTTTCCAGGAACCCGCTGCCCAGCGTGTTGACCACGGTCACCGCGCCCCGGTGCAGCGCCTCGACGAGTCCGACCACCCCGAGCCGCGAATCAGCGCGAAGATCCAAAGGATCCACGTAGGCCGCGTCGACCCGGCGCAACACCACATCGACCTGTTTCAGCGTGCCCAGCGAGCGCATCCACAACTTGCCTTCGCGGACCACCAGATCCGCGCTCTCCACCAACGGGAACCCCAGCAGCGTGGCCAGATACGCCTGGTCGAACGCGGTCTCGGAATAGATCCCGGGGCTCAGCACCACCACCACCGGGTCCTGCACCACGTCGGGCGCGGCGTCGATCAGCGCCAGCCGCAGCGCCTGGGCGAACGGCGTGGTCGCCCGGGGCGCGATCCGTTCGTAGAGGTCGGGGATCGCGTGTGCCAGCACCCTCCGGTCGGCCAACGCGTAGCCGGCGCCCGACGGTGCCTGGGTCCAGTCGGCGTTGACGCAGAAGCTGCCGTCGGAGAGCCGGCTGACATCGCAGCCGTGCATGAACAGCTGATGGTGGCCGGGCACCTTGATTCCGGTGGCGGGCCGCAGGTAACCCGGGTGGGCGAACACCAGCTGGGCCGGCAACAAACCCTCGGTCAGCAGGTTGCGCGGCCCGTACAGGTCGGCCAGCACGGCGTCCAGGAGCCGGGAGCGCTGCACCAGGCCGGCTTCCAGCACGTCCCAATCGGCGGCGGAAACCACCAGCGGCAGCGTGTCCAGCCGCCACGGACCGGGCTCGGGACCGTGCCCGACGGGCAGTTCGCGGGCGGCCTGGGCGTCCGAGACCCCGGTGTAGGTGATGCCGTCGTGGTCGATCAGGCTGTGCACCACCGAACGGAGCCGGTCCAGTCCACTGCGGCCGCGCTCGCCGATCGCGTCGGCCAGCTCGTCCCAGCCGGGCCGGATGTTGCCGTCGGCGTCGACGAACTCGTCGTAGCCCACGCCGGGACCGTCGCGCAGTTCGAACAGCGCCTCCTGGGTGCGGGCGGTGCGGTACCCGGCCAACAGGCGGTCGACGTCGTAGCGACGGTCCCCGGCGACCACCGCCGACCCACTCACGCTCATGCCGACTGTCACTACTGCTGCACGGTACGCACGCGTCGCAGATCGAGGATTCCCGGCGCGCCGACATCGGTGAACAAACGCGCCTGTTTCTCCCGGAGGCCCGCGAGGTCGAGCTTGCCGGGGGTGAAACCGGTCGCCTCGAATCTGCGGGCCCGGCGCGACTCGGCTTCCACGGCGTTGATCGGCGGTTCGTCGTAGGCCCGACCGCCGGGGTGTGCGACGTGGTAGGTGCAGCCGCCGCGCGAGGTTCCGGTGGTCAGGTCGATCAACTCGAACTGCAGCGGGACGTCGGTGGAGATGGTGGGGTGCAGAGCGCTGGGCGGCTGCCACGCCTTGAACCGCACCCCGCCGACGTGGATGTCGGGATTGTCGGTGGCCAGCAACGGGACGGGGTAGCCGTTGCAGGTCACCGCATAGCGATGGCGATCGGCGCCGATGACGCGGACCTGAACGCGCTCGACCGAGGAGTCCACGTAGCGGGCGGTGCCAGTGGCGGTCGACTCCTCACCGAGGGTGTTCCACGGTTCGATGGCCCCGCGCAGCTCGACCTCCACGCCGTCGAACACCGCGGTGCCGATGCGCGGGAAGCGGAACTCGGTGAACGGGTCCAGCCAGCTGGTCTCGAACGGGACGCCCTGGGCGCGCAGGTCGGCGGCCACGTCAGCGATGTCGTGAATGAGGAAGTGCGGCAACAGGTATCGGCCGTGCAAATTGGCGCCGTGGCGGATCAGGGGAGCACGCAGCGGCTGTTCCCAGAACCACACCACCAGCGAGCGCACCAGCAGCGACTGCACCATCGCCATCCGCAGGTGCGGCGGCATCTCGAAGCCGCGCAGCTCGAGCAGACCGAGCCGGCCGCGGGGACCCTCCGGGCTGTACAGCTTGTCGATACAGAACTCGGCGCGATGGGTGTTGCCGGTGATGTCGGTCAGCAGATGCCGCAGCGCCCGGTCGGTCACCCATGGTTTCGCCCCGCCGCCCGCCGAGAGCCGCGCGATCTCGGCGAACGCAATCTCCAACTCGTACAGCGATTCCGCCCGGCCCTCGTCGACGCGCGGCGCCTGGGAGGTGGTGCCGACGAACCGGCCGGCGAACACATAAGACAGCGACGGGTGCCGCTGCCAGTAGGTCAGCAACGACACCAGCAGGTCCGGGCGGCGCAGCAGCGGTGAGTCGGTGGGCGTGACACCCCCGAGAGTGATGTGGTTGCCTCCGCCGGTGCCGCCGTGGGTGCCGTCGATGTCGAACGACTCGGTGGACAGCCGGGCCTGCCGCGCTTCTTCGTACAGCGTTTCCAGCTGCTGTCGCTGCTCGTCGAAACTGGCCGTCGGCGCGACGTTCACCTCGATCACACCGGGGTCCGGGGTGACCGTCGTCGAGATCAGCCGCGGGTCGGTCGGCGGGCTGTAACCCTCGATCACAACCGGGCAGTCGGCCTTGGCGACTGCGGTCTCCACCCGGCTGAGCAGGTCGACGAAGTCCTCCAATGCCGCGATGGGCGGCAGGAAGATGTACAACAACCCGTCGCGTACCTCGGCGACGAGCGCGGTCGTCGGCGCGCCCTCCGGGTCGGTCACCACCGCGCGATCCGCGCTCTGCGGTTCCGGCGTCAGCGTCTTGCCGACGGTCCCGGGGTCGACCTCGAACGTCGTGGGTGGCGGGCGCCAGCTGATCGAATCCAGCGGCAGCCGCAGCCCGGCCGGCGAATCGCCCGCGGTGAGCACCAGACGGCCGCGGCGCAGTCGCCAGTCCGCGCTGGCCCAACCGGAGCCGTCCTCGCGGCGGTGCAACGGAAGCACGTAAGCCGCTGGCGTCGTGACGGATTCGTCCAGGCCCAGCACCAGCGCACCAGGGCTCGACTCGTCGCCGTGACCCGGGACCAGGTCGTCGGTCGGCGCCACCGGATCCCCGTCCGGCAACCGCACCTCCGACGCCAGTCGCGCCAGCGGGTCCTCATAGGCGGGGCGGACCTGGGTGCCCGGCAGGCCCAGACCCTCGGCGATCGTCGACAACACCTCGCCCCCGGTCCCCTCATCGACCGGTCCTGGCCGTTCGTCCGCCCACGGGTCGGCCAGCAGCCTCTCGTCGGTCCACAGCGCGCGACCGTCGGCGCGCCAGTACAGCCCGATCTGCCAGCGCGGCAACGGCTCGCCGGGGTACCACTTGCCCTGGCTGCGCTGGACCAGCCCCTGCGGCGCCCACTGCGCCTTGAGCCGCGCGGCCAGTTCCGAAGCCAGGCGCCGCTTGTGGGGCCCGTCGGCGGCGGTACGCCACTCCTCGTCGACCTGGTTGTCCACCGACACGAACGTCGGCTCACCGCCGACCGTCAGCCGCACATCGCCGGCGGCCAGCCGCTGGTCGACCTGGCGGCCCACCGCGCAGATCGAGGCCCAGGCGTCGTCGGTGTAGGGCAGCGTCACGCGCGGGTCTTCGTGGACCCGGGTGACGGTGTTGGAGTACTCCAGGATCGAAGTACACGGATCGGTGCTGCCGGTGATCGGCGCCGCCGACGACGGATGCGGCGTCGCTGCCAGCGGGATGTGGCCTTCGCCGGCGAACAGACCGGACGTCGGGTCCAGTCCGATCCAGCCCGCGCCCGGGATGTACACCTCGGTCCACGCATGCAGGTCGGTGAAGTCGGCGGCCGGTCCCGACGGGCCGTCCAAGGCTTCGACGTCGGACGCCAACTGCACCAGATAACCCGACACGAACCGGGCGGCCAACCCGAGTTGCCGCAGGATCGACACCAGCAGCCACGCCGAGTCCCGACAGGAACCGACGCCGCTGCGCAGCGTGAAATCCGGTGTCTGAACGCCGGGTTCCATCCGCAGGCTGTAGCTGACGTCGGCGTTGATCGCGTGGTTGAGCGCGACCAGGAAGTCGATGGTGCGGGTGCCATCGGGCACCGCGAAGTTCCGGACCCAGGCCCGGGCCAGGTCGCCGGGACCCGACCCGTCGCCGTCTTCGTCGACCGGCCGCATGAACGGTTCCAGATCGTGGGCCAGCGCCTTGGGGTACAAAGATCTGCCCGCGTCCCACGTCTCGGCCCAGTCCTCGATGAAGAAGTCGAACGGGTTGATCACCTTGAGGTCGGCGATCAATCCGACGGTGATGCTGAGGCGTTGGGTCGGTTTGGGGAAGACCAGCCGCGCCAGGAAGTTTCCCAGCGCGTCCTGCTGCCAGTTGATGAAGTGCTCACCGGGGTCCACCCGCAGCGAATAGGCCTCGATCGGCGTGCGCGAATGAGGCGCCGGACGCAACCGCACGACGTGCGGATACACCTGGACCAGCTTGTCAAAGGTGTAACTGGTGCGGTGCTCCAGTGCAACTTTGATGCTCATAGGTGCTGATCCCATCACACAAGACAGCCGCCCGCAGCGCGCACCGTTTCCGGATTGTGCTGCGGGCGGCAGTCATTCGTTCATTCGGCCGCTGCGGTGTGAACGGCCCGTATCGACGCCTTTACGAGTATTGCTGACCCGGATACTGCTGTCCGGGGTATTGCCCGGGCGGCGGACCCGGCGGCAGGCCGCCCTGCTCCAGCGGAGCCACCTGGCCGCCGGTCAGCTTGCGGTAGGCGTAGACCTGGATCAGCATCGCGACCGGGACGGCGACGATCAGACCGATGCCGCAGGCGAATTCACCGACCAGCATCACTGCAACCTGTACGAGCCAGGTCAGTAACGCGGGTCCGACGTTGGCTCGTGTCGTCGCGATGCTGGCTTTGATGGCCTCAACCGGCGGTAGGGATCTGTCTATCGCGAATGGGACCGCGAACATCGTGAGGAACGCGAAAATGAGGCCGGGTATGTAACACAAGAGGCTGCCGATGGCATTGCCGAGCGCCACCAGCAGCATGGTGAGAACGACCGGGCCGAAATTGCGGGGCTTCAGGAACGATCCGATCGTGACCGGCCGTCCGTCCGCGACATCAAGGCTGCCGGAAGTCAGAGACGCCTGCATGTAGAAGGTGACCGCGGCGAGCAGGATCAGCAGGACCACTAAGAAAATCAACGACCCCGCGCCGGTACTCGCGTCACTGGCGCGCCATATGCGCGTCCCGGTCTCCGGGTCGTAGGTGGTTTCACCGCCACTCAACATCGTTGCCAGGAACGACGCGTAGAGGATGCCGAAGACAACGCCGATGCCGATGACGAATATGGCGGCGGGCACGGCCATCGCGGCGGCGTTCTTGGTGAACTTGCCCCACGCCCAGCTGAAGGCGTCTCCGACGCTGTACGGGCCGGCCGGACCGCCGCCCAGACCGGCCGGGGGAGCGCCGTAACCGCCGGGCGGCGAGGAAGGCGGTGGTGGGCTGTAACCGGGGGCTTGGTAGCCACCGGGCTCACCGGACGGGGGGCTTTGAGGCTTGGAGAAGTCCGGCCCGGACGGGGGCGGGCTGAAGCTTGGCGGTGGCCCGCCGTATCCGCCACCGGGCGCCCCGTATCCGCCACCGGGCGCCCCGTATCCGCCGCCGGGTGGCCCATATCCGCCTCCGCCTGGGGGTGGCGGCGGGGGCGCGCCGTGGCGAGGCGGCGGGTAGCCCGGAGGATTGCCGCCTTGAGGGTCGGACGGATTGCCTGGATAGGGTGGCGGCTGGCTCATTGCTGTCCTCGTTGCCTCGTAGTTCGATCTTGTTCGTTCGGGGCCTGGCTCTGTCCATCGGGCGTAGCAAACGGGAACTTAGCAAATATGAGACCGGATCGCGCGCATTGGTGGCCTGTCCGGGCTGCGTGGTATGCCTGATTTTGTGTCCGACGGTCTGTTCGACCTGCCCGGCGCACCCGAATCGACCGGCCTGAGCGCCACCGGCGCCTCCTCGCCGCTCGCGGTGCGGATGCGTCCGGCGTCGTTGCAAGAAGTGGTCGGCCAGCAACACCTCCTGGCGGCGGGTTCGCCGTTGCGTCGCCTGGTCGAGGGCTCCGGTATGGCCTCGGCGATCCTCTACGGTCCGCCGGGAAGCGGAAAGACCACGCTGGCGGCACTGATCTCGCAGGCCACCGGCCGCCGCTTCGAAGCTCTGTCGGCGTTGTCGGCCGGTGTCAAAGAAGTGCGGGCGGTGATCGAGAAGGCGCGACTGAGTGCACTTTCCGGCGAACAGACGGTGCTGTTCATCGACGAGGTGCACCGGTTCTCCAAAACGCAACAGGACGCGTTGCTGGCCGCGGTGGAGAACCGGGTGGTGCTGCTGGTGGCGGCGACCACCGAAAACCCGTCGTTCTCCGTCGTCGCGCCGCTGCTGTCGCGATCGTTGATCCTGCAACTGCGGCCGTTGACCGCCGACGACATCCGCACGGTGGTGCAGCGGGCGATCGAGGACCCCCGCGGACTGGGCGGCAAGGTGACGGTCGCGCCCGAGGCCGTCGAGCTGCTGGTGCAGCTGGCCGCCGGCGATGCGCGCCGGGCGCTGACCGCTCTGGAGGTGGCTGCCGAGGCTTCGGATCACGTGTCCGTCGAAACCGTCGAACAGTCCCTGGATCGGGCCGCGGTGCGCTACGACCGCGACGGCGATCAGCACTACGACGTCGTCAGCGCGTTCATCAAGTCGGTACGTGGCTCGGACGTGGACGCCGCGCTGCACTACCTGGCCCGCATGCTGGTCGCGGGGGAGGACCCGCGGTTCATCGCCCGCCGGCTGATGATCCTGGCCAGCGAGGACGTCGGGATGGCGGACTCGACGGGCCTGCTGGTGGCGGTCGCGGCGGCGCAGACGGTCGCGCTGATCGGTATGCCCGAGGCGCAGTTGACGTTGGCGCACGCCACCGTGCATCTGGCGACGGCGCCGAAGTCCAACGCGGTGACGACGGCACTGGGGGCGGCGATGGGCGATATCAAGGCGGGCAAGGCGGGCCTGGTGCCGGCTCACCTGCGCGACGGCCACTACTCCGGTGCGGCCGCGCTGGGCAACGCGCAGGGCTACAAGTACTCCCACGACGACCCGGACGGCGTTGTGGCGCAACAATATCCGCCGGACGAGTTGGCGGGGGTGGACTACTATCGGCCCACCGGTCGGGGTGCTGAGCGGGAGATCGCCGGACGGTTGGATCGGTTGCGGGCCATCATTCGGGGGAGGCGGGGACGGGCGTGAAGACCTTCAGCGACGAGGAGATGGCACCGCTGCTGGCAACGGCCAAGGCCTACAGCGTCGTCATCTTGAAACGCGGACCCGGGTACGGAACCGAGGAAGCGTCCGGGCTCATCTGGGAGCACGGCCGCCGGAACTTCGGGCTGCGCGACGAGGGCGTGCTGGCGGTGGTGTTGCCGACCACCGATGAGTCCGACGTCTGCGGAGTCGGGGTCTTCGCCGCGACGGTCGAGGACACCGACGCGATCATGGCCGGCGACCCGGGGGTGGCCGCCGGGGTGTTCACCTACGAGGTGCACCCGTGCCTGGGATTTCCCGGGGACGCGCTGCCGTAGGTGTGTGTTTGACGCCGAGCAGACGGAAAAGCACCCTTTTCCCGCGACAATGAGGGGCTTTTGCGTCTTCTCGCGGCCTAGACCAGCTCAGGCACCCGCAGCCGCGCGATCGCCAGCTCGAACTCGCCGACGTCGTCCTGATCGACGCTCAGGTCGCGCAGTATCGCCGTGCGCAGCGAGCGGGCCGCGTCGCTGCTCCTTTCCATCGCCTCGCGGCTGTCATAGGTCACCGACGCCACCGCCCGCGCAGAGGCGCGGTCGATCATCACGCTGGCGCTGCAGAAGCCGTCGAACTCCTCGATGGCCGGCAACACGGCCAGCTTGTAGAAATCGACGGCGTGCTCGAACTGCTCGGGCCGGGCTTTGAGCCAGGTGGCGCGCACGCAGGCACCCAGACCCGAGCGGCGGGCGCGGTGCAGCACCGAGATCTGCCACTGATCCACCACCGCGCTGCCCCCGAGAATCTTGACGGCTCGACTGCGCACCGGCCACACCCGCTCGGCGCTGGCCCGCAACGCCTCCTCCGATTCCCACGCGGTGGTCGCCACACATCTGGCCGTCTCCCGGTCCACCAACAACGACATGCCCAGGCAGCCGTCCACCGCCTGAACAGTGGGCAGGACGACTTCGCGCATGTGCGCGATGCCCATGGTGAGCAACGAAGGTTGCGCCTGGATAGTGGTCGAGCGAGCGTACACAGCCGGCCCCTCCCTCTTGTCAGGGCGGCGCCCGGCGCGCCACCGGTCCCTCATTCACCTTCCTCCTCCGCAACAGCCCTGGCAATGCTGGATTGGCAGCCGCCCAAGCCTCGCCCGTAGGCTTGGTCGGATGGATACCGATGTGCTGGAGGTCGACACCACGCGTCGCCGCATCGTCGATCTGACCGACGAAGTGCGCTCGTTCTGCGGCAATCACGCCGACGGTCTGTGCAACGTCTTCGTCCCGCACGCCACCGCCGGGGTGGCGATCATCGAGACCGGCGCCGGCTCCGATCACGACCTGGTGGACACCCTGGAGCGGCTGCTGCCGCGCGACGAGCGCTACCGGCACTCGCACGGCTCCCCGGGCCACGGCGCCGACCATGTGCTGCCGGCGATCGTCTCGCCGTCGGTCACCGTGCCGGTCAGCGGCGGCGAACCGCTGCTGGGCACCTGGCAGAGCGTCGTCCTGGTCGACCTCAACCGCGACAACCCCAAGCGGTCGGTCCGGTTGAGCTTCGTCGAGGGGTAAGTGGCAGGCTGAGCGGGCCTGCAAATACGTGTTCGGCGGCCAACCTCGGCGAATAGGCTGGTGTTGACGTCAAGCAACCGTGCCGATTTAAGGAAGAAGCGACAGTGCAGACACACGAGATCAGGAAGCGTTTCCTTGATCATTTCGTGAAGGCGGGACACACCGAGGTGCCCAGCGCCTCGGTGATCCTTGACGACCCCAACCTGTTGTTCGTCAACGCGGGCATGGTGCAGTTCGTGCCGTTCTTCCTGGGCCAGCGCACGCCGCCATACACCACGGCCACCAGCATCCAGAAGTGCATCCGCACTCCGGACATCGACGAGGTCGGCATCACCACCCGGCACAACACGTTCTTCCAGATGGCCGGCAACTTCAGCTTCGGTGACTACTTCAAGCGCGAGGCCATCGCGCTGGCCTGGGACCTGCTGACCACCAACGTCGTCGAGGGTGGCTATGGCCTGGACCCGGAAAAGCTCTGGGCCACAGTCTATCTGGACGACGACGAGGCCGCCGGGTTGTGGCAGGAGATCGCGCACCTGCCGCCCGAGCGGATCCAGCGCCGTGGCATGGCCGACAACTACTGGTCGATGGGCATCCCCGGCCCGTGCGGCCCGTCCTCGGAGATCTACTACGACCGAGGACCGGAGTTCGGTGTCGGTGGTGGCCCGATCGCCAACGAGGACCGTTACCTCGAGGTCTGGAACCTCGTCTTCATGCAGAACGAGCGCGGCGAGGGCACCTCCAAGGAGGACTACGAGATCCTCGGGCCGTTGCCGCGCAAGAACATCGACACCGGCATGGGTGTGGAACGTATCGCGCTGGTGCTGCAGAACGTGGCAAACGTCTACGAGACCGATCTGCTGCGCCCGGTCATCGATCTGGTGGCCGCCCGCGCGCCGCGACCCTATGACGTCGGAAATCACGCTGATGACGTGCGCTACCGCATCATCGCCGACCACAGCCGCACCGCAGCCATTCTGATCGGCGACGGCGTCAGCCCCGGCAACGACGGACGCGGTTACGTGCTGAGGCGCCTACTGCGACGGGTGATCCGCTCGGCCAAGCTGCTCGGTATCGAGGACCCGATCGTCGGAGACCTGATGGCCACCGTGCGCGACGCGATGGGCCCGTCCTACCCCGAGTTGGTCAGCGACTTCGACCGGATCAACCGCATCGCGGTCGCCGAGGAGACCGCGTTCAACCGCACGCTGGCGTCGGGGTCCCGACTGTTCGACGACGTGGCCAGCGCCACCAAATCCGCTGGCACCGGCCTGGTTTCGGGCTCGGATGCGTTCACGCTGCACGACACCTACGGCTTCCCGATCGAGCTCACGTTGGAGATGGCGGCGGAATCCGGGTTGAGCGTCGATGAGGCGGGTTTCCGCGAGTTGATGGCCGAGCAACGTCAGCGCGCGAAGGCCGACGCGGCCGCCCGCAAGCACGCGCACGCCGACCTGAGCGCCTACCGCGAACTGGTCGACGCCGGTCCCACCGAGTTCACCGGATTCGACGAATTGACCTCGCAGGCAAGGATTTTGGGCATCTTCGTGGATGGCCAGCGGGTCCCGGTGGTGTCGCACACCGACAGCGCCGAGGCGGACCGCGTCGAACTGATTCTGGATCGCACCCCGCTCTACGCCGAATCGGGCGGACAGATCGCCGATGCGGGAACGATCAGCGGCACCGGATCGGGCGGCAGCGCCAAAGCCGCCGTCACCGACGTGCAAAAGATCGCCAAAACCGTTCACGTGCACCGGATCAACGTGGAATCGGGCGAGTTCGTCGAGGGCGACACCGTCGTCGCGGCCGTCGATCCCGGCTGGCGCAAGGGCGCCACCCAGGGCCACTCCGGCACCCACATGGTGCATGCCGCGCTGCGACAAGTGTTGGGTCCCAATGCCGTTCAGGCCGGATCGCTGAACCGCCCGGGCTACCTGCGCTTCGACTTCAACTGGCAGGGCCCGCTCACCGAGGACCAGCGCAATCAGATCGAAGAGGTCACCAACGAGGCCGTCCAGGCCGATTTCGAAGTGCACACCTTCCTCGAGCAGCTGGACAAGGCCAAGGCGATGGGCGCGATGGCGCTGTTCGGCGAGGCATATCCCGAGCAGGTGCGGGTGGTGGAGATCGGTGGTCCGTTCTCGCTGGAGTTGTGCGGCGGCACCCACGTGCACAACTCGGCGCAGATCGGGCCGGTGACGATTTTGGGTGAGTCGTCCATCGGCTCGGGCGTGCGACGGGTGGAGGCCTACGTCGGTCTGGAATCGTTCCGGCACCTGGCCAAGGAACGCGCGTTGATGGCCGGGCTGGCATCGTCGCTGAAAGTTCCCTCCGAGGAGGTGCCGGCCCGGGTGGCCAACCTGGTCGAGCGGCTCAAGGCTGCGGAGAAGGAACTGGAACGGGCCCGGCTGGCCACTGCGCGAGCGGCTGCGGCAAATGCCGCCGCGGGAGCCGAGCGGGTGGGTAACGTCCGTCTGGTGGCGCAGCGTATGTCCAGTGGAACGACGGCGGCTGATCTGCGCTCGCTGGTCGGCGACATCCGAGGCAAGCTGGGCAGCGACCCGGCGGTGGTGGTGCTGATCGTCGAGGGCGAGGGCGCCACAGTGCCGTATGCGGTGGCGGCCAACCCGGCTGCGCAGGAACTCGGTTTGAGTGCCAACGAGCTGGTCAAGGAGCTGGCGGTGGCGGTCGAGGGCGGTGGCGGCGGCAAGGCCGACCTGGCGCAGGGCTCGGGGAAGAACCCGGCCGGTATCGATGCCGCCCTGGATGCGGTGCGCGCACAGATAGCGCGGGTCGGTTGAGTGATCGCGCCGCAGCGCCAGCCGGATCGGCCGGGCGAATCAGATCCCGGGAGGGGTCGGCGCATCGGTGTCGACGTGGGCACCGTGCGGATCGGGGTGGCGGTCAGCGACCCGGACGGCATCCTGGCCACTCCGGTGGAAACCGTACGTCGCGACCGTTCCGGTAAGCATCTGCGCCGGCTGGCCGGGTTGGTCGCCGAGATGGAGGCCGTGGAGGTGATCGTCGGCCTGCCGCGGACGCTGGCTGACCGGATCGGGCAATCCGCGCAGGACGCCATCGAGGTCGCCGACGCGCTCGCGCAGCGGGTGGCCCCGGTCCCGGTCCGCGTCGCCGACGAGCGGCTGACCACGGTCAGCGCGCAGCGGTCGCTGCGCGAGGCGGGTGTCCGCGCCAGGCAGCAACGCGCGGTGATCGACCAGGCTGCCGCGGTGGCGATCCTGCAGGGCTGGCTCGACCAGCGCCGATCCCTGCCCGCCGAACAGGCCACCGATGTCTGACCTCGAAGAGGGCCAGGCCGCGAGCCGGGCCAAACCCGTCGCCGTCGGGCCCAACCGACACCGCAAGAGCCGCGCCGAACGCAAACGGGCGCAGCGCAGCCGCCGCCGGCGTCGCTTCGCCGGCGGTTTCGCCATCAGCCTGCTGGTGGTGGTCGTGGTGGCGGCCGTGTTGCTCGGCTCGAAACTCTGGCATGCGGTGACCTCCAACGACGACGACTTCACCGGCAACGGCAAGCGCGACGTCGTCATCCAGATCCAGGCCGGCGACTCCACCACGGCGGTCGGGGAAACGCTGCACAAGCGCGGCGTGGTACGCACGGTGCGCGCGTTCGTTGACGCCGCCCACGGCAACGCAGCTATCACGTCCATTCAGCCCGGTTACTACCGGATGCGCACCGAGATCCCGGCGGCCAACGCGGTGGCGCGGCTTACGGATCCGGGCAGCAGGGTGGGCAGGCTGGTCATCCCGGAGGGCCGTCAACTCGACGACACCACCGACATGAAGACCAACAAGACCACCCCCGGCATCCTGACGCTGATCTCACGGGCCACCTGCGTCGACTTGGACGGCAACCAACGTTGTTTGGCGGTGGCCGATCTGCGCACCGCGGCCAGCAAGAGCACCCCCGCCGCGCTGCTGGTGCCGGACTGGGCGCTGGAACGGGTGCAGGAACAGGGCGACGACCATCGCCGGCTCGAGGGTCTGATCGCGCCGGGCACCTTCAACATCGATCCGGCTGCTTCCGCGGAGACAACGCTGTCCAACCTGATCAGCGCCGGCGCCGTGTCCTACCTGACGTCCGGGTTGGTCGACACCGCCAAGTCGTTGAACCTGTCGCCTTACGAGATTCTCGTCGTCGCGTCGCTGGTGCAGCAGGAAGCCAACGCGCAGGACTTCGCGAAGGTGGCGCAGGTCATCTACAACCGGCTGCACGAGCACCGCAAGCTGGAGTTCGACTCGACGGTGAACTATCCGCTGGACCGCCGCGAGGTGGCCACCACCGACGCCGACCGCGCGCAGCGCACCCCCTGGAACACCTACATGGTCGACGGGTTGCCGCGCACCGCGATCTGTTCGCCGGGGGTGGAGGCGCTGAGCGCCGCCGAGCGTCCGGCGCCGGGTGACTGGTTGTACTTCGTCACCATCGACGCCCAGGGCACCACCCTGTTCACCCGGGACTATCAGCAGCATCTGGCGAACATCGAACTGGCCAAACGCAACGGTGTCCTTGATTCCGCACGCTAGAAAAGCCGGGGTGCTGGGCTCGCCGATCGCCCATTCCCGCTCTCCGCAACTGCACCTGGCCGCCTACCGCGCGCTGGGCCTGACCGACTGGACCTACGACCGCATCGAATGCGACGCCGACGCGCTGCCCGGGTTCGTCGCCGGCTTGGGACCGGAATGGGTCGGCGTGTCGGTGACCATGCCGGGCAAGTTCGCCGCGCTGCGGTTCGCCGACGAACGCACGCCGCGGGCCGAGCAGGTCGGGTCGGCTAACACGCTGGTGCGCACGCCGCGCGGCTGGCTGGCCGACAACACCGACGTCGACGGGGTGTCGGGCGCCCTGGGACCGGTCTCGGGGCGGGCGCTGGTCGTCGGATCGGGCGGCACCGCGCCGGCCGCCGTGGTGGGGTTGGCGCAGCTCGGCGTCGTGGAAATCACGGTGGTGGCCCGCAATCCGGAGAAGGCGGCGCGGCTGGTGGACCTGGGTGCCCGGGTCGGGGTGGCGGTCCGGTTCTGCGGCCTGGACGATGACGGGCTGGCCGACGAGGTCGCGGCCGCCGCGGCCGCGGTCAGCACCATTCCGGCCGAGGTGGCAGCCCGCTACGCCCCGGCTTTTGCGGCGGTACCGGTCCTGCTGGACGCGATCTACCACCCGTGGCCCACGCCGCTCGCCGCGGCGGTGCAGGCGGCGGGCGGCCGGGTGATCAGCGGTTTGCAGATGCTGCTGCACCAGGCCTTCGCGCAGGTGGAACAGTTCACCGGACTGCCCGCCCCGCGTGAGGCGATGGCCCGCGCGTTGGATTAGTTCTCCTGCCGCCGAGCGCGCTCAAATGTACGGCAGACCCGGCAATTTTCGGCATTTTGGGGACGCTCGCGGGGCTTGCCCGCGGCTGACTTGCGCATCGCCCCGAGTGAATTAGCCTGCCGCGCATGCGGATTGCGCTGACCGGCCTGACACTGGCGTGGATGGCGGTCCTGAGCTGCTACGACGTCCGGCAGCGGCGGCTGCCCAACCTGCTGACTTTGCCGGGCGCCGCGGCGATCCTGATCGGCGCCGCGCTCGCCGGCCACGGCGTCGGGGCGCTGGCCGGCGCGGTGACGCTGACGGGGACGTATCTGCTGCTGCATCTGCTGTCGCCGACGGCGATGGGCGCCGGTGACGTCAAGCTGGCGCTCGGCCTGGGCGGCCTGGCCGGTTGCTTCGGCGCACAAGTGTGGTTCCTGGCGGCGATCACCGCGCCGCTGCTGACGGCGCTGGCCGCCGTGCTGATCGGCGCGCGGGCCGTTCCGCACGGTCCGTCGATGGTGCTGGCGACGGCCGGCGCGACGGCCCTGGCCGCGCTGAACTGACCCGACGTCGTCCGGTCTCGAGTCGGCCACGCCTGCGCGCGTGGGAAGATATCCAGGTGTTGCGCTGGATCACCGCTGGGGAGTCCCATGGCCGCGCGTTGGTGGCCCTGGTCGAAGGCATGGTCGCCGGCGTGGAAGTCACCTCGACCGAAATCGCCGACGAGCTGGCCCGCCGCCGGCTGGGCTATGGCCGGGGTGCGCGGATGAAGTTCGAGCGCGACGCGGTGACCCTGTTGTCCGGGGTTCGGCACGGCACCACACTGGGCGGTCCCATCGCGATCGAGATCGGCAACACCGAATGGCCGAAGTGGGAGACCGTGATGGCCGCGGACCCCGTCGACCCCGCCGAACTGGAGAACAGCGCGCGCAACGAACCGTTGACCCGGCCGCGGCCCGGCCACGCCGACTACGCGGGCATGCTCAAATACGGCTTCGACGACGCCCGCCCGGTGCTGGAGCGCGCCAGCGCCCGCGAGACCGCCGCGCGGGTCGCGGCCGGCACCGTCGCGCGCGCGTTCCTGCGGCAGGCGCTGGGTGTGGAGGTGATCTCCCACGTCATCTCGATCGGCGCGTCGGCGCCCTACGACGGACCGCCGCCGCGGGCCGAGGACCTGCCCGCCATCGACGCCAGCCCGGTCCGCGCGTACGACGAGCAGGCGGAGCAATCGATGATCTCCGAGATCGAGGCCGCCAAGAAGGACGGCGACACCCTCGGCGGTGTCGTCGAGGTGGTGGCGCTGGGTCTGCCGGTCGGGCTGGGCTCGTTCACCAGCGGTGACAACCGCCTCGATAGCCAGCTGGCCGCCGCGGTGATGGGCATCCAGGCCATCAAGGGAGTCGAGATCGGCGACGGCTTCGAAACCGCACGCCGCCGCGGCAGCCGCGCGCACGACGAGATGTATCCCGGCCCGGACGGCGTGGTGCGCTCCACCAACCGCGCCGGCGGGCTGGAAGGCGGGATGACCAACGGCCAGCCGCTGCGGGTGCGTGCCGCGATGAAGCCGATCTCCACCGTGCCGCGGGCGCTGGCCACCGTCGACCTGGCCACCGGTGACGAGGCCGTGGCCATCCACCAGCGCTCCGACGTGTGCGCGGTGCCGGCCGCCGGCGTCGTCGTCGAGACCATGGTCGCGCTGGTGCTCGCGCGCGCGGCCCTGGAGAAGTTCGGCGGCGACTCGCTGGTCGAGACCCGCCGCAACATCGCGGCCTACCAGCGCTCGGTCGCCGACCGGGAGGCGCCGGCGGCCCGGGCCTCCGGAAGCTAGCCGCACATGGCACCCAAAGCGGTACTCGTGGGCTTACCGGGTTCCGGCAAGTCGACCATCGGACGTCGGCTCGCCAAGACGCTCGGGGTGAGCATGCTCGACACCGACGCGGCCATCGAGGCGCGAACTGGACGCTCGATCGCCGACATCTTCGCTACCGACGGCGAAGCGGAGTTCCGCCGCATCGAGGAAGATGTGGTGCGCTCGGCGCTCACCGAACACGACGGCGTGCTGTCACTCGGCGGTGGTGCGGTGACCAGCCCCGGGGTGCGCGCAGCGCTGGTCGGGCACACGGTGGTCTACCTGGAGATCAGCGCGGCCGAAGGGGTGCGGCGCACCGGGGGCAACACGGTACGACCGCTGCTCGCCGGACCCGACCGTGCCGAGAAGTTCCGGGAGTTGATGTCCAAGCGCATTCCGCTGTACCGAAAGGTCGCGACCATCCGGGTGGACACCAACCGGCGCAATCCGGGCGCCGTGGTCCGCTACATCGTGTCGCGCCTCAAGACTCAGGTAGAGGCTTCCCAATGACAGACAAACCCACACCGGTGACCGTGCAGGTGGCCGTCGACCCGCCGTACCCCGTGGTGATCGGCACCGGGCTGCTCGACGAACTCGAGCAGCTGCTGGCCGGCCGGCACAAGGTCGCCATCCTGCATCAGCCGGTGCTGGCGCAAACCGCGGAGAACATCCGAACCCTGTTGGCCGACAAGGGAGTTGATGCGCACCGCATCGAAATCCCGGACGCCGAAGCAGGCAAAGACCTGCCCGTCGTCGGCTTCATCTGGGAAGTGTTGGGACGCATCGGGATCGGTCGCAAGGATGCGTTGGTCAGTCTCGGCGGCGGGGCGGCCACCGACGTCGCGGGTTTCGCGGCGGCCACCTGGTTGCGCGGCGTGTCGATCGTGCATGTGCCCACCACGCTGCTGGGCATGGTCGACGCCGCCGTCGGCGGCAAGACCGGCATCAACACCGACGCCGGCAAGAACCTGGTCGGCGCGTTCCATCAGCCGCTGGCCGTGCTGGTGGACCTCTCGACGCTGAAGACGTTGCCGCGCAACGAGATCGTCGCCGGGATGGCCGAAGTGGTGAAGGCCGGCTTCATCGCCGACCCGGTGATCCTGGACCTGATCGAAGCCGACCCCCAGGCGGCGCTGGACCCCGATGGTGACGTGCTGCCGGAGTTGGTGCGGCGCGCCATCGCCGTCAAGGCCGAAGTGGTGGCCGCCGACGAGAAGGAATCCGAGCTGCGCGAAATCCTCAATTACGGGCACACTTTGGGCCACGCGATCGAACGCCGGGAGCGCTACCAGTGGCGGCACGGCGCCGCGGTGTCGGTGGGACTGGTGTTCGCGGCCGAGCTGGCCAGACTGACCGGTCGCCTCGACGACGAGACCGCGCAGCGCCACCGCGCGATATTGGAATCGCTGGGCCTGCCGGTCAGTTACGAGGCCGACGCGCTGCCACAGCTGATCGAATACATGGCCGGAGACAAGAAGACCCGGGCCGGGGTACTGCGTTTCGTGGTCCTGGACGGGCTGGCCAAACCGGGCCGCCTGGTGGGCCCGGATCCGGGTCTGTTGGTGACGGCCTACGCGGGAGTGTGCGCCCCATGACGGTACAGGTGATCAACGGACCGAACCTGGGCCGGCTCGGACAGCGCGAGCCCGCCGTCTACGGCAGCACCACACACGACGAACTGGTCGCCTTGATCGAGCGCGAAGCCGCCGAACTCGGCCTCGAAGTCGTTGTGCGACAAAGCGACAGCGAAGCCGAGCTACTGGACTGGATTCACCGGGCCGCCGACACGTCAGAGCCGGTGATTCTCAACGCGGGCGGTCTGACCCACACCTCGGTGGCGTTGCGGGACGCGTGCGCCGAACTGCGCGCACCGCTGATCGAAGTGCACATCTCCAATGTGCATGCGCGCGAAGAGTTTCGGCGGCACTCCTACTTGAGTCCGGTCGCGTCCGGGGTGATCGTCGGCCTGGGGATCCAGGGTTACCTGCTGGCCCTGCGTTACCTGGCGGGGTTGCGCGACTAGGGTTTCGGCAGCCGCCTGACTTCGGTTGTGAAGCCTCGGCGTTGAGTGTGAAGGGACGGCTTTCGGTGTGAAGCCTGGCCGGAAAAATCGGCAGGATCCCGCCCAGGATTCACACGCAAAGCCAAGGATTCACGCGCAAAGCCCCCGACACGCCCTAGTCCTTGCGCAGGTCCGGCTTGCGCTCGGCCTGGGTGCGGTCCGCGTCGGTGCGGATCACCTCGGTCTTGGCGTCACTGTCGTGGGTGCGGATCACCTCGGTTTTCGCGTCACTGTCGTGAGTGCGGATGACTTCGGTCTTGGCTTCGCTGTCGTCGGTCGGAATGACCTCGGTGCGTCCGTCTTCCCGCTCTTTCGTGGCCACCGCGGTGCGTTCCTGCGCGCGGCCACCGCCGGTCGGGATCTCCCCGGTGGGGCTGTCGTCGTCGCGGACGGCGGAGAACACGTCGGTGTTCTCGTCGCGATCGCGCGAGCCGTCACGCGAACCGTCGTGCTTCTCCGGCGGGGGAGCGTTGCGGTCGATACGCCACCGGCCGACCGCCACCCCGAGGATTCCGAACACGAAGACCAGCAGCGCGGTGAACGCAGCGAAGGTAGTTAGCTCGTTGAGCAGTCCGCCGGTGTAGATACCTTCGTAGAACAGGTGGATGAGCCAGGCGACCAGGCCGCTGACCAGTCCGGAGACCAAGCCGGCGAGCAACCAAACCATCGCCAGGTCATCGCGCCGGTCCGGGTCCGGGTTGGATTTGGCGTCGGCGCGACCGTCGAAGAGGCCCCACACTGTGGCCGCGATGATGAAGAGCGTCAACAGCACGATGCTGATCAGCGCGGACTGCGTCTGCCAGGCGTTGATCAGCGCTCCTTGGATCAGACGCAGCACGACCATCCCGGCGGCGAAGACCAGACCACGCACCATCCACTTGTTCATGGGCAAACAGCGTAGCGAGTACCGTCAAGACCCGTGACACATTCCCAGCGTCGACACAACCTCAAAGCCAAAATCGGTGCCGCCGGACTAGATGCGATGCTGGTCACGGACCTGATAAACGTCCGATATCTATCCGGTTTCAGCGGATCCAACGGCGCGTTGCTGGTGTTTGCTGACGATCGGGAAGCCGTGCTGGCCACCGACGGTCGTTACCGCACCCAGGCCGCCGCGCAATCGCCGGATCTCGAAGTGGCGATCGAGCGGGCCGTCGGACGTTATCTGGCCGGGCGGGCCGGCCAGGACGGGGTAGGCAAACTCGGCTACGAGAGCCACGTGGTCACGGTCGACGGGATGGATGCGCTGAACGGGGGGCTGGAAGGGCATGACACCCAGTTGGTGCGTGCATCGGGCACCGTCGAGGCGCTGCGTGAGGTCAAGGACGCCGGGGAGCTGGCCCTACTGCGCTTGGCCTGCGAGGCGGCGGACGCCGCGCTGACCGACCTGGTAGAGCGCGGTGGCCTGCGACCGGGCCGCACCGAACGCGAGGTGACCCGCGAATTGGAGAGCCTGATGCTCGACCACGGCGCCGATACGATCTCGTTCGAGACCATCGTGGCGGCCGGACCCAACTCGGCGATTCCGCATCATCGACCGACCGATGCGGTGCTGGCCTCGGGCGACTTCGTCAAGATCGACTTCGGCGCACTGGTCGCCGGATACCACTCCGACATGACCCGCACCTTCGTGCTGGACAACGCCGCGCAGTGGCAGCTGGAGATCTACGAATTGGTCGCCGAGGCGCAACGGGCCGGGCGGGAGGCCCTGCATCCGGGCGCGGACTTGCGTGACGTCGACGGCGCGGCGCGCCAGATCATCGCCGACGCCGGTTACGGCGATCACTTCGGCCACGGCCTGGGACATGGGGTCGGCCTGCAGATACACGAAGCGCCGGGCATCGGCGCGACGTCCGCCGGTACACTACTTGCGGGTTCCGTCGTCACCGTGGAGCCCGGTGTCTATCTACCCGGCCGCGGCGGTGTCCGCATCGAGGACACTCTGGCGGTGCCCAGCGACCACCAGTCCTCCTCGCACAAAGCTGGGCAGACCCCGGAATTGTTGACCCGGTTCCCCAAGGAACTGGCCATTTTGTAGGAGATTCACCCACCGTGGCGAGCACTGCTGACTTCAAGAACGGACTTGTCCTGGTCATCGACGGCCAGCTGTGGACCATTACCGAGTTCCAGCACGTAAAGCCCGGCAAGGGGCCGGCCTTCGTGCGCACCAAGCTCAAGAACGTGCTGTCGGGCAAGGTCGTCGACAAGACCTACAACGCCGGGGTCAAGGTCGACACCGCCACCGTCGACCGGCGCGACACCACCTACCTGTACCGCGACGGCTCGGACTTCGTGTTCATGGACAGCGAGGACTACGAACAGCACCCGCTGCCCGAGTCGCTGGTGGGTGACGCGGCCCGGTTCCTGCTGGAGGGTCTGCCCGTGCAGGTGGCGTTCCACAACGGCTCACCGCTGTACATCGAGCTGCCGGTGTCCGTCGAACTCGTGGTCTCCCACACCGAGCCCGGTCTGCAGGGCGACCGGTCCAGCGCGGGCACCAAGCCGGCCACGGTGGAAACCGGCGCGGAGATCCAGGTGCCGCTGTTCATCAACACCGGCGACAAACTCAAGGTCGACACCCGCGACGGCAGCTACCTGGGCCGGGTAAACGCCTGAACATGCCCGACCGGAAACCGTCGCGACCCGTTCGAGGACGGCACCAGGCGCGAAAGCGCGCCGTGGACCTGCTGTTCGAGGCCGAGGCGCGCGGCTTGAGCCCGGCCGAGTTGGTCGACGGCCGCACCGCGCTGGCCGCATCCAATCCCGACGTGGCCGCGCCGGCGCCCTACACCGCCACGGTGGCACGCGGTGTCGCCGAGCACGCCGCCCACATCGACGAGCTGATCACCTCCCACTTGCAGGCCTGGACGCTGGATCGGTTGCCGGCGGTGGATCGGGCGATCCTGCGGGTCGCGGTGTGGGAGTTGCTCTATGCCGACGACGTTCCCGAGCCGGTGGCGGTCGACGAGGCCGTCGAGCTGGCCAAGGAACTGTCCACCGACGATTCGCCGGGTTTCGTAAACGGGGTACTCGGTCAGGTGATGCTGGTGACACCGCAGATCCGGGCGGCCGCCCGGGCCGTCCGGGGCGTGGCGCAGGGGAACGCGCCATGACCCGGCTCGAGTTGCGCGTCGTCCTGTCAGTGATCGCAGCGGTGGCGGTGGTGGTCGGCGCCGTGGTGAGCGCCGCGTTCGGTTGGACGATCGTGGCCTCGGTGCTGGCGATCCTGGCGCTGGGTGTGGGGGCGTGGGTCTATCACACGGTCGAGCGCCTGATCCTGGCCCAACGCATCAGCACGGTACGCACCGCGGCCAAGCCGCTGCAGCCGCTGCTGCCGGTGATGGCCGCCATCATGGGCCTGACCCAGGGTGTGGTGCGCTCGCTCAGCGATGTCACCGACCTGCCTGGTAAGCGCTGGGAGATGCCGCAGCTGCCGCTGCTGAAGTGGATGGAGAACCCGCTGGGCAGTCGCGGCGGTAAGCAGATCGTGGACGCCGACGACGCGTCCGACGACGAGTCGGCCTGAGTCCGAAAACCTCGCGCGAAATCATCGCGATTTTTCCACCGGCGGGACACAATGGCGGCTGGTACCAACGGAAAGCTGCTCAGGACTTGACTGCACTAGTGACGATGCGACGCACGGCCGCTGCGTCCATGCTGCTCATGCCGTCGGCCGCGCACGCCGACAGAAGGTGATGACATGACTCGACCGAGTGCCCGCAAGCGACGGCTTCGCGTCTCAGCGCTGGCGGCGGTGGCAAATCCGTCCTACACGCGCGTCGATACCTGGAACTTGCTCGACGACGCCTGCCGTCATCTCGCCGAGGTGGACCTGGCCGGGATGGACAAGGCGCACGACCTGGCCAAGGTCAAGCGGTTGATGGACCGCATCGCCGCCTACGAGCGGTACTGGCTGTATCCCGGGGCGGCCAACCTGGCGACCTTCCGCTCCCACCTGGACATCCTGTCCACGGTGCGCCTCACCGAGGAAGTGTCGCTGGCCGTGCGTCTGCTGTCCGAATATGGGGACCGCACAGCGCTTTTCGACATCACGGCACCGCTGGCCGAGCAGGAGTTGGTGGCCCAGGCCAAGCAGCAGCAGTTCTACACCGTGCTGCTCGCCGACGATTCTCCGGCGACGGCTCCGGAGAGCCTGGTGGAATGCCTTCGCGCACTGCGCAATCCGTACGACGACATCCAGTTCGAGATCCTGGTGGCGCCCAGCGTCGAGGACGCGATCACCGCGGTGGCACTCAACGGCGAGATCCAGGCCGCGATCATCCGCCACGATCTGCCGCTGCGGTCCCGGGACCGGGTGCCGTTGATGAACACGCTGCTCGGGCTCAACGACACGGAGAACGAGGCATCGGTATCCGACAGCGCCCACGACTGGATCGAATGCGGCGAATGGATCCGCGAACTGCGGCCCCACATCGACCTGTACCTGCTCACCGACGAGTCGATTGCCGCGGGCAACGACGACGAGCCCGACATCTACGACCGCACGTTCTACCGGCTCAACGACGTGACCGATCTGCACAGCACGGTCATCGCGGGTCTGCGAAAGCGGTTCTCCACACCGTTTTTCGACGCCTTGCGGGCCTACGCCGCCGCGCCGGTCGGCCAATTCCACGCCCTTCCCGTCGCGCGCGGCGCCAGCATCTTCAACTCGAAGACGCTGCAAGACATGGGCGAGTTCTACGGCCGCAATATCTTCATGGCCGAAACATCCACCACCTCAGGCGGATTGGACTCGTTGCTGGATCCGCACGGCAACATCAAGAAGGCGATGGACAAGGCCGCGGTCACCTGGAACGCCGACCACACCTACTTCGTCACCAACGGGACATCCACGGCGAACAAGATCGTCGTGCAGTCGTTGACCCGCCCGGGTGACATCGTGCTCATCGACCGTAACTGCCACAAGTCGCACCATTACGGCTTGGTGCTGGCCGGCGCCTACCCGCGGTATCTGGAGTCCTACGCGCTTCCGCAGTTCGCCATCTACGGGGCGGTGCCGCTCAGCACGATCAAGAAGGCACTGCTGGATCTCGAGGAGGCCGGGCAGCTGCACAAGGTGCGAATGTTGTTGCTCACCAACTGCATCTTCGACGGCGTCGTATACAACCCCCGCAGGGTGATGGAAGAGGTGCTGGCGATCAAGCCGGACATCGTCTTCCTGTGGGACGAGGCCTGGTACGCCTTCGCCACCGCCGTGCCGTGGGCCCGGCAGCGCACCGCGATGGTGGCCGCAGAGCGTCTCGAGCAGATGCTGTCATCGCCGGAATACCGCGAGGAGTACCGCGCTTGGCGGGCCTCGATCCAGGACTTGCCGCGTTCGGAATGGGTTGAGCGCCAACTGTTGCCGGATCCCGATCAGGCCCGGGTGCGCGTCTATGCCACACACTCCACGCACAAGTCGTTGTCGGCGTTCCGGCAGGCGTCGATGATCCACATCCGCGACCAGGACTTCAACGCACTTGCGCGCGACGCTTTCGGTGAGGCGTTTCTGACTCACACCTCGACATCGCCGAACCAGCAACTTCTCGCATCGCTGGACTTGGCCCGCCGCCAGGTCGACATCGAGGGTTTCGACATGGTGCGCCAGGTCTACGACATGGCGTTGGTGTTCCGCCACCGGGTCCGCAAGGACCGGCTGATCAGCAAGTGGTTCCGCATTCTCGACGAATCCGACCTGGTGCCCGAGGAGTACCGGGCCTCCCATGTCAGCTCGTACCGCGAAGTCCGGCAGGGCGCCCTGGACGAGTGGAACGAGGCCTGGCGGTCGGATCAGTTCGTGCTGGATCCGACCCGGGTCACGTTGTTCCTCGGCAACACCGGCATGAACGGGTACGACTTCCGCGAGAAGATCCTGATGGACCGGTTCGGCATCCAGATCAACAAGACGTCGATCAACAGCGTGCTGCTGATCTTCACCATCGGCGTCACCTGGTCGAGCGTGCATCACCTGCTCGATGTACTTCGCCGGGTCGCCATCGACTTCGACCGGATTCAGAAGGCAGCCAGCGCTGCCGACCGGGCATTGCATAGGCAGCGTGTCGAGGAGATCACCGAGGATCTGCCGCACCTGCCCGACTTCAGCGAATTCGACGTCGCCTTCCGCCCGGACGAGAACAGCGTGTACGGCGACACCCGGTCGGCGTTCTACGCCGGCTACGAGGAGTCCGACCGCGAGTATGTGCTGCTCGGCACGGCCGGCCGGCGGCTGGCCGAGGGAAAGACGTTGGTGTCCACCACATTTGTGGTGCCCTACCCCCCCGGCTTCCCGGTGCTGGTGCCAGGACAGGTGGTCTCCAGGGAGATCGTCTACTTCATGGCGCAACTCGACGTCAAGGAAATCCACGGCTACAACCACGAACTCGGGTTGTCGGTATTCACCCAAGAGGCGCTGAAGCGGATGGAAGCCAAGCGCTGCGCGGTCAGCACAGCCAGCGCCAACGGCAACGGGTCCGAGCCGACGGGTTCGGAACAGACATTGGTGGCCAACGAACACACGGTTCCGGTGAACTGAGGACCGACAGCGTCATTTGTTTCAGGACGATCAGAATTGCGGCCGCGACATCGGGGTGGCGCAATGGCGATTTGCGTCGAAAACATGCCTGGTCGCGACGCGAACGGCGCTGGCGCAATAGCTGCAACCGGGGTAACCGACCCTGATGCGTGCCCGGCGAAGGCCCGCTGACCTGCATTAGCGTGACGGCGTGAGCGAGACAGCGCCGAATCAGGAAACCCGGGCCGACCGGGCGCGCCGGACCGCCGACGTGCTGCGCCAGCAGATTCACCTCGGTGCCTATGCCGCTGGTCTGCCGACGGAGAACGATCTGGCCGCCGAATTCTCGGTCTCGCGCAATACCATCCGCGAGGCGCTCGGTGTGCTGAAGAACGAGGGTCTGATCGACCGCGGGCCCAAGATCGGAACCCATGTCGCGCAACGCAAATACGAGCACGGTTTGGAGGCGTTGCTGGGTCTGAAGGAGACCTTTAAGAACCAGGGCGAAGTCCGCAACGAAGTGCGGACCGCAACCCTGATGACCGCACCGCCCTCGGTGGCTCGCCGGTTGCGGTTGAACGTCGGTGCCGACGTCGTGTTCATCGAGCGGTTGCGTTACCTGGGCGACCTGCCGCTGAGCCTGGACCTCACCTATCTCACCCCCGGCATCGGCGCCGCCATCCTGGGCCAACCGCTGGAAGAGAACGATCTTTTTGCGCTCATCGAGCAGGTGAGCGGGCAACGATTGGGCTCGGCATCGCTGGCGCTGGAAGCCATTCCGGCGGACGCGCATTCGGCGGCGACCCTACAAGTGCCCGACGGCGCGCCACTGCTGATGCTCGAGCGACTCACCAGCCTCGACGACGGGACGCCGGTGGACCTGGAATACATCAGGATGCGGGGCGACCGAATCACCATGCGCGGCAACCTGACAAGGAGTGAGTAGTGACCCTGGTCCACAACAACCGCGCCGATGTGCCGGTCACGGTCGACGAGTCACTCTGCATCGACGGCTGCACGCTGTGCGTGGAAGTGTGTCCGCTCGATGCGCTGGCGATCAATCCGGAAACCGGCAAGGCGTACATGCACGTCGATGAGTGCTGGTACTGCGGCCCGTGCGCGGCGCGCTGCCCAACCGGCGCCGTGACGGTGAACATGCCGTACCTGCTCCGCTGAAACCCGACAGCTCAGGATTTTTCATGGTGAGACAGGCCGTTGCGCTAGTGTCGATGGTGACCGCTGTCGCCGTCGCGGCCTCCGGTTGCTCGCTGGAGTCGCTGGCGCAGTCTTCCGGAGTGGTCGATGTCGTCATCGGCTACCAGTCCAAGACCATCAACACCGTCACCGCGGGCACTCTGCTGCGCGCCCAGGGCTACCTGGAGCGCCGGCTCGCCGACATCACCACCCGTACCGGCACGAAATACGCTGTGCGGTGGCAGGATTACGACACCGGGGCGCCGATCACCGCGCAGATGCTGGCCGAAAAGATCGACATCGGTTCGATGGGGGACTACCCCATGCTGATCAACGGCTCCAAGACCCAGGCGAACCCGCTGGCCCGCACCGAGCTCGTCTCCGTCACCGGTTACAACCCCAAAGGCGCGCTGAACATGGTTGTGGTGGCGCCGAATTCGTCGGCCACCACGCTGTCGGACCTGGCCGGCACGCGGGTGTCGGCCAGTATCGGCTCGGCCGGCCACGGCACCTTGGTGCGTGCCCTGGACCGAGCCCGCGTGACGGGTGTCGACGTGCTGAACCAGCAACCCCAGGTCGGTGCTTCTGCCCTCGAATCCGGCCAGGTGCAGGCGCTTTCGCAGTTCGTCGCCTGGCCCGGGTTGCTGGTCTATCAGAACAAAGGCAAGTTGCTCTACGACGGCGCGGAACTCAACGTGCCGACCCTGCACGGGGTGGTGGCGCGACGGTCCTATGCCGGGGCGCATCCGGAAGTGCTGGCGGCGTTCCTGCAGGCGCAACTGGATGCCACCGACTTCCTCAACACCAAGCCGCTGGAGGCGGCGCGCATCGTGGCCGAGGGGAGCGGACTGCCGCCCGAGGTCGTCTATCTCTACAACGGCCCCGGCGGGACGTCCTTCGACACCACCCTGAAGCCGTCGCTTGTCGACGCACTCAAGGGCGACGTGCCCTACCTGGAGTCGATCGGCGACTTCGCGGCCCTGGACGTCAGCGAATTCGTCCAGGAGGAGCCGCTGCGCGCCGTGTTCGGCGCCCGGGGACTGGATTACGGGGCGGCCCGGGCGCGTACCGCGAACCCCTCGACGCTGGCCGGCGATCCGGCACAGGCCAGCGAACTGTGGCTGGACGGGACCACTGAGACTCAGACCGTCGCCGACCCGACCGCATTGCTGCGGGCGATTAGGGACGCCGGTGCCCGTGGAGCCAGAGTCCGGGCCGCCTACGTGCCCGACGCGGAGTTGGGCACCCGATGGTTCGCCGACAAGGCCGTCTGGATCCGCGACGGTGCCACCTACCGGCCGTTCGGAACCCCGGCCGCAGCGCGCCGTTACGCCGCGGCACACCCCGGCGCGGTCACCGTGACATATCAGCAGGCGTTGGGAGGTTCGTTGTGACCACCGAGTTGACCGACCGGGTGGTGCCGGCAGTGCCGGTGCCCGCCTTCACAGTGCCGCATCGACTCAACGCCGCGTGGCGGTCGCGACTGCTGCGCCTGGTGTCGCTGGGCGCCGCGATCGGTATGTGGCAGGCGCTGACCGCAGCCAAGGTGCGGTTCTGGTTGCGGTTCGACACCTTGCCGACCGTCACCGAGATCGTGCACGCCCTGACCCGGCGGTTAGGCGCCTTCGAATACTGGCTCGACCTGGCGCAGTCGTTGCTGCGCATCCTGACCGGCTTCGGGCTGGCGGCCGCAGTGGGCGTCGCGACCGGCGTATTGCTAGGCCGCTCCGAGCTTTTCGGCGATCTGTTCGGCCCGCTGACCGAACTGGTCCGGCCGATCCCGGCGATCGCGGTGGTCCCGGTGGCGATTCTGGTGTTCCCGACCGACGAGGCGGGCATCGTCTTCATCACCTTCCTGGCGGCCTACTTCCCGATCATGGTCAGCACCCGGCACGCGGTGCGGGCACTGCCCACGTTGTGGGAGGACTCGGTGCGCACCCTGGGCGGCGGTCGCTGGGAGGTGCTGATCCGGGTGGTGCTGCCCGGCATCCTGCCGGGTGTATTCGGCGGTCTGTCGGTTGGCATGGGCGTCGCCTGGATCTGCGTGATCTCGGCGGAGATGATCTCCGGTCGGCTCGGGGTCGGTTACCGCACCTGGCAGAACTACACCGTGCTGGCGTATCCGCAGGTGTTCGTCGGCATCATCACGATCGGGGTGCTCGGCTTCGTCACGTCGGCGGCGGTGGAAGTGGTGGGCCGTCGCGTCACTCGATGGTTGCCGCGCGGAGAGGAGACGAAGCGATGACTGTTTCAAGCCAGGGCATGAGTCTCGAACTGGATCGAGTGCGATTGTCCTACAGCGGAACTCCGGTGATCGATGACGTGACCCTGACGGTGCGGCCGGGGGAGATCCTGGTGCTCACCGGTCCGTCCGGGTGCGGCAAGTCGACGGTGTTGCGCGCACTGGCCGGTCTGATGATGCCCGACGACGGACGCGTCCTGGCCGACGGCGTCAACGTCACCGGCACCTCGGGTGATCGCGGAATGGTGTTCCAGGACAACGCTCTACTGCCGTGGCGCAGTGTGCGGTCCAACATCGAACTGGCACTGCGACTGCGGGGCGAGCCCCGGGCCACCCGGCGTAGTGAGGCCGAACGCTGGATCCGTGAGGTCGGGCTCACCGGTTTCGGCCGATACCTGCCCAAGAACTTGTCCGGTGGAATGCGCCAGCGCGTGCAGTTGGCCCGCGGCCTGGCCGGCGCGCCACGCGCGGTGATGATGGACGAACCGTTCGGTGCGCTGGACACCCAGACTCGCGCGGCCATGCAGCGCCTGCTCATCGACACTTGGCGGGCCCACCCGACGACGATCGTCTTCGTCACCCACGACGTCGACGAGGCGCTGGCTCTCGGTGACCGAGTCGCCGTCCTGGGCCGGGCCGGCCGGCCGCTGCGCGCTCTGGTCGAGATCCCGGAACCCAGGATGGCTCGCCAGTGGCCGGACCAGCGCGCGGAAATCATTGCGGCTCTGCAGGATTGGGTGGCGGCATGATGGAGATCCCGGCCCTTGAACCGCAGCTCCGGCTTGACTGTGACGTGCTCGTCATCGGTGGCGGCACCGCCGGCACCATGGCTGCGCTCACCGCCGCCGAGCATGGCGCCCAGGTGCTGCTGCTGGAGAAGGCGCACGTACGCCATTCCGGTGCGCTGGCCATGGGGATGGACGGCGTGAACAATGCCGTCATCCCGGGACGTGCCGAACCGGAGGACTACGTCGCGGAGATCACCCGTGCCAACGACGGAATCGTCAACCAGCGCACCGTGTATCAGACCGCCACCCGCGGCTTCGCCATGGTGCAGCGGCTGGAGCGTTATGGGGTGAAATTTGAGAAGGACGAGCACGGGGAGTACGCGGTTCGCCGCGTGCACCGGTCCGGCTCCTATGTGCTGCCGATGCCCGAGGGCAAGGACGTCAAGAAGGCGCTCTACCGGATGCTGCGGCAGAAGTCGATGCGGGCGAAGATCCGCATCGAGAACCGGCTGATGCCGGTGCGCGTCCTGACCCAGGGTGGCCGGGCGGTAGGCGCCGCGGCGTTGCACACCCGCACCGGCGAGTTCGTCGCTGTCGGGGCCAAGACGGTGATCCTTGCTACCGGCGCGTGCGGGCGACTCGGATTGCCCGCATCCGGTTATCTGTACGGCACCTACGAGAACCCGACCAACGCAGGCGACGGCTACTCCATGGCCTATCACGCCGGGGCAGAGCTGTCCGGAATCGAGTGCTTCCAGGTCAATCCGTTGATCAAGGAATACAACGGGCCCGCGTGCGCCTATGTGGCCAACCCGTTCGGCGGGTATCAGGTCAACTCCCTCGGTGAGCGGTTCGTCGACTCCGATTACTGGTCGGGACAGATGATGGCCGAAGTCAAGAGCGAGATCGACTCCGCACGGGGTCCCATTTATCTCAAGGTGTCCCACCTACCGGATGAGACATTGTCCGCGCTGGAAAACATCCTGCACACCACCGAGCGACCCACCCGCGGGACCTTCCACGCCAACCGCGGGCAGGACTACCGAACCCACGACGTGGAAATGCATATCTCCGAAATCGGCTTGTGCAGTGGACATTCCGCGTCGGGAGTCTGGGTGGACGAACATGCCCGGACGACGGTACCGGGACTGTATGCCGCCGGCGACATGGCCTGCGTCCCGCACAACTACATGATCGGCGCATTCGTCTTCGGTGATCTGGCCGGGGCGGACGCAGCCAGGTCGTGCACCGAAGTCGCTGCCCCACAGGCGCTCCCGGCGGAGCAACTACGCGCAGCGCACGAGCTCATCTACCGTCCGTTGCGGCACCCGGACGGCCCGCCCCAACCGCAAGTCGAATACAAGCTGCGGCGTTTCGTCAATGACTATGTGGCGCCGCCGAAGTCCGCAGCCAAGTTGTCGATCGCGGTTCGCACGTTCGATCGGATGCGAGACGAGATCGCCACGATGGGAGCCCGCACACCGCATGAGCTGATGCGCGCGGTGGAAGTCTCGTTCATCCGGGACTGCGCGGAGATGGCGGCACGGTCTTCGCTTACCCGAACCGAATCGCGCTGGGGCCTCTATCACAACCGCGCCGACCTGCCCGACCGTGACGACGGCCGATGGGGGTATCACTTGAACCTGCGCAAAGGGCCCGAGGGTGCAATGCTGTTCCTGAAGCGTCCGGTGGCACCGTATTTCGTGTCAGTTCCAGAACTCGATGGTCTGCCGCCGACGGATCAGCGGGTGCTGGAGGTGGCGCAGCCTCCGCTCGTCGGTGGCCAGGCGCCGGCCAGCACGCGGTCCCGAGTCGCCGCCGTGGCGGTCGATCCGCCGTCACCACGCATCGCCGCGGTGCTGGCACTGGACGAACCGACGATCGACGACCTGGTCCCGTACCTGACGGACTCCGATGCCGGCGTGCGGCGCACCGCAGTGGCCACGCTGACCGAACACACCCCGCCCGGTTATGCTTCGGCGCTGTTGGCCGCCCTGGGCGACCCGGACGCAGCAGTGCGGCGCGCCGCGGCGGAAGGGGCGCGGGAACTGGTCGAAATGCTGCCCGATCCCGCCGGCGCCCGCGCGCACTTGTCGTCGAAGGACTCCACGGTGCGCGCCGCTGCGGTGTATCTGCTTGCTTCGCGCCGGGCCGGTGCACCCGGGGATTTCCGTCGCGCGATCGACGACCCGGACCACCGGGTGCGCATCGAGGCCGTCCGTGCGCTGGTCTCGGTGGACGACGTAGCCGGAGTCGTGGCCGCCACGGCCGACGAGAACCGGGAAGTTCGCATCGCTGCCGCCGCCGGCCTGGCGACTCTGGGTGGCGGTGCCGAGACGGTGAGCGCTCTGGTCGCCGATCCCGATCCGTTGGTGTCCGCGGCCGCGCTCAGCGCGCTAGGTGAAATCGGTTGCCGGGAAAGCGATTGGGCCAACATCGAGCAGGCGTTGCGGGCACCGGCCTGGCAGGTCCGCGAAGGCGCGACGCGGGCGCTGGGCGGCGCTCAAAGCGACTTCGCGGTGCCGCGGTTGACTGATGCGCTGCGTGACACCCACCTCGATGTGCGCAAAGCCGCGGTGCTCAGTTTGACTCGTTTGCCTACCGCGGCAACGATTCACGACGCGCTGGTGGTGGCGCTGCAGGACAACGACGCTGACGTCCGTGCCTACGCGCGCCGCGCACTGGAACGTGTGTAGCCGAGGAGGTGCGCCGCGGTCGGTTCACAACCCCAGCGCGCGATAGGTATGGCGCACGAACCGCGGCTGCGCCGTACGCAACCGCGCCAGGGTCGGGTTGCCCGCTACCGCATCGGCGGCATTGACCGTCAGGTCGGGGCAGTACTGGATCAGATACATCAGGATCAGGTCCGCGCTCGGGTCGGCCTGCCACCACGTCCCGTAGGCGCCGGGCCAGCTGAACGTCCCGATCCCGCCCGGCCCGAACAGCGGAGCGGCTTTGACCGGGTCGGTGACGATGGACAGGTTCAAGCCGAACCCACGACCCACCCAGTACGGCGCGCCGAGGAAGTTGTGCCGCTTCTGTTCTGGGGTCAGCCGGTCGGTGCGCATCAGTCGTACCGACTCCTCGGACAACACCCGCACACCGTCGATGACGCCGTGGTTCAACAGCATTCGCACGAACCGCAGGTAATCGTCGGCGGTCGACCACAATCCGCCCCCGGCGTTGCAGAACGCGGGTGGCTTGACGTGCGGGGGACCCATCACGTCGTGCTGCAACCGGTCGTTCTCGTCGTGTCGGTACATGGTGGCCGCCCGCGACCGGGCCTCGGGCGTGACGAAGAATCCGGTGTCGGGCATGCCGACGGGGCCCAGCACCCGCTCGTCGAAGACCTCGTACAACGGCTTGTCCTCGACGCGGGACAAGATGACGCCCAACACGTCGATGGCGTGGCTGTAGGTCACCTTCTCGCCCGGCTGGTGTACCAGTGGCAGCGTGCCGAGTTCGGTGAGCCAGACGTCGGAACCCTGGTTGAACGGTAACCGCAGGTACGCGCGGGAGATGGGCCCGGACACCGAGAATCCGTAAGCCAACCCACTGGTGTGGGTGAGCAGGTCCTCGATCAGGATGGGACGCCGCAGCGGATGCGTGCGCTCCAGCGGACTGCGCGGATCGTCGAGCACCCACACCTCGGCGAGCTCCGGGGCCCACCGCGCGACCGGATCGCTCAGGGCCAGCTTGCCTTCGTCGACCAGGCTCATGACGGCCGCGACCGTGACGGGTTTGGTCATCGAGGCGATGCGGAACAGGGTGTCACGTTGCATCGGCAGGCCCGCCTCGACATCCCGATACCCGATTTCATTGACCTGCAACAACTCTCCGCGCTGCCAGACCACCGTGACCGCTCCGGAGAGCAGGCCGGCGTCGCAGACCTCGCGGATGGTCGTCTGATTGCCGTCCAGATTCACTCGGGTAGGGTAGCCGCTTGACAGCACGCTGTGCCCGCCGAAATGACCGGGAGTCATTGCGCCACCTGAGTGTTTGGTGCGTCGTGCCTTCGCCGCAAAGATCGATCCGGCGGATGCTGCGCTGGTCGAATCCGTCGACAGTTAATTCCGTGAGTATGGTTTGCAGCACGCGGGCCGCATGTTACTGTCGCGCTCTCCGGCAAAGTGAACTGGGGAACACGCTGTGAGGGCAGCGACGCGCAGTTGAACGGTGTCGTTGCTGGTGAACCAGGGTGCGGGTGTGCAGTCACCGAGATCCGCGATGGTGGGCGGTTGCTGGACGTCAGCATCCATCCACACCGTACGACGAGGGTAGCGACCCGCTGCTCATCACCACTGGTTGGTTAAACTCAGCAAAGGCTGGCCATGAATGGCTTGATCTCACAAGCGCAAATCTCCCACCGACCTGTCTCCCGTCGACCCTCGACCCCGGTGTCTGTAGCGATTCTGTTCGTCGCAGCACTTGTCGCGACGGTCGTCACCGGATGCGGAGGCAAATCGAACACCGGTAGTTCCTCGACATCTCAGACATCCGGATCCGCCGCCACCTCGGCGACCTCCGGGGCGTCATCCGCCACCTCCGGCGCCGCATCGCCCGAGGCCCAACAACTGCTGCAGGACGCTTCCAAGGCGACGACCGGCCTGCGCAATCTGCATGTCAATCTGCAGACCACCGACATCACTACGCTGCCGATGGAAATGGTCAACGCCGACGTGACCAACCAGCCCGAGGACCTCGGCGGGCAGGCCGTCGGCGACGCCATGATCCGGTTGCAGCCGAACACCCCGGCAGTGCCCAAGCAGTTCATCGTCACCAAGAAGACGATGTACACCAAGGACGATTCGGGTAAGTACACCTCGGTCGGCGAGGCGAGCAAGATCTACGACCCGGGCGTGGTGCTGGACAAGGAAAAGGGAATCGGCGCGGTGATCGGCAAGGTGCAGAGCCCGCAGATCGGTGGCAATGAAACGATCGACGGTGTACCGACCGTGAAGGTTTCCGGGACCATCGACCCGGCGATCATCGACCCGCTGGTGCCGCAGATCGGCAAGGACGCCAAGGGGCCGCTCCCGGTCACGCTGTACATCGCCGACGTGAAGGCACCGGGAGCGCCGGGCACGCCGCCGAGCCCGTACCTGGTGCGGATGGTGCTCGACAAGGACAAGGGCAAGGTCACCATCAACCTCTCCAAATGGGGTGAGCCGGTTACCATCCCGAACCCCTTGGGGTAACGGCCACAGGTGAGTCCCGGATTGGGAACCGACCCGGGAGTGCGGCACCGCCTATGCGGCCGCCGGGCCCCGGGTCGGTTCTCGTCCGAGACCGACTCTTTGAGAATCCTCCAAGGCTCTTCCAAGGCCGTGCCCCCACCATTTGGGCCAGCTCACCGGAAAGCCCGGCGCGCAGCCGATCTCATTCGACCAGACCTGGAGGACCACGAATGACCAACGACGTACCCGAAGTTCAGGAGCGCGGCCCCGACGCGCGCCCTGGGCCTCCGCCGGGCGGCCCTCCTGTGCTGCCCGACGTATGGGTATACAACGGACGCGCATACGACCTGAGCGATTGGATCGCCAAGCACCCCGGTGGCGCCTTCTTCATCGGGCGAACCAAAAACCGTGACATCACTGCGATTATCGCCTCCTACCACCGAGACCCGAAGGTCGTCGAGCGCATTCTGGAGCGGCGTTACTCGTTGGGCCGCGAGGCGACACCCCGTGACATTCACCCCAAGCACAACGCGCCACCGTTCTTGTTCAAAGATGACTTCGACAGCCGGCGCGACACACCTGAGTACCGGTTCGACAACCGAGATGACCTGATGCACCGCGTCAAAGCACGGTTGTGCGAGCCGGTGCTGGCAGCCCGGATCAAGCGGATGGACCGGCTTTTCAACATCGTTGCCGTCCTGCTGGCGATCTCGTATTTCGGCGTTCAGGCGGTGCGCCTGGTCGAGCCGCGGTGGATGCCGTTGTGGGCGTTCGTCATTGCGATGGTCCTGCTGCGCAGTTCGCTGGTCGGCTACGGCCATTACGCGTTGCACCGGGCACAACGGGGTTGGAATCGGGTCTTTGCCAACACCTTCGACCTGAATTACATCGCACTGGCGCTGGTCGTCGCCGACGGCCACACGCTGCTGCACCACCCATACACCCAGAGCGACGTGGACATCAAGAAGAACGTCTTCACCATGATGATGCGGCTGCCCCGGCTGTACCGCGTCCCGGTGCACACCCTGCACAAGTTCGGTCACCTGGTCACCGGCATGGCCGTCCGCATCGCCGACGTGTGGAACATGACGCGCAAGGTCGGCGTCGAAGAGGGCTATGGAAGTTGGCGCAATGCGCTGCCGCACTTCCTCGGTTCGTCGGGGGTACGGTTGCTGCTGGTGACCGAGCTGGTTGTGTTCTTGGCGGCCGGCGACTTCTGGGCCTGGGCTTTGCAATTCGTCGCGACACTGTGGGTCAGCACCTTCATGGTGGTGGCCAGCCACGAGTTCGAGAACGAGGACGCAGATCCCGAACCTGCCGGTGAAGACTGGGCGGTGGATCAGGTCGAGCACGCCAACGACCTGAGTGTGATCGGCAACCGCTACATCGACTGTTTCCTGTCCGCCGGCCTGAGTTCGCACCGCGTGCATCACGTGCTGCCGTTCCAGCGCAGCGGATTCGCCAACATCGTCACCGAGGATGTGCTGCGCGAGGAGTCGGCCAAGTCCGGTGTCGAGTGGTTACCGCCGAAGCGGTTCCTCACCGACCGGTTGCCCAAGCTGTGCCGCACTTATCTGTTGTCGCCGTCGCGGCCGGCCAGGGACCGGCACTGGGGCCTGTTGCGAGAACATCTGTCGCCGAGTGCATTCAAGGACAGCGCCGGCTACGTGGTCGCCGGCTTCGTCGGAATCGGGTCGGTATGAGCACCCCGGCCGACGGCGGCGTGCTCCCCGTCGCAGAAGGAACCGAAGTCCGGCTGGCCCAACTGCCGCCGGCGCCGCCCACCACGGTCGCGGTCATCGAAGGGATTGCGACCGGGTCGCCGCAGCGGGTGGTCGACCAGGCCGACGCCGCCCTTCGGGTCGCGGAACTGTTCGCCGATGCTCAACAACGGCAACGCATTCCGCGGATGTACCAGAAGACACGGGTGGACAGCCGGCGCATGGTGGTTGACCCACTCGATCCCGAGTTCGACGCGTTCCGCAAGGAACCGGGCACCATCCGGGACCGGATGAACCTGTTCTTCGAACACGCCGTTCCGCTGGCGGTCGAGGTCAGTCGGCGTGCGCTGGCGGGACTTCCGTACCAGGTCGAGGAGATCGGGCAGTTGGTGTTCGTCACCAGCACCGGGTTCATCGCGCCGGGTGTGGATGTCGCGATCGTCAAGGAATTGGGTCTGTCGCGGTCGGTGTCGCGGGTCGTGGTCAACTTCATGGGTTGCGCGGCGGCGATGAACGCCGTCCGCACCGCCGCAACCTTTGTCCGGGCCCACCCCAGCATGAAGTCGCTGGTGGTGTGCATCGAATTGTGTTCGATCAATGCCGTTTTCGCCGACGACGTCAACGATGTGGTCATCCACAGCCTGTTCGGCGACGGGTGCGGCGCCTTGCTCATCGGGGCCAGCCAAGTGCACAAGGCGCTCCCGCAAGGCAACGTGGTGATTCGCAGCACCTTCACCCGACTGCTCGACGACGCCGAAGACGGCATCGTGCTCGGCGTCAACCACAACGGCATCACGTGCGAGTTGTCGGAGAACCTGCCCGACTACATCTTCCGCAGCGTCGCACCCGTCGTGGCAGAGGTGTTGCGGGACAACGGCTTGCAGCAAACCGACATCGATCTGTGGGCGATCCACCCCGGCGGACCCAAGATCATCGAGCAGTCGGTGCGGTCGCTGGGCCTGCCCGCCGAGAGCGCGGCGCACAGCTGGGACGTGCTCGCGCGGTTCGGCAACATGCTCAGCGTTTCGCTGATCTTCGTGCTGGAAATGATGGTGCGGCAAGCGGAGTCGACGAAACCCATCTCCACGGGTATGGCTTTCTCGTTCGCACCCGGGGTCACCGTAGAAGGCATGTTGTTCGACATCGTCCGGCGGTCCTTGAAATGAGTGGCAATGAGTAGGGAATTGAACCGGGTTCTGTACCGGTCGCTGATGACCGACAACACGCGGTGGGACGCGCTGGAGCCGCGCGCCGGCGACGTCATCATCACGACGCCGTCGAAATGCGGCATGACGTGGACGCAGCGGCTGGTTTCGCTGCTGGTTTTCGACGGACCGGACCTGCCGGGGCCGTTGTCGACGGTGTCGCCGTGGTTCGACCAGACGATCCGCCCCCTCGACGAGGTGGTTGCCGTTCTCGAAGCGCAGCAGCATCGTCGCTTCATCAAGACCCACACCCCGCTGGACGGCCTGGTCCTCGATGACCGGATCACCTACATCTGCGTCGGTCGTGATCCTCGCGACGCCGCGGTGTCGATGCTGCATCAGTCCGCCAACATGGACCGGGACCGCGCCCGTGCGCTGTATGAAGCCGCGCTGCCGGCCGGCGAGCAGCACGGTTCGACGCGCTCGCCGGAACCCTGGCCGGCCATGCGGCACCCGGTCGAGGAGTTTCGGGACTGGATGGAGGGACCGGCGCATCCGCCGCCGGGACTGGGATTCGCCCCGCCGCGCGGTATCGGCACGTTGGCGAACATCCTCGACCAGTTCGGCAAGTCCTGGGAACTGCGCCACAGACCCAACGTCGCGCTGTTTCACTACGTCGACTTTCAGACCGACCTGGTCACCGAGTTCGTCCGGCTCGCGGCGGCCCTCGGCATTGACCTGACGCGGGACCGCGCGCAGCAGCTGGCCAGGTACGCCTCGCTGGACGAGATGCGCTCGCGTGCCACCGAGATCGCGCCGAACACCACCGACGGCATCTGGCACAGCGACGAACGGTTCTTCCGCCGGGGCGGGTGTGGGGAGTGGCAGCAGTACTTCGGTTTTCCCGAGTACCGCCGCTACAACGACCGGATCAACCAGTTGGCTGCGCCGGATCTGCTGGCCTGGGCGCACGAAGGACGCCGGGGGTGTGATCCCGAGATCTAGGCGTCGCGGAGCACGGTTCACGCGGTCGGGCGTTTGGGCCGGCGGCATGACTTCGGTTGTGAAGTCTTGGGGTTGATTGTGAACTGAGGGCTTTGAGGGTGAAGCCTGGGCGAGAAATTCGGCAGGATCCCGCCCAGGCTTCACGCGCAACGCCCAGGCTTCACGCGCAACGCCCAGGCTTCACGCGCAACGCCCAGGCTTCACGCCAGCCCGTCCGAACCGCCTGCGCCGAACAGGAATCCGCCGGCCGTCCGTGTCCTCTCGCTGTCCAGAGAACGAACACTTGCCAGGTTCGGCCACGCCGACAGCGAGCACGACTGATGATCTGACGGGGTCGTGTGTCGGTTTTGGGAGGGAACCTGCAATGAGTTTTTTCGTGCTGCCGCCGGAGGTCAATTCGGCGCTGATGTTTTCCGGCGCCGGCGTGGGGCCGATGGTGGCCGCCGCGACATCCTGGCAGGGACTCGCCGCGGAGCTGACCACCTCGGCCGGTTCGTTCTCGTCGGTGATCTCCGATCTCGCGGGACAAGCATGGCAGGGTAGTGCGTCGACCGCGATGGCCGCGACCGCGGCCAGATATGCGAGCTTCTTGAATGTGGCTGCGGCGCAAGCGGAATCGGCGGCAACCCAAGCGCAAGCCGTGATCAGTGCGTTCGAGGTGGCACAGGCGGCCACGGTGCGTCCGCTGATGGTGGCGGCCAACCGGCAGAATCTGGTGGCGCTGGTCGTCTCGAACCTGTTCGGGCAGAACGCACCCGCGATTGCCGCGGCGGAGTCCGTGTACGAGGAAATGTGGGCACGCGACGTGAGCGCGATGATCGGCTACCACGGCGGGGTCTCGGCTGCCGCGGCCCAACTGACGCCGTGGACCGCCGTCCTCGACGTCGTCAATGCGCCCACGCAGTTCATGTTGGGGCGCCCGCTGATCGGCAATGGTGCGGACGGCACCGCGAGCCGCCCCGCAGGCGGTGCCGGCGGGCTGCTGCTCGGCAGCGGCGGCAACGGTTTCTCGACGACCGCGCCGGGGGAGAGCGGTGGCGCCGGCGGCGCGGCCGGGCTGCTCGGAAACGGCGGAAACGGGGGCAGCAGCGTTGACCGTCTCGGGGGCGCCGGCGGTACCGGCGGCCTGCTGCTGGGCAGCGGTGGCGCGGGCGGTGCCGGCGCGGCCGGCGGCCAGGGCGGCAACACCGGCCTGTTCGGTTTCGGCGGAGCCGGAGGTGCGGCCACCGGACTGGGTCAACCCGGCGGCAACGGCGGCAGCGGTGGCGCGATCGCCGGCAACGGCGGCAGTGGTGGCTTCAGCGCGTCGGGCAACGGCGGTGCCGGAGGTAGCGGCGGTGCGATCGCCGGCAGCGGCGGCGACGGCGGCTCCAGCGAATCGGGCAACGGCGGTGACGGTGGGGCCGCGGCGGTCATGTTCGGCAACGGCGGTAGCGGCGGCAGTTCGTTGTTCGGCGGCGACGGGGGCGACGGGGGAGCCGGGGCCTCGCTGGCGGGCAGTGGCGGCAACGGCGGAAACGGCGGACAGGCCACCGTCACCGCCGGCGCCGGCGACGGCGGCAATGGCGGTGCCGCAGGCGATTTCGGCAGCGGAGGCGCGGGCGGTGCCGGTGGCAACGACCTGATCGGCGTGACCGGCGCGACCGGCGGGAACGGCGGCAACGGCGGCGCGTCGGTGATCGGCAACGCCGGCCCCGGTGGCAACGGTGGCATCGCCCAGACCGTGAATGGGACGGCCAACGGCGGAAACGGTGGAAACGGCGGCAGCTCAGCCGGATCCGGCACCGGCGGCTTCGGCGGACTCGGCGGTGACGCCCGCTCCACCAACGGCAACGCGAACGGTGGCCAGGGCGGCGACGGTGGCAGCGGCGGACTGACCGGCAACGGCGGTGTGGGTGGTGGCGGCGGAGACGCCGACGCCGGTGGGGTCGCCCGGGGCGGTAGCGGCGGCGACGGCAACGACGGCGGCATCGTCGCGCCCGGTGGCAACGGCGGCAACGGCGGCAACGGTTTCGGCGGCGTCGACGGATTCGGCGGCAACGGTGGCAACGGGGGCAACGGCTTCGGCGACGCGGACGGCGCCGGCGGTTTCGGTGGTTTCGGCAACACCGCCAACGGGAGTCCAGGTCTGCCCGGTTGACCGGACGCAGATTTCGTCACGGTTGCAGTTGGGCAAAGTTCCCGCAGCACACCCGTGGTGGCAGGGCCGCCACCGGTCGTGCGGCTATAGTGTTGGCTCCTATGACCAATCGCCGCGAGAAACTTTGGCGCACAGCGCTTCACGCCTTGGTGGCGGTGTTCGTGATCGGCTTCCCCGCCCTGGGTGCGGCACCCGTCGCTCAGGCGGCGGCGGCGTCGGCGACGCTGGTGGTGGAGCACACGTGGCAGGACGGTTTCATCGCCCGCTACAGCATCACCAATGCCAGCATGGCGCCGTTGACCGACTGGAGGCTGGAGTTCGACATGCCGGTCGGTCAGTCCATCTCGCACGCGTGGAACAGCACCGTCTCCCAATCGGGCACGCACTATGTCGTCAGTCCCGCGAATTGGAATCGCAGCATTGCGCCGGGCGGCTCGGCCACCGGCGGCTTCCGGGGTGTGCTGAGCGGTACCTACTCGCCCCCGTCCAACTGTCAGCTGAACCGGCAGGTTCCCTGCACCTGAGCACCTAGGGCGAGCAGACGCAAAAGCCCCTCATTTCCGCAGGAAATGGGGGCTTTTGCGTCTGCTCGCCACGGGTGCCGAGCACGCGTGTTAGGCTGCCCGGCAGCCGACATCCTTTAACGGACCGTCCAGAGAGGCGGAGAAGGAGGTCAATTTCTCGTATGGGTGCTGCCGCAGAACCGCGGGAGTTGATGTCAGCGGCCGACGTCGGTCGCACCATCTCGCGCATGGCCCATCAGATCATCGAGAAGACCGCACTGGACAACCCCGACTCCAATCGGGTGGTGCTGCTCGGCATCCCGACCCGTGGCGTGACGCTCGCGGACCGGCTGGCCGCCAACATCGCCGAATACAGCGGCGTCAAGGTCGGCCACGGGTCACTGGACATCACCCTCTACCGCGACGATCTGATGATCAAACCGCCGCGGCCACTCGAAGCGACATCCATCCCAGTCGGCGGCATCGACGACGCGCTGGTGATCCTCGTCGACGACGTGCTCTACTCCGGACGCTCCACCCGCTCCGCCCTGGACGCCCTGCGCGACGTGGGCCGCCCCCGCGCCGTGCAGCTGGCCGTACTGGTCGATCGCGGCCACCGCGAATTGCCGGTGCGTGCCGACTACGTCGGCAAGAACGTGCCCACCTCGCGCAGCGAGAGCGTGCACGTCCAACTACGCGAAGACGACGGTCACGACGCGGTGGTGATCACCCGATGACCCCGCGGCATCTGTTGGCCGCGGGCGACCTGAGCCGCGATGAGGCCACCGCGATCCTCGACGACGCCGACCGGTTCGCGCTGGCGTTGGTGGGCCGCGACATCAAGAAGCTGCCGACGCTGCGCGGCCGCACCATCGTCACCATGTTCTACGAGAACTCCACCCGCACCCGGGTGTCGTTCGAGGTGGCCGGCAAGTGGATGAGCGCCGACGTGATCAACGTCAGCGCGTCCGGATCCTCGGTCGGCAAGGGCGAGTCGTTGCGCGACACCGCACTGACGCTGCGGGCGGCCGGCGCCGACGCGTTGATCATCCGGCATCCCGCGTCCGGCGCGGCGCACCTGCTTGCGGACTGGACCAGCCACAAGGACGGCCCGTCGGTGATCAACGCCGGCGACGGCACCCACGAGCATCCCACCCAGGCGCTGCTGGACGCGCTGACCGTGCGGCAACGCCTCGGCGGCATCGAGGGCCGCCGCATCGTGATCGTCGGCGACATCCTGCACAGCCGGGTGGCGCGTTCCAACGTCATGCTGCTGCACACGCTGGGTGCCGAGGTGGTGCTGGTCGCCCCGCCGACCCTGCTGCCGCGCGGTGTGGAGAACTGGCCGGTCACCGTGTCCAACGACTTCGACGCCGAACTGCCCGTCGCCGATGCAGTGCTGATGCTGCGGGTGCAGGCCGAACGGATGAACGGCGGGTTCTTCCCGTCGGTGCGCGAATATTCGACCCTGTACGGGTTGTCCGCCCGGCGGCAGGCGCTGCTGCCCGGCCACGCCGTCGTGCTGCACCCCGGTCCTATGCTGCGCGGCATGGAGATCTCGTCGTCGGTGGCTGACTCTTCGCAATCCGCTGTGCTGCAACAGGTTTCCAATGGTGTGCATGTGCGGATGGCGGTGCTGTTCCATGTGCTCGTCGGGGCGGAGGAGGTCGCGGCGTGAGCGTGTTGATCCGAGGCGTCCGGTGCTACGGCGAGGGGGATCCCGTCGACGTTCTGGTCGACGCCTCCCAGATCGCTGAAATCGGTGCGAACCTGGACATTCCGGATCTGGCCGACGTCATCGACGCCACCGGCCAGATCCTGCTGCCCGGGTTCGTCGACCTGCACACCCACCTGCGCGAGCCCGGCCGCGAATACGCCGAGGACATCGAAACCGGCTCGGCCGCAGCGGCTCTCGGCGGTTACACGGCGGTGTTCGCGATGGCCAACACCAACCCCGTCGCCGACAGCCCGGTGGTCACCGACCACGTGTGGCATCGCGGCCAGCAGGTCGGCCTGGTCGACGTGCATCCGGTCGGCGCGGTCACCGTCGGGCTGGCCGGCAAAGAGCTCACCGAGATGGGCATGATGAACGCCGGCGTCGCCGGGGTACGGATGTTCTCCGACGACGGCATCTGCGTGCACGACCCGCTGGTGATGCGCCGCGCGCTGGAATACGCCACCGGTCTGGGCGTGCTGATCGCCCAGCACGCCGAAGAACCCCGACTGACCGTCGGCGCCGTCGCGCACGAGGGGCCCGCGGCCGCGCGGCTCGGGCTCTCCGGATGGCCGAGGGCCGCCGAAGAATCCATCGTCGCCCGCGACGCCCTGCTGGCCCGGGACGCCGGCGCCCGGGTGCACATCTGTCACGCCTCTACCGCGGGCACCGTGGAACTCCTGAAATGGGCCAAGGAACAAGGCATTTCGATCACCGCCGAGGTCACCCCGCATCACCTGCTGCTGGACGACAGCCGACTTGCCAGTTACGACGGCCGCAACCGGGTCAACCCCCCGCTGCGGGAAGCTTCGGACGCGGTCGCACTGCGTCAGGCGCTGGCCGACGGGATCATCGACTGTGTGGCCACCGATCACGCCCCGCACGCCGAGCACGAGAAATGTGTCGAGTTCTCCGCCGCGCGACCCGGCATGCTGGGGCTGCAGACCGCGCTGTCGGTGGTGGTGCAGACGATGGTGCAGCCGGGCCTGTTGAGTTGGCGCGACGTGGCCCGGGTGATGAGCGAGAACCCGGCGCGCATCGTCGGCCTGCCCGATCAGGGCCGCCCGCTCGAGGTCGGCGAGCCGGCCAACCTGACGGTGGTCGATCCCGACGCCACCTGGACCGTCACCGGCGACGGTTTGGCCAGTCGGTCGGCCAACACCCCCTACGAATCGATGACGCTCCCGGCGACGGTGACCGCGACCCTGTTGCGCGGCAAGGTCACCGCCCGGGACGGGAAGAGTCCGGCATGAACTCAGGCACCTTTGTGGGATCGCTGATCTTCGCGGCGGTCCTGGTGGTGGTGCTGGCGGTGGTGATCCAGCTGATGGTGCGTGGCTGGCGGCGCCGCGCCGAACGGCAGGTGGAGTTGGTCGGCGACCTGCCCGAGTTGCCCGTCGAGTTCGGTGCCGCGTCGATCACCACACCTGGGCTCTACGTCGGCTGTTCGTTGTCGCCGGCCTGGAACGACCGGGTCGCGGCCGGCGATCTGGGCTACCGCAGCAAGGCGGTGCTGATCCGTTATCCGGCCGGGATCCTGGTGGAACGCATTCGCGCGCAACCGATCTGGATTCCGCAGTCGTCGGTCAAGGACATCCGTTGCGAACGTGGCATCGTCGGCAAGGTGGGCCCGCGCAACGGGATCCTGGCGATCCGGTGGCGGCTGCCGTCGGGCACCGTGATCGACACCGGATTCCGCGCGAACAACCGCGACGAGTATGCGAAATGGCTGGAAGAGGAGGCCTCCTGTGAGTAAGGCGTTGCTGGTGCTCGAGGACGGTCGCGTCTTCACCGGCACACCGTTCGGGGCGATCGGCCAGACGCTGGGGGAGGCCGTGTTCAGCACCGGCATGTCCGGTTACCAGGAGACCCTGACCGACCCCAGCTATCACCGTCAGATCGTGGTGGCCACCGCACCGCAGATCGGCAACACCGGGTGGAACGGTGAGGACGCCGAGAGCCGTGGCGACAAGATCTGGGTGGCCGGCTACGCCGTGCGCGACCCGTCGCCGCGCGCCTCGAACTGGCGCGCCACCGGAACTCTCGAGGACGAGCTGGTGCGTCAGCGCATCGTCGGGATCTCCGGCATCGACACCAGGGCGGTGGTGCGCCACCTGCGCAGCCGCGGCTCGATGAAAGCGGGCGTGTTCTCCGGCGCGGCCCTGGCCGACCCCGACGAGTTGATCGAACGGGTGCGCGGGCAGGACGCGATGCTGGGCGCCGACCTGGCCGGCGAGGTCAGCACGCCCGACTCCTACCTCGTCGAACCCGAAGGCCCGCACCGGTTTACCGTGGCGGCACTGGACCTGGGCATCAAGACCAACACGCCGCGCAACTTCGCCAAGCGCGGGATCCGCAGCCACGTGCTGCCGGCGTCGGTGACCTTCGAGCAGATCACCGACCTGCAACCCGACGGTGTCTTTCTCTCCAACGGCCCCGGTGACCCGGCCACCGCCGACCACACCGTCGCGCTCACCCGTGACGTGCTCGGGGCCGGAATCCCGCTGTTCGGAATCTGTTTCGGCAACCAGATCCTGGGCCGCGCGCTGGGGCTGTCGACGTACAAAATGGTGTTCGGCCACCGCGGGATCAACATTCCGGTGATCGACCACGCCACCGGACGGGTCGCGGTGACCGCGCAGAACCACGGGTTCGCCCTCGAAGGGGAGGCCGGCCAGTCCTTCGACACCCCCTTCGGTGCGGCCGAAGTCAGCCACACCTGTGCCAACGACGGCGTCGTCGAAGGGGTCAAACTGAAGAACGGCAAGGCATTTTCGGTGCAATACCATCCGGAGTCGGCCGCCGGGCCGCACGATGCGGAGTACCTGTTCGACCAGTTCATCGAGCTGATGGAAGGGAACCGCTGATGCCGACGCTGCCGAGCGTGCACACATGTACGGCGACACGCCGTCAAGCTTGTACATTTGCGCACCTTCGCGCCTACGAAGGGAACAGCTAGTGCCGCGGCGGAGCGACCTCAACCATGTGCTGGTGATCGGCTCCGGCCCGATCGTCATCGGACAGGCTGCCGAATTCGACTACTCCGGCACCCAGGCCTGCCGGGTGCTGCGCGCCGAGGGGTTGCAGGTCAGCCTGATCAACTCCAATCCGGCGACCATCATGACCGATCCCGAGTACGCCGACTTCACCTACATCGAGCCCATCACCCCGGCGTTCGTCGAGAAGGTGATCGCCCAGCAAGCCGAGCGGGGCAACAAGATCGACGCCCTGCTGGCCACCCTGGGCGGCCAGACCGCGCTCAACACCGCGGTCGCGCTGTTCGAAAACGGCGCCCTGGAACGGTACGGGGTCGAACTCATCGGCGCCGACATCGACGCCATCCAGCGCGGTGAGGACAGGCAGCGGTTCAAGGACATCGTCACCAAGGTCGGCGGTGAATCCGCGCGCAGCCGAGTGTGTTTCACCATGGAGGAAGTCCGGGACACGGTCGAGGAGCTGGGTCTGCCGGTGGTGGTGCGCCCCAGTTTCACCATGGGCGGATTGGGTTCGGGCATGGCCAGTTCCATCGACGAGGTCGACCGGATGGCCGGCGCCGGGCTGGCCGCCAGCCCCAGCGCCAACGTGCTGATCGAGGAATCGATCTACGGGTGGAAGGAATTCGAGCTCGAGTTGATGCGCGACGGCCACGACAACGTGGTGGTGGTGTGCTCGATCGAGAACGTCGACCCGATGGGTGTGCACACCGGCGACTCGGTCACCGTGGCGCCCGCGATGACGCTCACCGACCGGGAGTACCAGCGCATGCGCGACCTGGGCATCGCGATCCTGCGCGAGGTCGGCGTGGACACCGGCGGCTGCAACATCCAGTTCGCCGTCAACCCCAGCGACGGCCGGCTCATCGTCATCGAGATGAACCCGCGCGTATCACGTTCCAGCGCATTGGCTTCCAAGGCCACCGGCTTCCCGATCGCCAAGATCGCCGCGAAACTGGCCATCGGCTACACCCTCGACGAGATCGTCAACGACATCACCAAGGAGACGCCGGCCTGCTTCGAACCCACCCTGGACTACGTGGTGGTCAAGGCGCCGCGGTTCGCGTTCGAGAAGTTCCCCGGCGCCGACGCCACGCTGACCACCACGATGAAGTCCGTCGGTGAGGCAATGTCGTTGGGCCGCAACTTCGTCGAGGCGCTCGGCAAAGTGATGCGGTCGCTGGAAACCACCCGCGCCGGGTTCTGGACCAAGCCCGATCCGCCGGACTCGTCCCTCGACCAGGTGCTGACCCGGCTGCAGAGCCCTACCGAAGGTCGGCTCTACGACATCGAATTGGCGCTGCGGCTGGGCGGTTCGGTGGAGCAGGTGGCCCGGGCCAGCGGTGTGGACCCGTGGTTCGTGGCGCAGATCGACGAACTGGTGGCGCTGCGCGCCGAACTGGTCGACGCCCCCGTGCTCGACGCCGACTTGCTGCGGCACGCCAAGCACTGTGGCCTCTCCGACCGCCAGATCGCGGCGCTGCGACCGGAGCTGGCCGGCGAGAACGGGGTGCGCTCGCTGCGCGGGCGACTGGGTATCCACCCGGTGTACAAGACCGTGGACACCTGCGCGGCCGAGTTCGAGGCCAAGACGCCCTACCACTACAGCAGCTACGAACTCGACCCGGCCGCCGAGACCGAGGTCGCCCCGCAGACCGAGAAGCCCAAGGTGCTGATCCTCGGTTCGGGTCCCAACCGGATCGGACAGGGCATCGAGTTCGACTACAGCTGCGTGCACGCGGCAACCACGTTGAGCCAAGCCGGTTTTGAGACGGTGATGGTCAACTGCAACCCGGAAACGGTGTCCACCGACTACGACACCGCCGACCGGCTGTACTTCGAGCCGCTGACGTTCGAGGACGTCCTGGAGGTGTTCCACGCCGAGGAGCAGTCCGGCGCCGGGGGTGCCGGGGTGGCCGGCGTGATCGTCCAACTCGGCGGCCAGACCCCGCTGGGTCTGGCGCAGCGCCTCGCCGACGCCGGGGTTCCGGTCGTCGGCACCCCGCCGGAGGCCATCGACCTCGCCGAGGACCGCGGCGCCTTCGGCGACCTGCTCAACGCCGCGGGCCTGCCCGCACCGAAGTACGGCACCGCCACCACCTTCGACCAAGCCCGCCGGATCGCCGCCGACATCGGTTACCCGGTGCTGGTGCGGCCCTCCTACGTGCTGGGCGGCCGCGGCATGGAGATCGTCTACGACGAAGAGACACTCAAGGGCTACATCACCCGCGCCACCGAGCTCTCACCCGAGCATCCGGTGCTCGTCGACCGCTTCCTCGAAGACGCGGTGGAGATCGACGTCGACGCGCTGTGCGACGGCACCGAGGTCTACATCGGCGGGATCATGGAGCACATCGAGGAGGCCGGCATCCACTCCGGGGACTCCGCGTGCGCGTTGCCGCCGGTCACGTTGGGCCGCAGCGACATCGAGAAGGTCCGCAAGGCCACCGAAGCGATCGCCCACGGCATCGGCGTGGTCGGCCTGCTCAACGTGCAGTACGCGCTCAAGGACGACATCCTCTACGTGTTGGAGGCCAACCCGCGGGCGAGCCGCACCGTTCCCTTCGTCTCCAAGGCCACCGCGATTCCGCTGGCCAAGGCGTGTGCGCGAGTCATGCTGGGCGCCAACATTTCTGCGCTCCGCAAGGAGGGATTGCTGGCCGAGTCCGGCGACGGCGCCAGCGCGGACCCCTACGCCCCGATCGCGGTCAAGGAAGCGGTGCTGCCGTTCCACCGGTTCCGCCGCGCCGACGGTGCCGCCATCGACTCGTTGCTCGGCCCGGAGATGAAGTCGACCGGTGAGGTCATGGGCATCGACCGCGATTTCGGCACCGCTTTCGCCAAGAGCCAGACCGCCGCCTACGGCTCACTGCCCGCCCAGGGCACCGTGTTCGTGTCGGTCGCCAACCGGGACAAACGGTCGCTGGTGTTCCCGGTAAAGCGCCTGGCCGACCTGGGTTTTCATGTCCTGGCCACCGAGGGCACGGCGGAGATGTTGCGCCGCAACGGAATTCCGTGCGACGAGGTCCGCAAACACTTCGAGGCGCCCCAGGACGGCCGTCCGGCGATCTCGGCCATCGACGCGATCCGCGCCGGTGAGGTCGACATGGTGATCAACACGCCGTTCGGCAACTCCGGCCCGCGCATCGACGGCTACGAGATCCGCTCGGCGGCGGTGGCGGTCAACATCCCTTGCATCACAACGGTTCAGGGCGCCTCGGCTGCCGTGCAGGGCATCGAGGCCGGCATCCGCGGTGACATCGGCGTGCTGTCCCTGCAGGAGCTGCATCGCGACCTCAGCACGCGCAACGGCCGGCATGACTAGTTTCGGGGCTCGGCTGGTCGAGGCGAAGGCACAGCGCGGCCCGCTGTGTCTGGGCATCGACGCCCATCCCGACCTGTTGCGGGCCTGGGAGCTGCCGGTCACGGCCGACGGGCTGGCCGCGTTCTGTGACATCTGCGTGGCCGCCTTCGCCGATTTCGCCGTGGTGAAGCCGCAGGTGGCGTTTTTCGAGACGTACGGGTCGGCGGGCTTCGCGGTGCTCGAACGCACCATCGCCGCGCTGCGGGCCGACGGGGTGCTGGTGCTGGCCGACGCCAAACGCGGCGACATCGGGTCGACGATGGCCGCCTACGCCGCGGCCTGGGCCGGCGACTCACCGCTTGCCGCCGACGCGGTCACGGTCTCGCCGTATCTCGGCTTCGGCTCGCTGCGTCCGCTGCTGGAGGTTGCGGCCGCGCACCAACGCGGGGTGTTCGTGCTGGCGGCCACCTCCAACCCCGAAGGGGCGACGGTGCAGCGCGCCGACGTCGGCGGGCGCACGCTGGCGCAGATGATCGTGGACCACGTGGCCGCGTGCAATCAGGGCGGCACCGGATCGGTCGGGGTGGTGGTCGGTGCCACCGCCCTGGAAGCGCCCGATCTGAGCGCCGTGAACGGTCCGGTACTGGTGCCCGGGGTCGGCGCCCAGGGCGGACGTCCCGAGGCCCTGGCCGGCTTGGGCGGGGCGGCGTCGCAGTTTCTGCTGCCGGCGGTGTCCCGGGAGGTGCTGCGGGCGGGACCCAGCGTCGCCAAGGTGCGCGCGGCCGCCGAACGCATGCGCGACACCGTCGCGTACCTGGCTCAGGTGTGACGACACGCGCGGACACGCCACACCAATCCGTGATCCGTGGCACTGCAAACCGTGGCCACGCTCCGACGGTGAGCGCCGCGGCACCATCACCCTGCCGGGACAACCGGGGTGCTAGGCTGAAACCGCTGGTGGGGGCGATTTACCCGAGCGTCCATGGGCGAAGGCCGTCGTGCCGGCCGCAACCGGTCAAGCAACTCCGGTTACTGCCACGGCGACCTTGGCTCGTCGTCACACGCTGGGCGTTTGCCCCCCAAACCGGGGGGTCGGGTTAGATTTCGTCGGGAACCGTGAGTACGGTCGTCTGCGCTGGCTGAACTACCCGGCCGACACAAACAGATATCCATGAGAGACGGAGGAATCGTGGCCCTTCCCCAGTTGACCGACGAGCAGCGCGCGGCAGCGTTGGAGAAGGCTGCTGCCGCACGTCGAGCACGAGCAGAACTCAAGGATCGGCTCAAGCGCGGTGGCACCAACCTCACCCAGGTGCTCAAGGACGCCGAGACCGACGAAGTCCTGGGCAAGATGAAGGTGTCTGCGCTGCTGGAGGCGTTGCCGAAGGTGGGCAAGGTCAAGGCGCAGGAGATCATGACCGAGCTGGAGATCGCGCCGACCCGCCGCCTGCGTGGGCTCGGCGACCGTCAGCGCAAGGCGCTGCTGGAAAAGTTCGGCTCCTAGTCGGCCGGCCGCCGACGATGCGGGCCAGCTGGCCTGAGCAGGAGGCGGGCGATCCAACCCGGCGACCGACCCGGGAGCGCAGATGAGCGTGGGCGGGGGACCGGACACAGGCCGCGTGGTCGTGCTGTCCGGTCCCTCCGCCGTCGGCAAGTCGACGGTGGTTCGGTGTCTGCGCGAGCGGATCCCGGACCTGCACTTCAGTGTCTCCGCCACGACGCGAGCACCGCGGCCCGGGGAAGTCGACGGCGTCGACTATCACTTCGTCAGCCCGGCCGGGTTCCAGCGCCTGATCGACCAGGGGGAGCTGCTGGAATGGGCGGACATTCACGGGGGACTGCACCGGTCGGGCACCCTGGCCGCGCCGGTGCGCGAGGCCACCGCGGCCGGGTTTCCGGTGCTCGTCGAGGTCGACCTGGCCGGTGCCCGGGCCGTCAAGAAAGCCATGCCGGAGGCACTCACGGTGTTCCTGGCCCCCCCGAGCTGGGAGGATCTGGAGGCCAGGCTGGTCGGCCGGGGCACCGAGACTCCCGATGTGATCCGGCGCCGGCTGGACACCGCGCGCGTCGAATTGGCAGCCCAGGGCGACTTCGACGTGGTGGTGGTCAACGGTCGATTAGAGTCTGCGTGCGCCGAATTGGTATCCTTGCTGGTTAGCAACCCATCCAGTTCTTGACTACTTGACCTTTTGAAGACCTTTTGAAGCTGCCCATGAGCAGCTTCGTGCAGCCAGGAGATTTTCTACGTGACCATTCCGCAGTCCGAGGCGTCGTTGTCCGCCGTCCCCGATCAGTTCGATCCGGCGGCCGGTGGGGCCGGTGCCTACGACACCCCGCTGGGCATCACCAACCCACCCATCGACGAGTTGCTGGACCGCGTCTCGAGCAAGTACGCGCTGGTGATCTACGCCGCCAAGCGGGCGCGACAGATCAACGACTACTACAACCAACTCGGCGAGGGCATCCTCGAGTACGTCGGCCCGCTGGTCGAGCCCGGTCTGCAGGAGAAGCCGTTGTCGATCGCTATGCGTGAGATCCACGCCGACCTGCTCGAACACACCGAGGGCGAGTAACAGGGGTCCGGCGCGCCATGGAGGGACAGCGCACTGAGCGCAGCTCCAAAAGGGTAATCGTCGGGGTCTCCGGCGGTATCGCCGCCTACAAGGCCTGCACGGTTGTCCGTCAGCTCGCCGAAGCCGGCCACGACGTCCGCGTCATCCCCACCGAATCCGCGCTGCGCTTCGTCGGTGCCGCCACCTTCGAGGCTCTTTCCGGTGAGCCGGTGCGCACCGGCGTCTTCGACGACGTCTCCGAAGTCCCGCATGTGCGACTCGGCCAGCAGGCCGACCTGGTGGTGGTCGCGCCGGCCACCGCTGACCTGCTGGCCCGTGCCGTGGCCGGGCGGGCCGACGACCTGCTGACCGCAACCCTGCTCACCGCGCGGTGTCCGGTGCTGTTCGCGCCGGCGATGCACACCGAGATGTGGTTGCACCCGGCCACGGTCGACAACGTCGCCACGCTGCGCCGTCGCGGCGCGATCGTGCTCGAGCCCGCCTCGGGGCGCCTGACCGGCTCCGACAGCGGCGCCGGACGGCTGCCCGAGGCCGAGGAGATCACCACCCTGGCTCGCCTGCTGCTGGAACGCCACGATGCCCTGCCGTACGACTTGGCAGGATGCAAAGTGCTGGTGACCGCCGGCGGCACCCGCGAGGCGATCGACCCGGTGCGTTTCATCGGCAACCGCAGCTCCGGCAAGCAGGGCTACGCCGTCGCGCGGGTGGCCGCCCAGCGCGGGGCGGAGGTCACGCTGATCGCCGGGCACACCGCCGGGCTGGTCGACCCGGCCGGCGTCAACGTGGTGCACGTCAGCTCGGCAGCGCAGCTCGGCGAGGCGGTGTCCAAGCACGCCCCGGAGGCGAACGTGCTGGTGATGGCGGCCGCGGTGGCCGACTTCCGGCCGACCGAGGTGGCGACCGCCAAGATCAAAAAGAACGTGGACACCCAAGTCGGCCCACCGCCGATCGAGCTGGTGCGCAACGACGACGTGTTGGCCGGGACGGTGCAGGCGCGCTCGCACGGCCAGCTACCCAACATGCGCGCCATCGTCGGGTTCGCCGCCGAGACCGGCGACGCCAACGGCGACGTGCTGTTCCACGCCCGCGCCAAGTTGCAGCGCAAAGGCTGCGACCTGTTGGTCGTCAACGCCGTCGGCGAGGGCAAGGCGTTTGAGGTGGACAGCAACGACGGCTGGCTGCTGACGGCCGACGGAACCGAGTCGGCTTTGCAGCACGGCTCCAAAACCCTGATGGCGAGCCGTATTGTGGACGCGATTGTCACGTTCCTGAACAGGGAGACATCCCAGTAACGTGTCGGGCGCCAGCAGCATCGGAGGCCCATCCGAATTTGCCAAAAACCCGGCGTAGCCGGTTGAGTAAGAGCCAAGATAATAATTCGCCTAACTAACCTTTGGGCGGGCGCGACTGGAAGGACACAGGGTGAGCGAGAAGGGCCGGCTATTCACCAGCGAATCGGTGACCGAGGGGCATCCGGACAAGATCTGTGATGCAATCAGTGACTCGGTCCTCGATGCGCTACTCGCGCAGGACCCCCGCTCCCGTGTCGCGGTCGAAACCCTGGTGACCACCGGCCAGGTTCACGTGGTGGGAGAGGTGACGACCTCGGCGAAGGAGGCGTTCGCCGACATCGCCAACACGGTCCGCAGCCGCATCCTCGACATCGGTTACGACTCGTCGGACAAGGGGTTCGACGGCGAGACGTGCGGGGTGAACATCGGCATCGGGGCGCAGTCACCGGACATCGCCCAAGGCGTCGACACCGCGCACGAGGCCCGCGTGGAGGGCGCGGCGGACCCGTTGGACCTGCAGGGCGCCGGTGACCAGGGTCTGATGTTCGGGTACGCGATCAACGACACCCCGGAACTGATGCCGCTGCCGATCGCGCTGGCCCACCGGCTGTCGCGGCGACTGACCGAGGTCCGCAAGAACGGGACGCTGGCCTACCTGCGTCCGGACGGCAAGACCCAGGTCACCATCGCCTACGAGGACCATGTGCCGGTGCGGCTGGACACCGTCGTGATCTCCACGCAGCACGCCGACGGGATCGACCTGGAGAAGCAGCTGGACCCCGACATCCGCCAGCATGTGCTGACCAGCGTGCTGAGGGAACTGGACCACCCGACCCTGGACTCCTCGGACACGCGGGTGCTGGTCAACCCGACCGGCAAGTTCGTCCTGGGCGGCCCGATGGGCGACGCGGGCCTGACCGGGCGCAAGATCATCGTCGACACCTACGGCGGCTGGGCCCGGCACGGCGGTGGCGCCTTCTCCGGCAAGGACCCGTCCAAGGTCGACCGCTCGGCCGCGTATGCGATGCGCTGGGTGGCCAAGAACGTGGTGGCCGCCGGATTGGCGGAGCGGGTCGAGGTGCAGGTGGCCTACGCCATCGGCAAGGCAGCGCCGGTCGGGCTGTTCATCGAGACGTTCGGCACCGAGGCCGTCGACCCGGTCAAGATCGAGAAGATCATCCCCGAGGTGTTCGACCTGCGTCCGGGTGCGATCATCCGCGACCTGAACCTGCTGCGGCCGATCTACGCCCAGACCGCGGCGTACGGGCACTTCGGCCGCACCGATGTCGAGTTGCCCTGGGAGCAGCTGGACAAGGTCGACGACCTCAAGCGCGCCATCTAGTCGCCTCCTACCGCGAGCAGACGCAGAATCGCACGATCTGGCCGCCGCCAGTGCGATTCTGCGTCTGCTCGCGCAGGCTAATCGGGCGGTAGCGGGTGGTCGGGATCCAGCCCGGCCAGCCCGTCGATACTGCGCTGGTTGCGGCCGATGACCTTCGAGTACGCCTCGGTCGGCTGCTTGCCGTGCAAGTCGTCCAGGACGGGCCGTTCGTCGACGAGTTCGTAGTAGGGCACCGAGAACCCGCAGGCGTCGGCGATGCGTTCCACGTCGACGACGATGGCCGACCGGATCCCCGGGCGGTGCCCGAAATGTGTTCTGATACGAGCGAATTCGTCGTCGTCGGGGCGCAGCGCCCGGCCGGTGCCGAACAGCCGCAGGATCCGGGAATTGCGGGTGAACGAGCAGAACATGATGGTGATGCGGCCGTTGTCCCGCAGGTGCGCAATGGTTTCCACGCCGCTGCCGAACAGGTCGAGGTAGGCCACGGTGTGGTCGTCGAGTACCGCGAATGTGTCGGCATAGCCCTTGGGCGACAGGTTGATCCGACCGCCCTGCGACGGGGCGGTCGCGACGAAGAACATGGCCTGTTCCGCTATGAACTCACGCAGCGACGCATCGAGGTGCGAGAACTCCTTCGCCATCCGCTGAGCGTAACGCGATGAACCCCAGCACGATCAGCAGCAGGCCGCAGCGCGGCACGCCGGACGTCTCCTTGGTAGAACCCGATCACGCGGGGGTCCATCACCCTACGCCACAGCGGCGGGAACACCGCCAGCACCAGCATCGCCGCGTAGCCGGTCGGCAGCTGCGGGGCCTCCTGCGCGTGGCGTAGCGCCTGATAGCCGCGCAGCGGGTTGGCGTGATGATCCGAATGTCGCTGCAGATGGAACAGCAGCACGTTGGACACAATCGAGTTGCTGTTCCAGCTGTGCGACGCCCGCACCCGTTCGTAGCGGCCGCTGGGCAATTTCTGTCGTCGCAGTCCGTAATGCTCCACGTAGTTGACCGCCTCGAGCAGGCTGAAGCCGACGACGGCCTGCCCGATCAGCCACGGCAGCACGACGGGCCGGAACCACACCGCCAGCACGGCGAACAGCAGGATGCTGAGCAGCCAGGCGCTGACGGCATGATTGTGCAGCGTCCAGGCCGACTTGCTCGACTTGGCCAACCTTCGCGACTCCAACTGCCAGGCAGACCGCAGACTGCCGACAACCGAACGTGCCAGGAACGCGTAGAGACTCTCGCCGAGGCGCGCGCTGGCAGGGTCCTCGGGTGTCGCCACCCGAACATGGTGTCCGCGGTTGTGCTCGACGAAGAAGTGGCCGTAGCACGTCTGCGCAAGCGCGATCTTGGAAAGCCGACGCTCGAAGTCCTCCCGGGTGTGACCCAGGTTGTGCGCAGCGTTGATCGCGAGTCCGCCGATCAGACCGACCGTCATCATCAGCCCCACCTTGTCGGCGAAACCCATCACCACCCAACCGCCGCCGGCCCAGAGCCAGCACGCGAGGATCAGCATCCCGTACTGGTGGGGCAGGTAGAGATAGGTCGCCCAGCGATAGAACCGGTTGTTTTCCAGCGACGCGAGAACACTGTCCGGCGGATTGTCCGAGTCCGATCCCACCAGACGGTCGAGAACCGGAACCACCACGAAGGCCAGCACCGAACCGGTCCACCAGAACGCTGCCACTCCGGTCGTCAGCACCAGCAGCCAGGACGCCAGGACCAGCACGGGGACGCCCGCCCCGAGCATCCACAGGTACCTTTTCGGATCCGTCCACGTGCCGGGGGAGCCTTGTCCGAAGCCGAATTCACCGGGTTGTAACTCTGCCTTGAGGCGTACCAACACCTTCATACTAGCGGTAGTACCATACTTTGAGTATGCTTAAACCGGTAATTAGCTGATACTCGGTTGGCTTCTAGGAGAGCTAAGAGATGAGCAGCGCACCGCGCGGAAGCGCCTTCACGCGCCGCCGGTTCCTGGGAGCCGCGGCCGGCATTGCCGTCGGGGCGCTGGGCGCCGGGGTCGTCGAACTCGGAACACGCCGCGAGGAGCCGGCGGCGAGTCCCCGTCCCCATTACCCGGCTCTCGTGATCGGCAGCGGTTACGGCGGCGGGGTGACGGCGCTACGTCTCGGTGAAGCCGGCGTCACCACCCTGATCCTGGAGAAAGGTCGCCACTGGGACGCCGCCGACGCCGACGGCAAGCGTTTCTCCAGGATGCTGCCCGCCGACAACCGGGCGGGATGGTTCACGTCGGTCCCGCCCAGCCTGGTGCCGTCGTTTCGCGGTGTCTCGATGGAACAGGTGGCCAGGAACGCGCCGTCCGCACAGCCCGTTCAGGCCGGGATCTGCGACAAGGTGGTGCACGGGGCGCACAGCGTGTTCCGCGGCATTGGCGTCGGCGGTGGGTCGATGATCAATGCCGCAATCGCGGCGATCCCCACCCCGGACCAGTTGCGTGCGGCTTTCCCGGACATCGATCCCGCCGTCTTCCTGGGAACCTACATCGAACGCGCGAAGACCATGCTGCACATCAGTTATCGCGACCCGGAGTGGTTCGAGCACACGCCCTGGTTCCAGTACGCGCGAGTCGGCCGGCAATATGCCGCGGCGGCGGGCTACAAAGTCGATTACAACGGCAGCGCCTACTCGTTCGACTATATGAGACGCGAAGAGGCAGGCCAGGTTCCGCGTTCCTCGCTGGATTTCGAGCAGCAGTACGGCAACAACTACGGCCGGTTCGGCAGCGTCGATCAGACCTACATCGCAGCCGCACTGGCCACCGGCAAGGTCACCCTGCGCCCGCTCACCGAGGTCACCGGAATCCGGCGCGAGCGCTCCGGTGAGTACGTCGTCTCGACCCGTGAGATAGACCGCTTCGGCAAGGAGGTACGCCGGGACGAAATCGGCTGCAACGAACTGCATCTCAATGCCGGGGTGCTGGGGACCACCGAGCTGTTGCTGCGGGCCAGGGAGACCGGGGCGCTGCCGGACCTCAGCGAGGAGATCGGCCGCGGCTACGGCAACAACGGCGACATCATGGTCGCGCACAACCTGGCGTCCGCAGACCCCGCCGGCACCCAGCAATCGCTGATGGGCATGATCAACCTCGACGGCCGAAACGATCCGGTGAATCCGGTGTACGCCAGTATGTTCTCGCTTCCGCTACCGGTCGAGACGTTCGCGTTGGGTTACTACGCGATGGTGCGCACCGGCGACCGTGCCGACATCCGCTACGACCGGGGAACCGATGCGATCCGCATCGACTGGCCCGAGGGCTACACCGAAAACCTGCGCAGCAGAGCCAAACTGGTGTTCGACAAAGTGACCCACGCCAACGGGGTCGACTACCGGGATGACCTGTTCGAAGGGAAAGCCCTCGCCCCCAACACCGTTCACCCGATGGGCGGGGTGGTGCGGGGCAAAGCCACCGACACCTACGGCCGGGTCAACGGTTATCCCAAGTTGTATGTCAACGACGCGTCGCTGCTGCCCGGCTATCTGGGCTGCAACCCGTTCATGACCATCACCGCACTGGCCGAACGCAACATCGAAGGGATCCTGCAGGGCCGAAAGTAGGTCAGGCCGTGAACTCGTAGTCGTCCAGATCGAAACGCCTACTCCGCCAATACGCTTCGACGGTGGTCGTGGGCCGCAACGGCACGTCGCCGTTCTTGTCGAAGTAGTAGCTGTTGGCCAGTCGGCAACTGTCCTGCCAGAAAACTTGCCGGTAGCGCCGGCGCATCATCTCGGCGAAATACCGGTCGTTGGCTTCCGGGGTCACCGCCACCCGCGTCGCGCCGTCGCGCTGCGCGCGTTTCAGGCACCGCAGGATGTGGTGGGTCTGGGTCTCGATCAGCGCGAAGTAGGACGATCCGACGTAGCCGTACGGGCCGAACACGGCAAAGAAGTTGGGGAACCCCGGAATGCTGACGCCTTCGTAGGCCTGCGTGCGGTGCTCGTCCCAGAACCGGCTCAGGGACTGACCGCCGGCGCCGGTGACCGCGAAGGTCAGCACGTCGTCGGTGTCGAGCACCTTGAAGCCGGTGGCCAGGATCAGCACGTCGATTTCGTGGCTGGTGCCGTCGGCCGTGACCACCGCGGACGGGGTGATCTTGCTGATCGGATCGGTGACCAGTCGCACGTTGTCGCGGTTGAAGGTGGCCAGATAGGTGTTGTGAAATCCGGGGCGCTTGCAACCGACGGCATAGCGCGGGGTCAGTTGGTCCCGCACCGCCGGGTCGCGGACCTGCTGGCGCAGATAACTTCGTCCCGCCGCGGCCATCCACCGGGCCATCGGGAAGACCTTGAAATAGTGCGCGGCGATGGGGAAGGTGGCTTCGACGTAGGCCTGACTCAGCGCCCGCTGCACCACCTTGCCGCCGGGAACCCGCATCGCCCACTTGACCGGCGCGGGCAGCGGCACGTCGAGCTTCGGGAAGCACCAGATGGGGGTGCGCTGAAACACGGTGAGCTGGCTGACGATCGGTGCGATCTCGGGGATGATCTGCACGGCCGAGGCGCCGGTGCCGATGATGGCGACGCGCTTGCCGGTCAAGTCCTGCGTGTGGTCCCAGCGCGCGGTGTGCATGGTGATGCCGTCGAAGGAGTCCACGCCGTCGATGTCGGGCAGCTTGGGCACCGTCAGCACGCCGCTGGCCCCGATCACGAACCGGGCGGTGATCTCACCGCCCGGATCCGTCTGCAGCCGCCACAGGTCCCGCTCGTCGTCGAACTCCGCGGAGATCACCTTGGTGTTGAACCGGATTCGGGACCTGATGCCGTACTTGTCGGCGCAGTGGTCGGCGTAGGCCTTGAGTTCCCGGCCGGGCGCATAGGTGCGTGACCAGTCCGGACTCTGCTCGAACGAGAACTGGTAGGAGAACGACGGAATGTCCACCGCGATACCGGGATAGGTGTTCCAGTACCAGGTGCCGCCGACCCCGTCGGCGGCTTCGATGATCAGATAGTCCGACAGTCCCGCCTCGTCGAGCTTGATGGCCGCGCCGATGCCGGAGAAACCGGCGCCGACGATGACGGTGTGGTAGTCGGGTGCGCCAACCATGGCGAAATTTCCTCCGATGACGGGTTCTCGGCTTTCCGGTTCAGCCTACGGCCCGCGAAACCGCGCCTATCCGTGCGCGCCCGGAAAGCGGCTATCGAAGCCGGTCAGGAATACAGCGCCTGCTTCAGCGCCGCCACCCCACGACTGGTCGCCTCGGCCGCGGCGGGCACCACCGGGGCGAAGCTGGCGTAGCCGTGCACCATGGACGGTTCGTTGCACAACTCGACCGCGACCCCGGCGGCGGCGAGTAGTTCCGCGTAGCGGGCTCCGTCGTCGCGCAGCGGGTCATGCTGGGCGGTGCCGATGAAAGCCGGTGGCAGGCCGGACAATTCGCCGTTTCCGGGGGCCAGTTCGGGCGGCAGCGCGGTGTGATCGGCGAGGTCGAGATGCGGGACGTACCAGCTCAGGAACGCATCCATGACTTCGCTGTCCAGGATCGGGTCGTCGGCGTACTCGATGAACGACGGCAGCGTCCGGTCACCGATGCACGACGGGTACCACAACAGCTGGTAGACCAGCGTCGGGCCGCCTCGATGGGCGTTGTCGCGGGCGCGCTGGGCCATCACCGCCGAGATGTTGCCGCCGGCGGAGTCGCCGGCCACCGCGATCCGGTTCGGGTCGCCGCCCAGCTCAGGGGCATTCTCGGCCACCCAGCGCAGCGCCGCCCAGGAGTCGTCGATCGCGGCGGGAAACGGATGCTCGGGAGCCAGCCGGTAGTCCACCGACACCACGATGGCCTCCGCGCCGACGGCGTGGGCGCGCGCGACGTGGTCGTGGGTGTCCAGATCGCCCAGTGCCCAGCCACCGCCGTGGTAGAACACGACCACCGGCAGGTCGCGCCGGGCTGCGGTGGGCGGCCGGTAGATCCGAACCGGGATATCGGTCAGCTCGCCGTAACCGATCGTGCGTTCCTCGATCCGAAGCTGAGGCAGCAGCTCCGGGGGGACCTTCAGCGCCGCCATCTGCGCGCGGGCAACCTGCACCCCGTCGGCCGCGCGGAACGTCATCGGGATGGCGTCGAGCAGCATCTTCAGCATCGGGTCGACAGGTTGCGTCGGCGGCTCGGTCATACCTTGACGGTACAAACTCCCGGGCTATCCGTGCAGCGCTGCGCACAGTGCGGTCAACCCGCGGTCCATCGCGGCGGTGGCGGCGGGCACCACGCCGGCGTAGCCGAGATAGCCGTGCACCATCGTCTCGGCGTTGTGTACCTCGACCCCGACGCCGGCGTCGGCCAGCAGCTCGCCGTAGCGGATGCCGTCGTCGCGCAGCGGGTCGTGGCCGGCGACGGCGATGTAGGCGTCCGGCAGGCCGGACAGGTTCTGCGCCCGGCCCGGAGCCATGCCCGACGGCGGGTTGGACATGTCGACATCGCCTGCATACCAACGGGAGAAGTCCGAAATCGCCTTCGTATCCAGGATCTGCGCTTCGGCATTCTCGGTGAACGACGGCAGCGAGTTGTCCCACATCGTGGACGGGTACCACAGCAGTTGAAACGCGATCGGTGGTCCACCCTCGTCGCGGGCCCGTTGGGCAACGGCGGCCGCGATGGTGCCGCCCGCCGAATCGCCGGCGAGTGCGACTCGACCGGTGTCGGCGCCCAGTTCCGCGCCGTGTTCGACGACCCATCGTGTTGCGGCCCAAGCGTCCTCGATGGCTGCGGGGTAGGGATGCTCGGGTGCCAACCGGTAGGCGACGGACACCACCATCGCGCCCGCGCCGACGGCATGCTGGCGTGCCGTGCCGTCGTGCGTGTCCAGGTCGCCCATCACGAAGCCGCCGCCGTGGAAGAACAGCACCACTGGAGCGTTCTCGGAATTATCTGGCGGCCAATAGATCCGGATGTCTATGGGGCCGCCGGGTCCGTCGATCGTCCGGTCCTCGACGCGCAGTTCGGGGTGCAGCGCCCGGCGGGGCAGGTCACGCAGCCGCTGTCGCACCGCGTCGATTCCGTCCTCGGTTGATAGCCGAAAGGGAACGGCATCCAGTACCTTCAGCAGGATGGAGTCCACACCGGGTTTCGCGTCGGCGGCGTTGTCCAAGTTGGGCATGGATGTACCGTACGCAGCCCGTCTGGTGCTCGGCGGCTGGGTGGCGGCGGGGTGGGCCGGTATCGCCTACGGCATCTACCTGACGGTGATCGCGCTGCGACTGGCGCCCGGTAGCGAACTGACCGGACACTGGACGTTCCAGCCGGCGTTCAAAGCATCGATGGCCGTGTTGTTGGCCGTCGCGGCGCTCGGGCATCCGGTGGTCCGCGAGCGGCGCTGGCTGGTGCCCGCCCTGGTGTTCTCCGCCGCTGGTGACTGGCTGTTGTCGATCCCCTGGTGGGGGCTTTCGTTCGTGCTGGGCCTGGGCTCATTCCTGTTGGCGCACATATGCTTTCTGGGCGCGCTGTGGCCGCACGTCGCACCGACGCGGGCGCGCATGGCGGCCGCCGCGGTGATGGTGCTGGCATCGGTGTCGATGCTGATCTGGTTCTGGCCGCATCTGGACGAGGGCACGCAGAACCTGACCATCCCGGTCGCGGTCTACATCACCGTGCTGACCGCGATGGTGTGCACGGCATTGTTGGCGCGCCTGCCCACCATCTGGACGGCGGTAGGGGCGGTGTGCTTCGCGGCGTCGGATTCGATGATCGCGATCGGCCGGTTCATTCTGGGCAACGAGGCCCTGGCGGTGCCGATCTGGTGGTCCTATGCGGCCGCGGAGATCCTGATCACGGCCGGTTTCTTCTTCGGTCGCGACGACCTGGCGGACGCCCCGGTTACCGACGCGCCCGTCGAGAACTGATCAACAACCTCGGCGAGAGATATCTTGGCCAGCAACGCATCTCGCAGTTCTGCGCCTGCCGAGGTGGAGCCGATCGCGCGGGTGCTGCCGATGCTGACGGTGCCACACCTGGATCGCGATTTCGACTATCTGGTGTCACCCGAGCAGTCCGACGACGCGCAGCCGGGCGTGCGGGTGCGGGTGCGATTCCACGGCCGCCTGGTCGACGGGTTCGTCCTGGAACGCCGCAACGACACCGATCACCAGGGCAGACTCGGCTGGATCGATCGCGTCGTATCGCCCGAACCGGTGCTGACGCCCGAGGTCCGGCGGCTGGTCGAAGCGGTCGCCGCGCGCTACGCCGGCACCCGGCCTGACGTGCTGCGACTGGCGATACCGGCCCGGCACGCCAGGGTGGAGAAAGAGGGCGCCGGAACCCCGTCACGGCCGGTGGTCGCGCCGGTCGACGCGTCGGGTTGGGACGTCTATGGCCGCGGCGGCCAGTTCCTGGCCGCGCTGGCCGAGTCCCGCGCCGCCCGCGCGGTGTGGCAGGTGCTGCCGGGGGAGTCGTGGGCCGACCGGTTTGCCGAGGCGGCGGCCCAGACGGTCGCAGCCGGCCGCAGCGTCCTGGCGATCGTGCCTGATCAACGCGATTTGGATGCGCTGTGGCAGGCGGTCATCGCCCGTGTCGAGGAGAACAGCGTGGTGGCGTTGTCGGCCGGGCTGGGACCCGCCGCGCGTTACCGCAGGTGGCTGGCGGCACTGCGAGGCGCCGCGCGGGTAGTGCTCGGCACCCGCAGCGCGGTGTTCGCACCGACGGCCGACCTGGGTCTGGTCATGGTGTGGGCCGACTCCGACGACAGCCTGGCCGAGCCGCGGGCGCCCTATCCGCACGCCCGGGAAGTGGCGATGCTGCGCGCCCATCAGGCCCGCTGCGCGGCGTTGATCGGTGGTTACTCCCGGACCGCCGAAGCGCATGCACTGGTGCGCAGTGGCTGGGCACACGACATCGTCGCGTCCCGGCCGGTGGTGCGGGCCCGCACACCGCGCGTGGTTGCCCTCGACGACAGCGGCTTCCTCGACGAACGCGACCCGGCGGCGCGCACCGCGCGGCTGCCGTCCATCGCGCTGCGCGCCGCCCGGTCGTCACTGGCCGCCGGAGCGCCCGTGCTGGTTCAGGTGCCCCGCCGGGGGTATGTGCCGTCACTGGCGTGTGGACGCTGCCGGGCGATCGCCCGCTGCCGGCACTGCACGGGCCCGTTATCGCTGCTGGAACGGGGTGCGGGCACCACCTGCCGATGGTGCGCCCGGGTCGACCTGGCGCCGCGGTGCGCGCGGTGCGGATCGGACGCGGTGCGGGCGGTGGTCGTCGGGGCCCGCCGCACCGCCGAGGAACTCGGGCGGGCGTTTCCGGGTACGGCGGTCATCACGTCGGCGGGGGAGGCCATCGTGGCGGAGGTGCCCGCCCAACCAGCGCTGGTCGTCGCCACTCCCGGTGCCGAACCGCGCGCACCGGGCGGTTACGGGGCCGCACTGCTGCTGGATACCTGGGCGCTGCTCGGCCGTCAGGACCTGCGCGCGGCCGAGGAGGCAATGTGGCGATGGATGAGCGCCGCCGCGCTGGTGCGCGCCCGGTCGATGGGCGGCCTGGTGACCGTGGTCGCCGAATCCTCCCTTCCGACAGTGCAATCGCTGATCCGCTGGGATCCGGTTGGGCACGCCGACGCCGAATTCGCGGCCCGCAACGAAGTAGGGCTGCCGCCCTGTGTGCACATCGCCGCACTGGACGGCAGTGCCGACGGGGTGGCCGCTCTGCTCGCCGAGGCGAGACTGCCCGGCTACGCGGAAGTGCTGGGACCGGTGGACCTACCGGCAGGCGTGCGTCGCCCGGCGGGGACTGCCGCCGGCGCGCCCGTCACGCGGATGTTGGTGCGCGTTCCGCGTGAGCACGGACTCGCGCTGGCGGCGGCGCTGCGCGGTGCGCTCGGTGTGCTCAGCGCCCGCCAGACCCACGACCCCGTCCGCGTGCAGATCGATCCCCTGCACATCGGATAGCCTTGCGCGAAAATGTGTACATAGGAAACAATGAATGCCTACGCTGGTAGGAAGTTGCGACGCTTTCTTTGCCGTAGTCGAGTGTGGGGAAGGGGATTCGGTGACTTCGGAAAACTCGACAGTGGTCGATGAATCGCTGGACATGATCACCGATTCGCTGCTGACCGCCTCCCGTTTGCTCGTGGCGATCTCGGCACGTTCCATCGCGCAGGTCGACGAGACCATCACCATTGCGCAGTTCCGCACGCTGGTGATCCTGTCCCACCGCGGCCCGGTGAACCTGGCCACGCTGGCCACGCTGTTGGGCGTGCAGCCCTCGGCAACCGGCCGGATGGTGGACCGCCTGGTCGGTGCCGGGATGATCGATCGCCTGCCGCATCCGACCTCGCGCCGGGAGTTGCTCGCCGCGCTGACCAAACGTGGTCGGGACGTCGTTCGCCAGGTGACCGCGTACCGGCGCAAGGAGATCGCGCGCATCGTCGAGCAGATGCCGCCCGCGGAACGGCACGGCCTGGTCCGTGCGCTGACGGCCTTCACCGCTGCCGGCGGCGAACCCGACGCCCACATCGACATCGAAGGCATCTAGCGCGGCGGTCGGGTCGGCCCTTTCTAGACTGACCCGGTGCGCCTCGTCTTCGCCGGCACCCCCGAACCCGCGCTGCCCTCGTTGCGTCGGCTCATCGACTCACCCCAGCACGACGTGGTCGCCGTGCTGACCCGCCCGGATGCGGCCTCCGGGCGACGGGGCAGGCCCGAGCCGTCGCCGGTCGCCCGTGAGGCGCTCGATCGGGGCATTCCGGTGCTGCGACCCTCGCAACCCAACTCCGCCGAGTTCGTCGCCGAACTGTCGGAGCTGGCGCCGCAATGCTGCGCCGTGGTGGCGTACGGGGCACTGCTGAAAGACGGGCTGCTGGCGGTGCCGTCGCGCGGCTGGGTCAACCTGCACTTCTCGCTGCTGCCGGCCTGGCGGGGTGCCGCCCCGGTACAGGCGGCGATCGCCGCCGGGGACACCATCACCGGGGCCACCACGTTCCAGATCGAGCCGAGTCTGGACTCCGGACCGGTGTACGGCGTCGTCACCGAAACCATCCGCCCGACCGACACCGCCGGCGATCTGCTTGCGCGACTTGCGGTTTCGGGGGCGGCGCTGCTGTCGGCGACCCTGGACGGTATCGCCGACGGGTCGCTGACGCCGCAACCGCAGCCGGCCGACGGGGTCAGCCTGGCGCCGAAGATCAGCGTAGAACAAGCCCGGGTCCGCTGGGATCTGCCGGCGCCGGTGATCGAACGGCGCATCCGCGCGGTGACGCCACATCCCGGTGCCTGGACCCTGATCGGCGACCTGCGGGTGAAACTCGGTCCGGTGCAGCTCGACCCGGCGACAGCCCCGAAGTTGCTGCAGCCCGGGAAGATTCACGTCGACCGCAAGGCCGTCTGGATCGGGACGGCATCGGAACCGGTGCGGCTGAACCAGATTCAGCCGCCGGGCAAGAAACCGATGGATGCGGCGGCGTGGGCGCGTGGCGCGCGGCTCGACGACACGGTCACGGCCTCATGAGCCCGGCCCAGGACAAACCGCACCGGAAGCGACCGGACCGCAATCCCCAACGGCCGCAACCGTCTTCGCGCCGGCCGCCCAGACCCCGGCGCAAACCCCTGGACCCGGCGCGACAAGCCGCTTTCGACGCGCTGCGGGCGGTCAGCGAACGCAACGCCTACGCGAACCTGGTGTTGCCCGCCCTGTTACGCGAACGCGGTATCACCGGCCGCGACGCCGCCTTCGCCACCGAACTGACCTACGGCACCTGCCGGACCCGGGGACTGCTCGACGCCGTCATCGCCGCCGCCGCCGGCCGGCCCCCCGACACGATCAACTCGGTGCTGCTGGAATTGCTCCGATTGGGCAGCTATCAACTGCTGCGCACCCGGGTCGACGCGCACGCCGCGGTATCCACCACCGTCGAACAAGCCGGAATCGAATTCGACTCGGCGCGAGCAGGTTTCGTCAACGCGGTGCTACGTAAGATCGCTGACCGCGACGAGAAGTCCTGGGTCGACGAACTGGCCCCGCGCAACGACCCGGTGGGCCGGGCCGCGTTCGTGCACGCGCACCCGCGCTGGATCGCCCAGGCCTTCACCGACGCGCTGGGCGCCGACGCCGGTGAACTCGAGGCGGTACTGGCCGCCGACGACGAACGTCCGCTGGTCCATCTGGCCGCCCGCCCCGGGGTGCTGACCGCCGACGAACTCGCCGCACAGGTCAACGGCACGGTCGGCCGGTTTTCGCCGTACGCGGTGTATCTGCCGGGCGGGGACCCCGCGGCGCTGCCGTCGGTCCGCGACGGTCAGGCCCTGGTTCAGGACGAGGGCAGCCAGTTGGTGGCGCGGGCGCTGACCCTGGCGCCGGTCGACGACGACGCCGGCCGCTGGCTGGATCTGTGCGCCGGACCCGGTGGCAAGACCGCACTGCTGGCCGCACTGGGCGCGCAGACGGGGGTCACGGTGACGGCGGTGGAGCCCGCCCCGCACCGGGCGGACCTGGTGGCGGAGAACACCCACGGGTTGCCGGTGGAGGTGGTGCGGGCCGACGGGCGCGAATCCGGCCTGCAACCGGGCTTCGACCGGGTGCTGGTCGACGTGCCCTGCACCGGACTCGGCGCCTTGCGCCGACGGCCGGAGGCCCGCTGGCGGCGACAGCCGTCCGACGTTCCGGCGCTGGCCCGGCTGCAACGGGAGCTGCTGGCCGCCGCGATCGCGCTGACCCGGCGCGGTGGCGTGGTGCTGTATGCCACCTGCTCCCCGCACCTGGCCGAGACGGTCGGCGTGGTCGCCGACGCGCTGCGCCGCCACCCGGTGCAAGCCATGGATACCCGAGCGTTGTTCGAGCCCGTCGAGTTGGGCGAGGGGCCCTACGTGCAGCTGTGGCCACACCGACACGGCACCGACGCGATGTTCGCGGCTGCTCTGCGCCGCCAGTAAGGTGTCGCTCATGCCTGCTACGGGGGGGCCGCTGATCGCGCCGTCGATCCTGGCCGCCGACTTCGCCCGACTCGCCAAGGAAGCCGCCGCCGTGGACGGCGCCGACTGGCTGCACGTCGACGTGATGGACAACCATTTCGTGCCGAACCTCACGATCGGCCTGCCGGTGGTGGAAAGCCTGCTGGCCGCCACCGAGATCCCGATGGATTGCCATCTGATGATCGACAACCCGGACAAGTGGGCCCCGCCGTACGCCGAGGCCGGCGCCTACAACGTCACCTTCCACGCCGAGGCCACCGACAACCCCATCGGCGTGGCCCGCGACATCCGGGCCGCGGGAGCCAAGGCCGGCATCAGCGTCAAACCCAAGACCGCGCTCGAGCCCTACCTGGACATCCTGCCGCACTTCGACACCCTGCTGATCATGTCCGTCGAACCCGGCTTCGGCGGGCAGAGCTTCATCCCCGAGGTGCTGAGCAAGGTACGCATGGTCCGCAAACTGATCGACGCCGGGGAGTTGACGATCCTGGTCGAGATCGACGGCGGCATCAACGAAGACACCATCGAGGAGGCCGCCGAAGCCGGCGTGGACTGTTTCGTCGCCGGATCGTCGGTGTACGGCGCCGAGGACCCGGCCGAAGCGGTCGAAAAGCTGCGCCGGCAGGCCGCGGCCAAGTCACCTCATCTGAGCGGCCGATGACCGGCCCGAACCTCCCCGAGCAGGTCAAAAGCATCGACGAGGCCATGCGGCTGGCCATCGAGCACTCCTACCAGGTCAAGGGCACGACGTATCCGAACCCGCCGGTCGGAGCCGTCATCGTCGACCAGGAAGGCCGCGTCGTCGGGGTCGGCGCCACCCAGCCGGCCGGCGGCGACCACGCCGAGATCATGGCGCTGCGCCGGGCCGGCGGTCTGGCCGCCGGCGGCATCGCGGTGATCACGATGGAGCCGTGCAACCACTACGGCAAAACACCGCCGTGCGTCAACGCGCTGATCGAGGCGCGGGTCAGCACGGTGATCTACGCCGTCGACGACCCGAACGGCATCGCGGGCGGCGGCGCCGGGCGGCTGACGGCGGCCGGGCTGCAGGTGCGCTCCGGCGTCCTGGCCGACGCGGTCGCGGCCGGCCCGTTGCGGGAATGGCTGTTCAAGCAGCGCACCGGGCTGCCCCACGTGACGTGGAAGTACGCCACCAGTATCGACGGCCGCAGCGCCGCAGCGGACGGGTCCAGTCAATGGATCTCCAGCGAGGCCGCCCGCGCGGACCTGCATCGTCGCCGCGCGATCGCCGACGCGATCGTGGTCGGCACCGGCACCGTCCTCGCCGACGACCCGGCGCTGACCGCGCGGCTGCCCGACGGCTCGCTGGCCCCGCAGCAGCCGCTGCGCGTGGTGGTGGGACGACGCGAGATACCGCCGGAAGCCAAGGTGCTCAACGACGACTCCCGCACCATGGTGATCCGCACCCGCGAGCCCGTCGAGGTGCTACGGGCACTGACCGACCGCACCGACGTGCTGCTCGAAGGCGGTCCCACCCTGGCCGGGGCGTTCCTGCGGGCCGGCGCGATCAACCGCATCCTGGCCTACGTGGCGCCGATCCTGCTCGGCGGCCCGGTGACCGCGGTCGACGACGTGGGAGTGTCCAGCATGGCCCAGGCGCTGCGCTGGCAGTTCGACAGCGTCGAGCAGGTAGGGCCCGATCTGCTGCTCAGCCTGGTAGCTCGGTAGCCGCCGGGGCTTCTTCGGGTTCGAGTGTCTTGCGCTCGGGCGCGGCCGGCGGCTCCTCGGCCTGCTCCTGGCGGCCGCTGATCAGCAACCCCAACAACGCCCCGACCACACAGATCACCACGGTGACCTTGAAGATGTCGCCGTACATCAGCGCGAACGCCTGCAGGTAGGACCCGGCTTCGCGCGGCAGGCCGGCCAGGATCTGGTTGAACCGGTAGAGACCCCACGCGCTGAGCGCGGCCACCCCGATCAACATGCCCGTCATCCGGGCCACCACCACCGCCGCCGAGGCGATGCCGTGCTGAGCCGCCGGCACCACCCGCAGCGCGGCCGAGGACAGCGGCCCGATCACCAGGCCCAACCCGAACCCGGCCACCAGCAGGTCGCTGTGCACCGACGGCACACTGACCAGTCCCAGAATGTCGTGGTGACGCGTCGCCAGGTCGGCTCGCCAATACGAGATCAGCCAATAGCCGCCACCGGCGATCAGCAACCCGACGAACACGACAATGCGGTCACCGACCCTGGTGGCAACCCACCCGCCGAGCAGCGCCCCGACCGGCAGGGCGATCAGGAACCACAACAGCATCGCCGCGGCTTCGTTCTGGGTCTTCCCCAGCACGCCCTGGCCGAACAGCTCCACGTTGACCAGCGTCACCATCAGCGCCGCGCCGGCGCAGACCGACGAACCCAGCGCGGACAGGAACGGCCGGAAGTGCACCCCGGCAGGCTCGATGAGCCGGGTGCGCGCGAAGCGCTCCCACACGAAGAACAACGCCGCGGCCACCACCGCGCCGATCACCAGCGGTAATCCGTAGCTGGGCAACACCTGCTTGCCGTCGGGAGTGGGGTTGTACAGGCCGATCACCGCAAGCCCGAGCGACAGGGCAAGCAGCAGACCACCCACCACGTCGATGCGTTCGGGTTTCGCATCGCGATCGTGCGACGGCAGGCTGAAATGGATCATCAGCATGGCGATCAGGGTCAGCGGCACGTTGACCCAGAACACGTCGCGCCAGTCATGGAACAACCACACGATGAAGATCCCGTACAGCGGACCCAGCACGCTGCCGAGTTCCTGCGCGGCACCGATACCGCCGAGCACCCCGGCCCGGTTCCGCTCTGCCCACAAGTCGGCGCCCAGCGCCAACGTGACCGGCAGCAAGGCGCCGCTGGCGACGCCCTGAATGGTGCGGCCGGCGATGAGGATGTGGAACGCGCGGTTCGGATCGGGATTGACCATGTAGTCGCCGAACTCCGGATTCCAGTTGCCGAGCTTCACCGACAGCGCGGTCACCACCGAACCCACGATGAACAGGGCCAGGCTGGATTGCAGGACGAACTTGCGTCCGAACCGGTCCGAAGCCCGGCCCAACAGCGGCATGGCGGCGATGTAGCCCAGCAAATAGAGCGTGACGATCCAGGTGATCCGTTGCAGCTGGTTCACCGGGATGCCGACGCTGTTCATGATGTCGCGCATGATCGTCACCACGACGTAGGTGTCGAGGGCACCCAGCAGAACTGCGAGACTGCCCGCGCTGATCGCTACTCGTCGTCCCGTACGCATTTGCATCATCGGGTCAGCTCCCCGGCTTCGTGACCTGGACGGTCTGGTTCCAGTTCGACAGGGTCATCTGGACCGAGTTGCCCGAGCCCTTGTCGAGCAGTACCTGCGCCAGATGGTGCTCACCGGCCTCCTGAATCCAGACTGTCGTCGGGATCGGTTCTTTCGCGTTCAGCGGTGCGAGCTTGTTCACGGCCTCGGGGCTCACCTTGCCGCTGATGCGGACCGCGGTCTGCCCGTTGATCGAGTCGCGGCCCTCGGCCTTGGGGTCGCTGAGGTTCGCCAGCAGGTTGGCGACGCCGGTATCCGGGCTCAGAATCGCCGACGGGTCGTAATGCAGGAGGTCGTCGATCTTGCCGAAGTTGGTCCATTGACCCGGCGACAAGGCGGTGGTGTACAGCTCGCCGTCCAGGATCACGAAATCGGCCTCGACCTCGTTGCCGAAGACGATGATCCGCGCGTTGCCCTTACCGGCCGTCGTGGGTGTGGTGGTGAGATCGCCGCTGAGCGTCTTGAGGGGGAGTTCGGCGATTTTGCCGTTCACCGTCAGGACCAGGTGCGCGCTCTTGACGCCTTTGGTGACTTCGACGGACTGGTTGACCAGTGTTTTCGCGTCGGGAAGGGGACCGCCCTTGGGTTTCTTGCTGATCGTGCACCCCGAGACGAGCGTGACGGCGACGCTCAGGACGGCGAGGACGGCTAACAGTCGTCGGGGGGTTTGCATAACGTGCATCGTAGAGGGTGACGATCGGCTGCCCGGGGAGCCAGGCGGGTGCGGGTGCCGGCTCACAGTCATTAACCTGGTGCGATGTTCACCGGAATTGTCGAGGAACTCGGGGAGGTGACCGGCCGGGATGTCCTGGCCGACGCCGCGCGACTGACCATTCGCGGCCCGGTTGTCACCTCCGACGCCGGGCACGGCGACTCGATCGCCGTCAACGGGGTGTGCCTGACGGTGGTCGAGGTACTGCCCGACGGGCAGTTCAGCGCCGACGTGATGGCCGAGACGCTGAACCGTTCGAATCTGGGCGAGCTGCAGCCCGGCAGCCGGGTGAACCTGGAACGCGCGGCCGCGGTCAACAGCAGGCTGGGCGGGCACATCGTGCAGGGACACGTGGACGGCACCGGGGTGATCGTCGGCCGCACGCCCTCTGAGCACTGGGAAGTGGTGCGGGTGGAGATGCCGGCGACGGTGGCCCGGTATGTCGTGGAGAAGGGCTCGATCACCGTGGACGGGATCTCGCTGACCGTGTCGGGCCTCGGTGCGCAACCCCGCGACTGGTTCGAGGTGTCGCTGATTCCCACCACCCGAGAGCTGACGACGTTGGGGTCCGCCCCGGTCGGAACCCAGGTGAACCTCGAGGTCGACGTCATCGCCAAATACGTCGAGCGGCTCATCGCGAAGTGACGCGGCTCAACTGCCGTCGCGAATAACGGGGACCCGCCGGTGGTTCATACTGAGTGCAGGCGAACGCTCCTATCAGCAAGGTGACAACGATGACGAGGTTGGACTCCGTCGAACGGGCGGTTGCCGACATTGCGGCGGGCAAGGCCGTCGTCGTCATCGATGACGAGGACCGCGAGAACGAGGGCGACCTGATTTTCGCGGCGGAGAAGGCCACCCCCGAGCTGGTGGCGTTCATGGTCCGCTACACCTCCGGCTACCTGTGCGTGCCGTTGGACGGCGAGGTCTGCGACCGGCTGGGTCTGCTGCCGATGTACGCGGTGAACCAGGACAAGCACGGCACCGCCTACACCGTTACCGTGGATGCGAGAATCGGTGTGGGAACCGGCATTTCGGCATCGGATCGGGCCACCACGATGCGGCTGCTGGCCGACCCGGCCAGCATCGCCCAGGATTTCACCCGCCCGGGGCACGTGGTTCCGTTGCGCGCCAAGGACGGTGGCGTGTTGCGCCGTCCCGGCCACACCGAGGCGGCGGTGGATTTGGCCCGGATGGCCGGTCTGCAGCCCGCAGGCGCCATCTGCGAGATCGTCAGTCAGAAGGACGAGGGCTCGATGGCCCAGACCGACGAACTGCGGGTCTTCGCCGACGAACACGGCCTGGCGCTGATCACCATCGCCGACCTCATCGAGTGGCGGCGCAAGCATGAGAAGCACATTGAGCGGATCGCCGAAGCCCGGATCCCGACGCGGCACGGTCAGTTCCGGGCCATCGGCTACGCCAGCATCTACGAGGACGTCGAGCACGTCGCGCTGGTGCGCGGTGACATCGCCGGACCCACCGGTGACGGTGACGACGTGCTGGTGCGCGTGCACTCGGAGTGCCTGACCGGCGACGTGTTCGGGTCCCGCCGTTGTGACTGCGGGCCGCAGCTGGACGCGGCGATGGCGATGGTGGCCCGTGAGGGCCGCGGCGTGGTGCTCTACATGCGTGGCCACGAGGGCCGCGGCATCGGCCTGATGCACAAACTGCAGGCCTACCAGCTGCAGGACGCCGGCGAAGACACCGTGGACGCCAACCTCAAGCTCGGATTGCCCGCTGACGCACGCGATTACGGGATCGGCGCGCAGATCCTGGTCGACCTGGGTGTGCGCTCGATGCGGCTGCTGACCAACAACCCGGCCAAGCGGGTCGGTCTGGACGGCTACGGGCTGCACATCATCGAGCGGGTGGCGCTGCCGGTACGGGCGAACGCCGAAAACATCCGCTACCTGATGACCAAGCGTGACAAGATGGGCCACGACTTGGCGGGTCTGGACGATTTCCACGAATCCGTCCATCTGCCAGGTGAATTCGGCGGTGCGCTGTGACGCGCCGGCGCCTATGCAGTGGGTGCGCCGCCCACTTGCGGGGGACGCAGCGATGCTGAGGAGCGGCGCAAAATGAGTGGTGGGGCCGGCATCCCGGACATTCCGGTGCTGGATGCGTCCGGTGTGCGGTTGGGCATCGTCGCCAGCACCTGGCACGGCACCATTTGCGACGCGCTGCTGGCCGGCGCGCGCAAGGTCGCAACCGAGTCCGGCGTCGACGACCCGACGGTGGTACGCGTGCTCGGTGCGATCGAAATCCCCGTCGTGGCACAGGAACTGGCCCGCAATCACGATGCCGTCGTCGCACTGGGCGTCGTGATACGCGGTCAGACACCGCACTTCGACTATGTCTGCGACGCCGTCACCCAGGGGCTGACCCGGGTCTCGCTGGACGCCGCCACCCCGGTGGCCAACGGGGTGCTGACCACCAACACCGAAGCGCAGGCGCTGGATCGCGCCGGGCTTCCCTCGTCCGTCGAAGACAAAGGTGCCCAGGCCGCCGCGGCCGCGCTGAGCACCGCACTGACCCTGCGCGACTTGCGCGCCCGATCATGATGGCCAAACCCGAACCGGGCGAGTGGGAACTGGTGTGCCGTCCCCGATTGACGCCGTTGTTCGCCTACGGCGCGGCGCTCGTCATCCTGGTGACCCACATCGGCGGCGGTCTGATGCTGAAGCGGGGAACCAGCGGGGTGGTCTTCCAGACAGCCGACCAGGTGGCGATGGCGCTGCTCGGGACGGTGCTCGCGGGCGCGGTGTTGTTGCTGACACGGCCCCGGCTACGTGTGGGAGCTGCCGGCCTTTCGGTTCGTAATGTGCTGGGCGACAAGCTGGTTCCGTGGTCCGACGTCGTCGACGTGTCGTTTCCCCTCGGCAGTCGGTGGGCGCGCATCGACCTTCCGGACGACGAGTACATTCCCGTGACGGCAATTCAGGCGGTGGACAAGGAGCGCGCAGTCGCTTCGATGGACGCCGTCCGCGCGCTGCTGGCCCGATACCGTCCCGACCTGGTCCGCTCGCCGGACTGACGCGCCGAACCGCCCGAACGCCCCGGCCGAGCACGGGTGACCCGCCTATTAGCCTGGATGGGTGCCAGATCCCGCCACCTATCGCCCCCCGCCCGGGTCCATCCCGGTCGAGCCCGGCGTGTACCGGTTCCGGGATACGCACGGCCGGGTCATCTACGTCGGCAAGGCCAAGAGCCTGCGCAGCCGCCTTACCTCGTACTTCGCCGACGTCGCCGGCCTGCACCCGCGCACCCGGCAGATGGTGACCACCGCCGCCAAGGTCGAGTGGACGGTGGTCAACACCGAGGTCGAGGCGCTGCAGCTGGAATACAACTGGATCAAGGAGTTCGATCCCCGCTTCAACGTCCGCTACCGCGACGACAAGTCCTACCCGGTGCTGGCCGTCACCCTCAACGAGGAGTTCCCGCGTCTGATGGTCTACCGCGGCCCGCGGCGCAAGGGTGTGCGCTATTTCGGGCCGTACTCACACGCGTGGGCGATCCGGGAAACGCTGGACCTGCTCACCCGGGTGTTTCCGGCCCGAACCTGCTCGGCCGGAGTTTTCAAGCGACACAGCCAGATCGACCGGCCGTGCCTGCTCGGGTACATCGACAAATGCTCGGCGCCCTGCATCGGCCGGGTCAGCGCGGAGCAGCACCGCCAGATCGTGATGGACTTCTGCGATTTCCTGTCCGGCAAGACCGACCGCTACGCCCGCGAACTCGAACAGCAGATGCACGCGGCTTCTGACGAGTTGGACTTCGAGCGCGCCGCCCGGCTCCGGGACGACCTGGGCGCCCTCAAGCGGGCCATGGAGAAGCAGGCGGTGGTGTTCGGCGACGGCACCGACGCCGACGTGGTGGCCTTCGCCGAGGACGAACTGGAAGCGGCGGTGCAGGTGTTCCACGTTCGCGGCGGGCGGGTTCGTGGTCAGCGGGGTTGGATCGTGGAGAAGTCGGCCGATCCCGGCGACACCGGCGCCGAGCAGTTGGTCGAGCAGTTCCTGACGCAGTTCTACGGCGAACAGGCCGAATTAGGTGGTGCCGCAGACGAATCCGTCAACCCGGTGCCCCGCGACGTGCTGGTGCCTTGTCTGCCGTCCAACCACGACCAACTGACCGACTGGTTGTCGGGCTTACGCGGCGCCAAGGTCTCGTTGCGGGTGCCGCGCCGCGGCGACAAGAAGGCGCTGGCCGAAACCGTGCACCGCAACGCCAAAGATGCGCTGCAGCAACACAAGTTGAAGCGGGCCGGCGACTTCACCGCCAGATCCGCTGCGTTGCAGAACATTCAGGAAGCCCTCGGCTTGGCCGAAGCCCCGCTGCGCATCGAATGCGTCGACATCAGCCACGTGCAGGGCACCGACGTCGTCGGCTCGCTGGTGGTCTTCGAGGACGGCCTGCCCCGCAAATCGGACTACCGGCACTTCGGGATCCGGGAAGCGGCGGGGGAGGGCCGCTCGGACGACGTGGCGTCCGTCGCCGAGGTCACCCGGCGACGGTTCTGGCGGCACCTCAGCGAGCAGAAGGACCCGAATCTGCTGTCCCCGGAGGGCAAGTCGCGGCGCTTCGCCTACCCGCCCAACCTCTACGTCGTCGACGGCGGCGCCCCGCAGGTCAACGCCGCCAAAGCCGTGCTCGACGAACTCGGCATCACCGACGTCGCCGTCATCGGGCTGGCCAAACGGCTCGAAGAGATCTGGGTGCCCGCGGAGCCGGACCCGATCATCATGCCGCGCAACAGCGAGGGCCTCTACCTGTTGCAGCGGGTGCGCGACGAAGCCCACCGGTTCGCCGTCGCCTACCATCGCAGCAAACGATCCAAGCGGATGACGGCCTCGGCACTGGACTCCGTGCCCGGCCTCGGCGAGCACCGTCGCAAGGCGCTGGTCACCCACTTCGGGTCGCTGGCCCGCCTCAAAGAAGCCACCGTCGACCAGATCACCGCCGTTCCCGGTATCGGCGTGGCGACCGCCACGGCGGTCCTGGAAGCTCTGGCGCCGACACCGCCGGCACCGCAGCCGGAATCCCGATCGGACGAGGAGGGGCCCCCGAATTGACCACTGACGACGCGCCGGCCGGCATCGACGTCGTGCTGGTGACCGGGCTCTCGGGCGCCGGGCGGGGCACCGCGGCCAAGGTGCTGGAGGACCTCGGCTGGTACGTGGCCGACAACCTGCCGCCCCAATTGATCACCCGGATGGTCGATTTCGGGCTGGCCGCCGGATCCCGCATCACCCAACTCGCGGTGGTGATGGACGTGCGGTCCCGCGGCTTCACCGGCGACCTCGACGAGGTGCGTAACGAACTGGCGACCCGCAACATCACTCCGCGGGTGGTGTTCATGGAGGCCTCCGACGACATGTTGGTCCGCCGCTACGAGAACAACCGGCGCAGTCATCCGCTGCAGGGGGAGCAGACCCTGGCCGAAGGGATCGCCGCCGAACGCAGGATGCTGGCTCCGGTGCGCGCCAACGCGGACCTGATCATCGACACCTCGACGCTGTCGGTGCGAGGTCTGCGGGAAAGCATCGAGCGCGCGTTCGGCAACACCACGGCCGCGACCACCAGCGTCACCGTGGAATCCTTCGGATTCAAATACGGGCTGCCGATGGACGCCGACATGGTGATGGATGTCAGGTTCCTGCCGAACCCGCACTGGGTGGACGAACTGCGCCCGCTGACCGGCCAGCACGAGGCGGTCCGCGACTACGTCTTGCGCCAACCCGGCGCGGCGGAGTTCCTGCGGACCTACCATCAGTTGCTGTCGCTGGTGGTCGGCGGCTATCGGCGGGAGGGTAAGCGCTACATGACGGTCGCGGTCGGTTGCACGGGCGGCAAGCACCGCAGCGTGGCGATCGCCGAGGCGCTGATGGGATTGCTGCGGTCGGATCCACAGCTGGCGGTGCGGGTGCTGCACCGGGATCTGGGCCGCGAGTGAGCGCCCCGATAGCGCAGAGCATCGTCGCGCTGGGCGGCGGGCACGGCTTGTATGCGACCTTGTCGGCGGCCCGCCGGCTGACCCCGTACGTCACCGCCATCGTGACCGTCGCCGACGACGGCGGCTCGTCGGGCCGCCTGCGCAGCGAGCTGGACGTGGTGCCGCCGGGTGATCTGCGAATGGCGTTGGCGGCGTTGGCTTCCGACAGTCCGCACGGACGGCTGTGGGCGACCATCATGCAGCACCGCTTCGGCGGCAGCGGCGCGCTGGCCGGGCATCCGATCGGCAATCTGCTGCTGGCCGGGCTGTCCGAGGTGCTGGCCGATCCGGTGGCGGCGCTCGACGAGATCGGACACATCCTCGGCGTCAAGGGCCGGGTGCTGCCGATGTGCCCGATCGCGCTGCAGATCGAGGCCGACGTGTCCGGCCTGGAGTCCGACCCGCGCATGTTCCGGTCGATCCGCGGCCAGGTGGCGATCGCGACGACCCCGGGCAAGGTGCGCCGGGTGCGGTTGCTGCCCGCAGATCCGCCGGCCACCCGGCAGGCCGTCGACGCCATCATGGCCGCCGAGCAGGTGGTCCTGGGACCCGGTTCCTGGTTCACCAGCGTGATCCCGCACGTGCTGGTCCCCGGTCTGCGGGAGGCGTTGCGGGCCACCGCCGCCCGCAAGGCCCTGGTGCTCAATCTGGTGGCCGAACCGGGGGAGACCGCCGGGTTCTCGGTGGAACGCCATCTTCATGTGCTCGTCCAGCACGCCCCGGAGTTCACCGTGGACGACATCATCATCGATGCCGAACGGGTGCCGAGCGATCGGGAGCGCGACCAACTGCGCCGCACCGCGACGCTGCTACAGGCGGAGGTCCACTTCGTCGACGTCGCCAGACCTGGTACACCTTTACATGACCCGGGCAAGCTGGCGGCAGTCCTGGACGGGGTGCGGGTGCGCGGCAAGGCTCGTCTCGAGGACCCCACGGGGCTCGGAGTGGCGGCCACGACAGAGCTGCCGATTGACGGTGACCGTCGGGAACGAACCAAGGGGTGACGACGCGTGGCGATGACGACCGAAGTCAAGGACGAGCTGAGCCGTCTGGTGGTCAAGTCGGTCAGCGCGCGCCGTGCCGAAGTCACGTCGCTGCTGCGGTTCGCGGGCGGGTTGCACATCGTGGCCGGGCGTGTGGTCGTCGAAGCCGAGGTCGACCTGGGCAGCATCGCGCGCCGGCTGCGCAAGGACATCTTCGACCTCTACGGCTACAACGCCGTCGTGCATGTGTTGTCGGCCAGCGGGATTCGCAAGAACACCCGATACGTGCTGCGGGTCGCCAGTGACGGCGAGGCGTTGGCGCGCCAGACCGGTCTGCTGGACATGCGCGGGCGTCCGGTACGCGGGCTGCCGGCGCAGGTGGTCGGCGGCAGCGTCGCCGACGCCGAAGCAGCTTGGCGGGGAGCGTTCTTGGCGCACGGGTCGCTGACCGAGCCGGGTCGGTCCTCGGCGCTGGAGGTCAGCTGCCCGGGGCCGGAGGCGGCGCTGGCGCTGGTCGGTGCGGCGCGCCGGCTAGGGGTCAGCGCCAAGGCGCGGGAGGTGCGCGGCGCCGACCGGGTGGTGGTCCGCGACGGCGAAGCGATCGGCGCGCTGTTGACCCGGATGGGGGCTCAGGACACGCGGCTGGTCTGGGAGGAACGCCGGCTGCGCCGCGAGGTCCGGGCCACGGCCAACCGGCTGGCCAACTTCGACGACGCCAACCTGCGCCGTTCGGCGCGTGCGGCGGTGGCGGCGGCCGCCCGGGTGGAACGCGCCCTGGAGATCCTGGGCGACACCGTTCCCGACCACCTGGCCACTGCCGGGCGGCTGCGTGTCGAGCACCGGCAGGCCTCGCTGGAGGAACTCGGCCGGCTGGCCGACCCGCCGATGACCAAAGATGCTGTGGCGGGCCGTATTCGGCGGCTGCTGTCGATGGCTGACCGCAAGGCGAAAGTGGACGGCATCCCCGACACCGAGGCGGCGGTGACGCCGGACCTGCTCGAGGACGCCTGACCGACGGTTCGCGTCGCGCGAGCGTCCCCAAAATGCCAGAAAACCGGTGCTTTGCCGTACATTTTGGGGCCCCTCGCGGGTATCGGCGTGCTCCACGCCTTCGGTGCGTGACACCGGAAGCCCTCGGACTGACACCGGAAGCCCACGGACTCACGCGAGAGATAAAGTCCGACGCGCTGTGAGATTTGCCGAGGTTGCTGGCTTCGGCGGGTGGCTGCGGGCTACGGTCGTTGGATGAAACGGCTCTCGAGTGTTGACGCGGCGTTCTGGTCGGCAGAGACCGCCGGCTGGCACATGCACGTCGGTGCGCTGGCGATCTGCGACCCAAGAAAAGCGCCTGACTACAGTTTCCAGCGTCTGCGGGAACTGCTCATCGAGCGATTGCCGGAGATCCCGCAGCTGCGCTGGCGGGTCGAGGGTGCACCGCTGGGTCTGGACCGGCCGTGGTTCGTCGAGGACGAGGAACTCGACATCGACTTCCATGTCCGCCGTATCGGTGTCCCGGCGCCCGGCGGGCGGCGCGAGGTCGAGGAGCTTGTCGGCCGGCTGATGTCCTACAAGCTGGACCGCTCCCGGCCGCTGTGGGAACTGTGGGTCATCGAAGGCGTCGAGGGCGGCCGCATCGCGACGTTGACCAAGATGCATCACGCCATCGTCGACGGGGTCTCGGGAGCCGGGCTCGGCGAGATCCTGTTGGACGTCTCGCCGGAACCGCGCCCGCCGCAGAAGGAGACGGTCGGCTTCGTCGGGTTCACCATCCCCGGTCTGGAGCGCCGCGCGCTCGGCGCCCTGGTCAACGTCGGCGTCATGACCCCGTTCCGCATCGCCCGGTTGGTGGAGCAGACGGTGCGTCAGCAGATCGCCGCGCTCGGTGTCAGCACCCGACCGCCCCGCTATTTTGACGCGCCCAAGACCAGGTTCAACGCGGCGGTGTCACCGCATCGGCGTATCACCGGCTGCCGCGTCGAGCTGGAGCGGGCCAAGAAGGTCAAGGATGCGTTCGGCGTCAAGCTGAACGACGTCGTGCTCGCGCTGGTGGCCGGGGCGGCGCGGGAATACCTGCAGAAGCGTGACGAGCTGCCCTACAAACCGTTGATCGCCCAGATCCCGGTGTCCACCCGCACCGAGGAGAACAAGTCCGACGTCGGCAACCAGATCAGCTCGATGACGGCGTCGCTGGCCACCGACATCGACGACCCGGGTGAGCGGCTCCTGGCGATCCACGAAAGCACCCGCAGCGCCAAGGAAATGGCCAAAGCGCTGTCCGCGCACCAGATCATGGGGCTGACCGAGACCACGCCGCCGGGCCTGCTGCAGTTGGCCGCGCGCACGTACACGGCTTCGGGCCTGTCGCGCAATCTGGCGCCGATCAACCTGGTCGTGTCGAACGTGCCCGGTCCGCCGATCCCGCTCTACATGGCCGGCGCCAAGCTCGACTCGCTGGTCCCGCTCGGGCCTCCGGTGATGGACGTCGCGCTCAACATCACCTGCTTCTCCTACCAGGACTGCCTGGACTTCGGGTTCGTCACGACGCCGGAGGTGGCCAACGACATCGACGAGATGGCCGACGCCATCGAACCGGCGCTGGCCGAACTGGAGCGGGCCGCGGGCCTGTAGCTGCCCAGCTAATCCTTCGCCGAGTTCTTCGTCACGTACACCCAGGACAGGAACCGGGCGACCGCCTCGGCGGACTTGTTCGCCCGCGGGGACTCGAAGATGTCGAAGGCGTGTTGTGCGTTGGGTAACTCCGCGTAGGCGACCGGCGACTTGGACACCGCACGCAACTCCTCGACGAACTCGCGGGCCTCTTCCACCGGGATCAGCGAGTCGTCGGTTCCGTGCAACACGAAGAACGGCGGCGCGTCCGGACCCACGTAGGTGATCGGGGACGCGTCGACGTAGATCTGCCGGTGCGTGCTGAGTTTCTTCTTGACGACCAGTCGCGCCAGCACTTCCAGGAATTCGCCCCGTCCCGGCTCGTCGATGGAGAACCAGTCGTAACGGCCGTAGAACGGGACCGCCGCCACCACGGAGGTGTCTGCGTCTTCGAACCCGGGCTGGAACTTCGGATCGTTGGGCGTCAGGGCGGCCAGCGCCGACAGATGCCCGCCGGCCGAACCACCGCTGATCGCAACGAAATTGGGGTCGCCACCGTAGTCGGCGATGTTCTCCTTCACCCACGTCAGCGCCCGCTTGACGTCGACGATGTGGTCCGGCCAGGTGTGCAACGGCGAGACGCGGTAGTTCATCGACACACACACCCAGCCGCGCGAAACCAGGTGTCCCATCAAGGGATACGCCTGCGGACGGCGCCACCCGATCATCCAGGCGCCGCCGGGCACCTGTAGCAGCACCGGGGCCTTGCCGTCCTTGGGCAGGTCGCGGCGACGCCAGATGTCGGCCAGGTTGGCCCGCCCGTGCGGCCCGTAACGCACGATGTTCTCTTTGTCCACATAGCGTCGCCGGGCACCGGTGGACCGAAGCGGCGGATTGCGGCGGCCGGATCGCTCGGCGATCTCGGTGGGCAGGTCGCGAAGTTCGTCGGCGTAATCGGCTCCGAGTTCTTCGGTCAGCGCGGACTCCAGCACCGGTCCGGGAGTCTTGACGCCGCGGTAGCCGATCACGCCCAGCATCACCCAGGACGCGGCCGTCAGCGCCAACGCCAGCTTCCCTTTCGGTCCGGCGAAATCACCGCGACGGCCGCGACGCACCGCGTCCAATGCCGACACTGCGCCGTACAGCGCCGGCACCTCCGAGGTCGGCCAGCCGAACCAGAACACCGTCGGGGCGGCCCAGGGGTTGCGGGTGATCGGCCGTAAACCGTTGGCGGCGTTGACGAATTCGACCGCGCCGCGGGTCAGCGGCCGCGGGCGGCGCAGTTGGGTCAGCAACGGACGGAGGTTCACGAGCCGCTCGCTTTCTCCTTGAGTTCGTTGCGCAGGATCTTGCCGGTGCTGCCGCGTGGCAGTTCGTCGAGCACGGTGATCTCGCGGGGCACCTTGTAGTTGGCCAGGTTGTCCCGCACGTGCTGTTTGAGGGTTTCGACGTCGGCGTTGGCGCCCGGCTCCAGGACCACGAAGGCCGCCAACCGCTGGCCGTACTTTTCGTCGTCCACGCCGATCACCGATGCTTCGGCCACCTCGGGATGGGTGGCCAGCGTCTTCTCCACCTCGATGGGATAGATGTTCTCGCCACCCGAGACGATCATCTCGTCGTCACGGCCGACGACGAACAGCCGGCCGTTCTCGTCGAGGTAACCGACGTCGCCCGACGACATGAACCCGGCGTGGAAATCTTTGGTCTTGCCGGATGTGTACCCGTCGAACTGGGTGTCGTTGTGTACATAGATGGTGCCGGTCTCGCCGGTGGGCAATTCCTGAAAGTCGTTGTCCAGGATACGAATTGTGGTTCCGCCGGCCGGTTTGCCCGCGGTGTCGGGGGCGGCGCGCAGGTCCTCCGGCGTCGCGGTGGCGATCATGCCGGCCTCGGTGGCGTTGTAGTTGTTGTAGATCACGTCGCCGAACTGGTCCATGAACGAGATGACGACGTCGGGTCGCATCCGGGAACCCGACGCCGCGGCGAACCGCAACGAGCGCCCGCTGTACCGGTTGCGGACCTCGTCGGGCAGCTCCATGATGCGGTCGAACATCACCGGCACCACCGCCAGGCCGGTGGCCTGGTGGCGGTCGATGAGATCCAGCGTCGCTTCCGGGTCGAACTTGCGACGGGTGACGATCGTGCAGGCCAGCGACGCGGCGAAGATCAACTGCGAGAAGCCCCATGCGTGGAACATCGGGGCGACGATCACGATCGTCTCCTCAGCCCGCCACGGGGTGCGGTCCAGAATCGCCTTGAGCGTGCCTACTCCGGCATTACCGCCAGATTGCTTGGCGCCCTTCGGTGTTCCGGTGGTGCCCGAGGTGAGCAGGATGATCTGGCCCTTGCCGCCGTCGCGCCGTGGTTGTTGGCCGATGTGCGCTGTGATCAGTTTCTCGACAGTCACGTCGTGCTCGGAGTCGGTCCACGCCAGGATGCGGACGGTGTCCGGCCGGTCGGCCACCGCGCGGTCGACCGTCTCGGTGAACTCCTCGTCGTAGATCACCGCGTCGACGCCCTCGCGGTTCACCACTTCGGCGAGTGCCGGTCCGGCGAAAGACGTGTTGAGCAACAGCACGTCGGCGCCGATCCGGTTGGCGCCCACGACCGCTTCGACGAACCCGCGATGGTTGCGGCACATGACGCCGACGACCTTGGGCCGGCCCGACGGCAGCTGCTGCAGGGCCGCGGCCAGCGCGTTGATCCGCTCGTCCAGTTGCCGCCACGTCAGCGTGCCCAGCTCGTCGATCAGGGCGGGACGGTCCGGACAGCGCTGCGGTGCGCCGGCGAAACCCGTCGTCATGCCCATGCCCTCGCGACGCATGGCAAGAATCATCTTCACGTAGCGGTCGGGGCGGATCGGCGCGATCATTCCCGCGCGCGTCATGGTGCGGACGACTCCGAGGACCTCTTCGATTCGAGATGCCATGGCTCAGCCCAGGATCGGGAATCGACGCTTGGCGGCGAGCTCGTTGAGACCCGCTTGCATCACCGACCGCACGTGCTCGTCGACGGCCTCGATGTCGGGGTCTTCGCCGAACTCCTTGGTGATGTCGATCGGTGCCAGCACCTGCGTCACGATCTTGGACGGTAGTGGCAGGTTGGGCGGGATCGGACTGGTCAGGCCGAACGGAAAGCCGATGGACAGCGGCAGGATGTCGCTGCGCAGCAGGCGCTTTAACCCGAGTCGCTGGGCCAGCCAGGTGCCACGGGTCAGATACAGCTGGGTCTCCTGGCCCCCGATGGAGACCATCGGGATGATCGGGACTCCGGCTTCGATGGCGGTGCTGACGTATCCCTTGCGGCCGTTGAAGTCGATGACGTTCTCGGCAGCCGTCGGCCGGTAGGCGTCGTAGTCGCCACCGGGGAACACCACCACCACGCCGCCCGAACGCAACGCCTTGGCGGCATTCTCCCGGTTGGCCCGGATGTAGCCGACCTTGCGGAAGAAGTCGCCGGTCGGGCCGGTGAACAGGATGTCGTGGCTCAATGTCAACACCGGACGGTCGTAGCCGAACTTGTCGTAGAAATCGACGCTGAAGATCGGCACGTCCATCGGGAACTGACCGCCGGAATGATTCGCCACCACCAGGCCGCCACCGGGGGGGAACGAATCCAGGCCATGCACCTCGCTACGGAAGTACGTCTTCAACATCGGGCGCATGACCGAGATCATCCGCTGGGTCATGCCAGGGTCGAATTTGCCGATGTCGTCTTCGCTCACTGAGGCTCCTTTGCCGACGAGTTCCTAGATCGTAGCGAGCGCCCCGAGGCACCGGCAGCCACGTCACCGGCATCCCGACGAGCGCGGCGCGCTGGTCACCGCAGCGGGCGGAGCTGCGAGCGGCGAAAACCTTCCCGTCGTGCGCCCGGTGCGGGCACAGTGGTGGTGACGGTTCTGCGGAAGGGGCCCAGAGATGGCTGATCCGGACACCGAATCCCACGGTCAGCTGTCGGTGATCGCGCGGCAGATGGAGATGATTCGCGACGAGTTCGTCACCGAGTTGTTCGCCACGATGAAAAAAGAGATCCCCGGCCTGGACTACGACAGCCGAATGCTGGCGTTGTGGCGGGGGAGCCTGACCGAGAACATGGTTGCGGGCATCCACTACCTGGAGCGAGATCCGCCCGAACCGTTCCTGGAAGCTCCGGCGGCCGCTCTGGCCTACGCGCGGGCCGCGGCACAACGCGATGCCCCGCTGTCGGCTCTGGTTCGAGCGCACCGCATCGGGCACGCACAGTTCCTACAGCAGGCGATGCAGTTCGCTGCCCTGATGGAACCCGCCCAGCGGATGCCGGCGGTGATCGAGCTGGTCAACCGCTGCTCGCGCTTCGTGGATGTGGTCGGTGACCAGCTGATCGTGGCCTACGAGCAGGAACACGACCGCTGGGTGAGCCGCCGTAGCGGACTGCAGCAGCAGTGGGTGACCGACGTGCTGTCCGGCACCCCGATCGACGTCCAGCGCGCCGAGATGGTCTTGGGGTACCCGTTGCACGGCGCGCACCTTGCGGCGGTGCTGTGGGCGGACGCCACCGTGACCGCCCACGACGTGGCGGCGATGTTCGACAAGGCCGGGTCGATGATGGCGGGTGAAATGGGTGCCGCGGGACGCTACCTGATGGTGCCGACCGACGAGCGCGAGGCCCGCCTGTGGTTTTCGCCGCTGCCCACCGGGGAAACCGTCCCGGCCGACCCGGTGCGGCTGCGTGCGGCGTTCGAGTCGGCCCGCATCGATGCGAACCTCGCGTGCGGGCGGGTCGAGCACGGACTGGACGGCTTTCGGACCTCGTTGCGGCAAGCCGAACGTGCCAAGACGGTGGCGCTTGCCCGTGGTGACCATCCCCGCCAACGGGTCGTCTGCTACGGCGACGTCGCGCCGATCGCGTTGATGGCCAGCGACCCAGAAGAGCTGCAACGGTTTGTCGCCGACGCGCTGGGCGCCCTCGACACCGACGACGAACGCAACCGCTGGTTGCGCGAGACGCTGCGCGAATTCCTGGTCCGCAACCGCAGCTATGTGGCCACCGCTGAGGCAATGACCCTGCACCGCAACACAATCCAGTATCGGGTCAGCCAGGCGATGAAGCGCTGCGGACAGGACTTCGACGACCCCGTTGCCGTGTTCAGGGTGCAGATGGCGCTCGAGGTCTGCCGGTGGATGGGTCCGACGGTGTTGCGCGGGTCCACGTCGTGAGCACGTTCGTGCTGCGCGCACAAAAGAGGTGGTGAGCTTCGGCGTCGCGACACATGGTATCGGCACGATAATGGACGTTATCGTTCCTTCGTGGACGTCTCGGCTCTCCTGCGCGCGCACCAGCCCGGTGCGCTGTTCTCGCGGAACGTGGGCGTCCATCAACGCCGGGTCGGTGACGAAAACAATTACCATGCAGAGAATTTCGTGCCGTCACCGCCGCCGCAACCGCCCGGGCCGGCCGCCCCCCGATATGCCGCCGAGCCGCTCGTGGGGGATCGGCGTCAAGGCGAGTATTTTCTCGCCCTGTTCAGGCTGAACCTGCGACGCATCGACTACCGGATCGAGAAATGCCGCGCCGCGATCACCTATTCACAGGCCGCCGGCGACATCGAGAACGTCATCGGATTCCGCGACCTGCTGCGGCTCGAGCAGCAGGAGCGGCGGGCGGTCGAAGCGATGATCGTGAATCTGCAGCGACGCTTCCCCGGCCCACACTCCGAAGCTCCGTGATCTGCCCGGCCGGCCGGTAGTTCCGCCGATCGGGCCGCCGCCGGTCCGAGTAGGCATTGCCCGGCCCGATACATTTGGACCCACTGCGTGCTACCTCGGAATTGGAGCCGTCATGGGATTCATGTCACCAGACCTTCCAGACGTCGATCGCGACACCTGGCCAAGCCTGCCGCGGGCCGAACGCCTGCAGGTGGTGACCCGGCACTGGGCCGAGAACGGCTTCGGCACACCGTATGCCGTGTACCTGATCTACCTGCTGAAGATCATCCTGTACGTCGCCGTGCCCGCCGCCGTCATCTCCCTGACTCCCGGCCTGGGCGGCCTGGGCAACATCGCCCAGTGGTGGACGCAGCCCATCGTCTACCAGAAGTTCATCGTGTTCACCCTGCTCTTCGAGGTGCTGGGTTTCGGTTGCGGGTCCGGGCCACTCACCGGTCGCTTCATGCCACCCATCGGTGGATTCCTGTATTGGTTGCGTCCCAACACAATTCGTCTCCCACCGTGGGGCGACAAGGTCCCGTTCACCCGCGGTGACTCCCGTTCCATCGCCGACATCGTGCTCTACGTTGTCGTACTGGCCAGCGGGGTGTGGGCGATGCTGGCACCCGGAGACGGGCCGATCGGCAACGACGGTGATGTGGGTCTGCTCAACCCCGTCCTGGTGATTCCGATCATCGTCGCGCTGGCACTGTTAGGGCTGCGCGACAAGACCATTTTCCTGGCCGCGCGCGGCGAGCACTACTGGCTGAAGTTGTTCGTGTTCTTCTTTCCGTTCACCGACCAGATCGCGGCGTACAAGCTCATCATGCTGTTGCTGTGGTGGGGAGCGGCGACCTCGAAGCTCAATCACCACTTTCCCTACGTCGTGTCGGTGATGACGAGCAACAACGCCCTGCTGCGCAGCAAACTGTTCACCCCGCTCAAGCATCGGCTCTACCTCGACCCTGTCAACGACCTGCGGCCCACCGTGATACCGAAACTGATGGCCCATGTCGGCGGCACCACCGCGGAATTCGTGGTCCCGACGATTCTGGTTTTCGTCGCCGGTGATCAGCCCTGGCGCTGGTTCCTGATCGGGTTCATGGTGATCTTTCACCTCAACATCCTGTCCAACCTCCCGATGGGAGTTCCGTTGGAATGGAACGTGTTCTTCATCTTCTCGCTGTTCTACCTGTTCGGTCACTACGGCTCGGTCCGGGCCACCGACCTCCACTCGCCGCTGCTGCTGGCGCTGGTGCTGACCGCGGCCGCGGTCGCGGTGGCGGGAAATCTGTTCCCGGCCAAGATTTCCTTCCTGCCCGGCATGCGCTACTACGCCGGGAACTGGGCCACCAGTGTGTGGTGTTTCGGCCCCGGCGCGGAGGAAAAGATCGACGCCGAAGTCGTGAAAAGCTCTGCGCTGGTGGTGAATCAGTTGGCCAGGCTCTACGACCCGGCGACCGCTGAGATCATGGCGGACAAAACCGCCGCGTTCCGTGCCATGCACACCCACGGTCGGGCGCTCAACGGGCTGCTGCCCCGCGCGATCGACAACGAGGCCGACTACAAGATCCGCGAAGGTGAGATCGTGGCCGGCCCGCTGGTCGGCTGGAACTTCGGCGAGGGCCACCTGCACAACGAGCAACTGCTCGAGGCGGTCCAGCGTCGGTGCAACTTCGAGGAGGGCGAGGTCCGCGTCGTCGTCCTCGAAGGTCAACCGATCCAGCATCAGAAGCAGTGGTATCGGATCTTCGACGCCAAGACCGGTCTGATCGAGGCGGGTTACGTCAACGTCGCGGACATGCTCACCCGCCAGCCGTGGCCGGAGCCCGGCGACGAGTTCCCCGTCCACGTCACCACCCAAACATCCTCTCCCGCATGACTTCCGCGGTCGTCGTCGGCGCCGGGCCCAATGGGCTGGCCGCCGCGATACAGCTGGCCCGTCAGGGCGTGGACGTGCAGGTGCTCGAGGCCGACGACACCATCGGCGGGGGAGCGCGCTCTGGTGAGTTGACGGTGCCTGGGGTCATCCACGATCACTGCTCGGCGTTTCACCCGCTCGGCGTCGGTTCACCGTTCTGGCAAGAGATCGACCTGCAGAGTTACGGCTTGACGTGGAAATGGCCGGAGGCCGACTGCGCCCATCCGCTCGACGACGGCACGGCCGGTGTGTTGTACCAGTCGATCACCAAGACCGCCAAGGGACTTGGACCCGACCGCAGACGGTGGCGGGCCGCGATCGGCGGTCTGGCGAAAGGTTTCGACAGCCTGGCCGAGGACCTGCTGCGCCCGGTGCTGCACGTGCCGCGCCATCCGCTGCGCCTGGCGCTGTTCGGTCCGCGGGCGGTGCTGCCCGCGACGGCGGTGGCCGGCTGGTTTCGCACCGAGCAGGCGCGCGCCCTCTACGGCGGCGCGGCCGCGCACGCCTACACCCGGTTGAACCGCCCGCTGACCGCTTCGCTGGGGCTGATGATCCTGGCCAGCGGCCACCGGTACGGCTGGCCGGTCGCCGAAGGCGGGTCCGGTTCGATCACCCGCGCGCTGGGGGCGGCGCTGCAGGCGCACGGCGGTCGGGTGACCACCGGCGTGACGGTGACCAGCCGCCGCGACATCCCCAACGCCGACGTCGTAATGCTCGACCTGAGCCCCGCGCAGGTGCTGCAGCTCTACGGCGATGCGATGCCCACTCGGATCAAGCGGTCGTATCGGCGGTATCGGGAAGGGTCGTCGGCGTTCAAAGTCGACTTCGCGATCGAAGGCGACATCCCCTGGACGAACCCCGACTGCGGGCGGGCCGGCACGGTCCATCTGGGTGGCAGCTTCGACGAGATCGCCGACACCGAACTGCAACGCGCGCAGGGCACCATGGTGCCGCGACCGTTCGTCCTGCTCGGCCAGCAGTACCTGGCCGACCCGTCCCGATCGGCGGGCAACATCAACCCGATCTACGCCTACGCCCACGTGCCGTTCGGCTACACCGGAGACGCCACCGCGGCGATCGTCGACCAGATCGAACGATTCGCGCCCGGATTCCGGGAGCGCATCGTCGCCACCGTCAGCACCGGCACCGCCGAGCTGCAGGCGCACAACCCCAGTTTCATCGGCGGCGACATCATCGGCGGCGCCAACGACCGGCTGCAGATCATCTTCCGGCCGCGGATCGCCCTCGACCCGTATGCGATCGGTGTCCCGGGCATCTACCTGTGTTCACAATCCGGCCCACCGGGCGCCGGCATACACGGATTGTGCGGCTATCACGCCGCCGAATCGGCGCTGCGGTGGTTGCGGCAGCGACACTGACGTTCGCGGTGGCCGAATTGTAACTAATCTTCGGTCGAAAAACACGGGGTGCGCGCTTTTCGAACGGTTCGGCCAACCAGCATCGCTATTGTAAGCCCGCCGAATTGACGCGCAATTGCGACGGTAATGTGATCAATCGCGGTATTGCGCTGCATTTCCGGATGCGCATTTCTTCAGCGCACGCTTCGGCGCGCGAATATGCCGCGACGGCAATTTCTGCGCCTGGTGCAAAAACGGCGGATTTATGTCAGCCGTTAGGTCCGGGCGATAAAGGCTGACCGGGCACCGGTCCACCAGTCGGCGCCGGACGGCTCGGGTCGCCCTTGCCGGTCCTGGACATGTCGGTGATCGGCGCGGTTGCCGCTCCACCCTCCGGACCCAGGGCGATCAACGGGGTACCCGCCGGGATAACCGGGGCGACAGGTGCGCCCACCGGAACCGGGGCGCCCACCGGGACGGGTGCGCCCACCGGAACCGGGGCGCCCACGGGCACGGGTGCGCCGACCGGCACGGGTGCGCCGACCGGGACGGGTGCGCCCACCGGGATGGGGCCACCTATGGGCACCACCGCACCGCCGGGACCAGGCACGACCACCGGAACACCGGCCATGCCGGTGATGGGAGCACTGGCAGGACCGCACACACCGGTGGGCGTGGCGCCGGCCGGTGCCGGGCCGCCACCCGGTGCCGGGCCGCCGGCCGGTGCTGGTGCACCACCGGGAACCGCGCCACCCGCGGCCGGGCCGCCTGCGGCTGCGGGCCCACCCGCTGCTCCCGCACCGCCGTATGCACAGCACGCCGCGGCCCCGCCGGCACCGGCAAGCGCCGCGCCGTCGGCTGTGCCCGCCATGCCCTGGATGCATCCGTAGCCGCCTGTTTTCAGCGGGACCGCGGCCGCGGCCGGGCTCAGCGAGAGGGCGGCCCCGCACAACCCGGCGCCGACAGCAATAACTTTGATGTTGAATCGATCAAAGATCGTCATCAACGCCAACTCCTTTATCCGTGCTCACATATTTCCTCGTGGTCCCGCAGAACCGCATAGCCGAAGTCTCCGAACGACCGGCCCAATTGTCAGCCGCCGTTGTTCAACACATGACACACCGCGCCGCGCCGTTTCCAAATGGTGACGTTCGCTCGGATTCAGCCCCGGGACAGTCTGCAAAGAGAATGGCGCGGACGCCGTCAAATCCGCGCCGCCTCCCACCGACAGCATCGCCAGGATTGGAGATGAATGCCGCCGAAACGGCGCCAGTCGCGCGCCGGGTAGGTGAGCCGGCAGTCTTACCGGCCCCAGCGACCCCGGTTGCACTGATCTAGGCTGGCCACGAGCGCTTATCAGCGGACACGAAAGAAGACGAGGAGAGACACCGTGACGGTCCGAGTAGGCATCAATGGGTTTGGTCGAATCGGACGCAACTTCTACCGCGCCCTTTTGACCCAGCAGGAGCAGGGCAAAGCCGACGTCGAGGTGGTGGCCGTCAACGACCTCACCGACAACGCCACGCTGGCGCATCTGCTGAAGTTCGACTCGATCCTGGGCCGCCTGCCTGCCGACGTCAGCCTCGACGGCGACGACACCATCGTCGTCGGCGACCACAAGATCAAGGCCCTGGCCGTCAAGGAGGGTCCGTCCGCGCTGCCGTGGGGTGACCTGGGTGTCGACGTCGTCGTCGAGTCCACCGGTATTTTCACCAACGCCGCCAAGGCCAAGGGTCACCTGGACGCCGGGGCCAAGAAGGTGATCATCTCCGCGCCGGCCACCGATGAGGACATCACCATCGTTCTGGGCGTCAACGACGACAAATACGACGGCAGCCAGAACATCATCTCCAACGCCTCGTGCACCACCAACTGCCTGGGACCGGTGGCCAAGGTGCTCAACGACGAATTCGGCATCGTCAAGGGCCTGATGACCACCATCCACGCCTACACCCAGGACCAGAACCTGCAGGACGGCCCGCACAAGGACCTGCGCCGCGCCCGGGCCGCCGCGCTCAACATCGTGCCCACCTCCACCGGAGCGGCTAAGGCCATCGGCCTGGTGCTGCCGGAGTTGAAGGGCAAGCTGGACGGGTATGCACTGCGGGTGCCGATCCCGACCGGATCGGTCACCGACCTGACCGCGGAGCTGTCGAAGTCGGCCAGCGCCGACGAGATCAACGCCGCGTTCAAGGCCGCGGCCGACGGACCGCTCAAGGGCATCCTGAAGTACTACGACGCCCCGATCGTGTCCTCCGACATCGTCACCGACCCGCACAGCTCGATCTTCGACTCCGGCCTGACCAAGGTCATCGACAACCAAGCCAAGGTCGTGTCCTGGTACGACAACGAGTGGGGCTACTCCAACCGCCTCGTCGACCTGGTCGAGCTCGTCGGCAAGTCGCTCTAGCCGTGAGCATCCCGACCCTCGAAGACCTTCTCGCCGAAGGTGTTTCAGGTCGCGGTGTGCTGGTGCGCTCCGATCTGAACGTGCCTCTCGACGATGACGGCAACATCACCGACCCCGGCCGCATCACCGCTTCGGTGCCCACGCTGCAGGCGTTGCTCGACGCCGGCGCCAAACTGGTGGTCACCGCGCACCTCGGCCGGCCCAAGGACGGGCCGGACCCCAAATACTCGCTGGCGCCGGTCGCCAAGGCGCTGGGCGAACAACTCGGTCGGCACGTCCAGCTGGCCGGGGATGTCGTCGGTACCGACGCGCTGGCCCGGGCCGAGGGTCTGACCGACGGCGACATCCTGCTGCTGGAGAACATCCGCTTCGACAAACGTGAGACCAGCAAGGACGACGACGAACGCCTGGCGCTGGCTAAACAACTCGCCGAATTGGTCAGTCCCGGAGGGGCTTTCGTCTCCGACGGGTTCGGTGTGGTGCACCGCAAGCAAGCCTCGGTGTACGACGTCGCCACCCTGCTGCCGCACTACGCGGGCAAACTCGTCGCCGACGAGATCAAGGTGCTCGAGCAGCTGACCAGTTCCACTGAGCGGCCCTACGCCGTGGTGTTGGGCGGCTCGAAGGTGTCCGACAAGCTCGGTGTCATCGAGTCGCTGGCGACCAAAGCCGACAGCATCGTCATCGGCGGCGGGATGTGCTTCACATTCCTTGCCGCACAAGGTTATTCGGTCGGCAAATCGCTGCTCGAAGAGGAGATGGTCGACACCTGCAGCAAGTTGTTGGAGACCTACCACGACGTGCTGCGACTGCCGGTGGACATCGTGGCCACCGAGAAGTTCGACGCCGATTCGCCGCCGCAGACCGTGGCCGCCAACGAAATTCCCGACGACCTGATCGGCCTGGACATCGGACCCGGTTCGGTGAAGAGGTTCACCACGCTACTGTCCAACGCGCAGACCGTCTTCTGGAACGGCCCGATGGGGGTGTTCGAGTTCCCGGCCTACGCGGAAGGCACGCGCGGAGTTGCCGAAGCGATCGTCGCGGCGACCGGCAAAGGCGCGTTCAGCGTCGTCGGCGGCGGCGACTCCGCAGCGGCGGTCCGCGCGCTGGGCATTGCCGAGGACGACTTCTCGCACATCTCCACCGGCGGGGGCGCGTCGCTGGAATATCTCGAGGGCAAGACACTTCCGGGCATCGAGGTGCTGGGTCAGGCCCAGCCCGAGCAAGACTAAGAAGGGCAAACAGTAGTGAGTCGCAAGCCGCTGATCGCCGGCAACTGGAAGATGAACCTCAATCACTTCGAGGCGATCGCGCTGGTCCAGAAGATCGCATTCGCGTTGCCGGACAAGTACTTCGACAAGGTCGACGTCACCGTGATCCCACCGTTCACCGATCTGCGCAGTGTGCAGACCCTGGTCGACGGCGACAAACTACGCCTCACCTACGGGGCGCAGGACTTGTCGCAACACGACTCCGGTGCCTACACCGGGGAGATCAGCGGGGCCTTCCTGGCCAAGCTGGGCTGCACGTTCGTCGTCGTCGGACACTCCGAGCGGCGCACCTATCACGACGAAGACGACGCGTTGGTGGCCGCCAAGGCCGCCGCCGCGCTCAAGCACGAACTGACCCCGATCGTCTGCATCGGCGAGCACCTCGAGGTCCGCGAGGCCGGAAATCACGTGTCGCACAACGTCGAACAGCTCCGCGGCTCGTTGGCCGGGTTGTCGAACGAGCAGATCGAGAAGGTCGTGATCGCCTACGAGCCGGTCTGGGCGATCGGCACCGGGCGGGTGGCCAGCTCGGCCGACGCCCAAGAGGTGTGTGCGGCGATCCGCGAGGAGCTGGGAAAGATCGCTTCACCGGAGATCGCCGAGGTGGTGCGGGTGCTCTACGGCGGTTCGGTGAACGCCAAGAACGTGGGTGACCTTGTCGCGCAACAGGACATCGACGGCGGCCTGGTGGGTGGGGCGTCGCTGGACGGCGAGCAGTTCGCCACGCTGGCGGCGATCGCGGCCGGGGGCCCGCTGCCCTGACCCCGCTGCCCTGACGGCAGCGGGACCCGCCCTACCGGTGCGCGGTCAGCCTGCCGTATTTCCCGGCCCGGACTATGGCGTGCGATCGCCACAATTGGCGCTGCATCGAGTCGAACACGTGGTCCGCAATGGATTTCGCGAGCTGCAACTGCTCGCTGGTGAGCGGCCCGGGCGCGCTGATGACGACACTGTCCCCGTCCGATCCGGTCGGCGGGTCATGCCGGCCGGCCAGATAGTCCAACCGGCCGCCGGTCTCGCTTTCCGCCGCCAACGCCAGCGGGCGCGTCTGGGCGAAGAATTCTTCGCCGGTCGATTCCAGCGCCACCAGCATCCACCAACGCAGTACCGGATCTTCTTGTTGCAGAGCGATTTTGGCGAACTCGATCATGTTCTGCCGGTGCACGTCCATGTCCGGATCGAAGAACAGCCACTCCAGCGCGTCACTGGCGGTGTGGTCGAGTAGGTCGTCGAGTCCGAGCGCATCCCAGTCCGACAAGAAGAGCTGGCTGTGCTCGGAAAGTCGCGAAGCCCACGCGTTGACCTCATGCTGCGCGGCGGACGACGGTTCGTCGAACGTCATCGCGTATTTGGTCAAGTCGCGGTAGCCGAGGATGTCCATCACCCACATCGGGATGAATTGACGAAGTTTGTCCGCGGGACCGTGTTGGTCGCTGCGCAGCCAGTCGTAGAACGGGTGCGCGCGCAATTTGTTCTTGTGCTCTTCGATGTAGGACACCAGCTCGGCGTCGCGGTCGTCACGGGGGGCGACGACCAGCGCGGGTGCTGTCCAGTCGTCGCGGGCCAGTGCGGGCAGTTCCGGACGACGCGGGACGGTGCCGTTGTCGAGGTAGGCGTTCGCGTAATGCAGGAATCCGTCGAAGATGTCGTCGAAGATGCCGAACATGCGCTGGCAGGCCTCGGCCGCACGCTCGCGGCGTGCAGGGTCCAGCGAGACCGTTTCGAAGATGCCTTCGGTATTCCCGACGTGCCCCGACTCCAAATCCAGGTGGTACGGGCCGAAATAGCGGTATTCCAGTCCGGTTTTGCTCGACAGCGTGGCCGCGACCCGGGCCGTATTGCTGAGCATGACGTGACCCGTCGCTTCTCCGGCCTCGGAGTGCCCGAACCGGATCAACGCATCGTCACCGTCGTCGACGACCAGCCTGATGAACTCGATTCCACTGCGGCGGAACGGTTCCTGATCCGGAGACAGAAACAACCACCACAGCGTGTCGCTGGTGCGCCAGCCCAAGCGTGCGTCCAATTCGAGCTTGCGCCAATCCTCGAGAAACATCTTGGAATGCTTCTCGTCTTCCAGGGTGCCGAGATTGATCACCCATTCGTATTCGGTGTGCGGCTCGGGGAACCGCAGCACCCACCGGTTCATGTCCCGGAACTGCATGATGAACAGTGCGCCCGCTGGACCGATGGACAACCGGTCCTGGGCTGGGACCCGATCGCTGGTCAGCCAGTCGAAGAACGCGTGTCCTCTGACAGCTTGTTGCCCTGCATCCCGCAGACGCATCACATGTTTCATTGCGAGGTCATTCCTTCGCTGACTTCATCCACCGATTGTTGAACCGCTACGCGCCACGGACCTTTCGCAAAAGGTGCGGCAATTGTACGTCTGCGCAACGCGAGCCGAACGTCGGACAGGAGTCACCCGCGAACGTGGCGGGAACTCGTCGATTCTGTTTACCCCAATCCGCCCATTTCTATGTGTTGCATGAGAAAGTAGCTGTGCAGCGGGCAGCGTTGATCTGGCTTTCTCGGTAGCAACCCGGGGGAGGAGGTGGAGTCGGTGGTAATGATCGACCACGACGACAGGCGCGAAGATTCCGCGGGCGATGTGCCCGCCGAAACCAGCCAGCCGACGCCTGACGAAAACTGCGCGCTCGAGTCGATGCTCACCGGACGCGCGAGTGGCCGCGATGCCGAGCTGCTGCGCGCCGTGTTCGCGCAGACCGGAATCGGGGTCGGCCTCTCCGACATGGCCGGCAAGATCCTGGTGGTCAACACCGCATTTGCCCGCATGTTCGGTTACGAGGTCGAAGAATTCGTCAAACTGCACATCACCGACCTCAACCACCCGGACGACACCTCGGAGACCTGGCAGCAGTACGCGGCGTTGATGCGCGGTGACGTCGACCGGGTCAGCCTGGAGAAACCGCACCTGCATCGCGACGACACACCATATGGAACAGCGTCAACGTCTCGCTGGTCCGGGACGCCAACGGCGTCCCCATCCACACCGTGGCGATGTTCGAGGACGTCACCGATCGTCACCAGCTCGAACAGCAACTGCGCCACCAGGCTCTCTTCGATCCGCTGACCGGCCTGCCGAACCGGGTGCAGTTCTTCGAGCGTCTCGGTGCGGCGTTCGACAATCCGCATTCGCGGGTCGGGATCTGCTATATCGACCTGGACTGTTTCAAGGATGTCAACGACACCCTGGGCCACGACATCGGCGACAAGGTCCTGGTCAAGGTCGCCGACCGACTTTCGTTGTGCCTGCAGCGATCTGAACAGATGGTCGCGCGGCTGGGCGGCGACGAATTCGTGTTCTTCGTACCAGAACCCAGTGGCACCAACGAGGTCACCGAGCTGGCCGACTCGGTGCTGCGGGTCCTGGAGTCGCCCTTCGACATCGACGGGCACCTGATCAACATCTCCGCCAGCGTGGGCGTCATGGAGCAGGAAGTCTCCGAGATGTCCCAGGTCGACCTGATGAAGGGAGCCGACATCACGCTGGCGCGGGCCAAGCAAGCCGGCCGCAACCGATGGGCGCTGTATGACCGCGACCACGACAACACCCCGATCTACAAGGCGCTGGACCGCGGTGAGTTCTTCCTCCTGTACCAGCCGATCGTGCGGCTGTCCGACAACTCCATCATCGGCGCCGAGGCCCTGCTGCGGTGGGCGCACCCCACGTTGGGCACGCTGCTTCCCGAGCGATTCATCAATCTGGCCGAGCGGAACGGGATGATCGTGCCGCTCACCACGTTCGTCGTCGAACAAGCCTGCCGCGACCTGCGTGCCTGGCATGCGGGCGTCACCGCCGACCCGTTGCCGTTCGTCAGTGTCAACGTCTCCGTCCGCAGCATCTGCGCTGCCGGCTTCATCTCGGTCGTCAAGAATGCCGTGCAGGACAGCGGGCTGCCGTCACACGCGTTGCAGCTGGAACTGACCGAGAATGCGATCCTCGGCAAAGACGAGACGTCGGTGACGCGGTTGCAGCAGCTGTCGGCGATGGGCGTGGCGATCGCCATCGACGACTTCGGCACCGGCTTCTCCAGCCTGGCCTACCTGCGCAACCTGCCCGTGGACGTGGTCAAGCTGGCCGGTGAGTTCATCAAGAACATCGGTGGCAACATCCACGGCAGGCTGGCCGACGAGCAGATCACCCGGGCGATGATCGACCTGGCTCACACGCTGGGCCTCAGCGTCACCGCAGAGCAAGTCGAGACCGCCAGTCAGGCCGCCCGGTTGCGGGCCTTCGGCTGCGACGCCGCGCAAGGCTGGCACTTCGCCAGGCCGATGCCCGCCGACGAATTGTTCGGACGCTGAGCGGCCGCGCCGCGAACGTGCCGCTACTGCGAATACCCGGCCCTGATTTTCGCAGCGGCAACACACTCGGCGAACCTGCCTGTGGCCCCCTTCGCCGAACGTGTAACCGCTGCCAAATCCAGGCCGAAATTTCGCAACAGCGACACGCTCGGCGCTCACCACCACGCCATGTTGTCTTGACCACTTGACAATGGGGGCCTGATTTTCGCAGCGGCAACACACTCGGCGAGAGGCTGCCGCTAGCTCACTTGTATTTGATCAGCAGTGCCATGCCGATGATCGACACCAGCCAGATTCCGGTGATGAACAGCGTCAACCGGTCCAGGTTCTTCTCGACGACGGTCGACCCGGACAGACTGGACTGCACTCCGCCACCGAACAGTGTCGACAGGCCGCCGCCCTTGGCGCGGTGCAGCAGCACCAGCAACACGACCAGCACGCTGGTGACCACCAGGGTGATCTGCAGGGCCAACTCCATAACGGGCAGCCTACCGAACGTGGCCGGACGGGCCGCGACCGCCAGGCTCAGTTGGGCGGACCAACCACCAGCGTCACCGGCACGGTGCGACTGACCTGCCCGCCGTCCAGGTAGGTGACCATCACGGTTTCGTCGGGACGACGCCGGTCCAGCACGTCGGTGAGGACGGTTGCGTCGGGCACCTGCGTGCCGTCGATCGCCGTGATGACGTCGCCGCCGTCCAGGCCCGCCGCCTCGGCGGGTGAGCCGCGCAGGACGCCTTCGACGGGGACGCCCCCGCCGCGGCTGTTGCTGACCGCCACACCGAGGATGGCCGTCGGGCCGACATGGATCGACCCGGCAGGGGTGCCGGAGCGGACGGCGTCGGCGATCCCCAGCGCGCGATTGAGCGGGATGGCAAAGCCGCCGGTGCTGACCATCTGGTAGGTCTCCGAGGCGGCGGTGACGATTCCGACGACCTGGCCGTTCCGGTCGACCAGGGGGCCGCCGGAATTGCCGGGCCGGACGTTGGCGCCGAACTCGATGAGGTCGCTGAGTTGCTCGCTGCTGCCGGTGGTTCGATCGTTGGCGACGATGCTCTGGCCGAGCGCCCGGACAGCCCCGCCCGCCGGGGTCAATCCGCCGCCCTCGGGGAATCCGACCGCGGTCACCGGGTCGCCGACTCGCACGCTCGAGGAATCCGTGGTGGGAGCGACGGGCAGGCCGGCCGCACCGCGTAGTTGCAGGACGGCGATGTCACTCTTGCGGTCGTACCCGAGCACGTCGGCCGCGTAGGCCTGCCCGTTGCCCACGTTGGTCACCGTGATGTCCGTGGCGCCCCGGATGACGTGGTTGTTGGTCAGCACGACGCCGTCCGGGCTCAGCACGATCCCGGTGCCGGTGCCGGTCGCCCGTTCGAACGGGATGTTGGTATCGATCCGCACGACGCCCGGCTCGACGCGGGTGGTGTCGACGACGAGGCTCGGTGCCGTCTTGATGCCGTCGTGCGGTCGCCCGCCCGACGACACGTCGGCGGAAGCCTCGGGTGTGGCGGTAGTGAGTCCGGCGGTGGTGAGAACCAGGACGAGCATCAGCAGGTAGCGGCTGATCCGCGCGCGCAGCGCCCCTGCTGGGTGACGCCCATTGGTCGAAAGCATGTCTGGTTCCTTTGGTTACTGGGTCAAAGCGACGGTTGGCGTCCTTTACCCAGGCCCGAGCTGGCTAAACTCGGCGCCAAATGGCCGAGTCGACAGCCGGCACCGATACTTGGACGCATGGTCGAGGTCTCAGACACCGCTTTAGAGCCGATCGGCGACGTCCATCGGACCGCGTTGGGTCGGGAGGCGACCGAGCCGATGCGCGCCGACATCAGGCTGTTGGGCGCCATCCTCGGTGACACCGTGCGCGAGCAGAACGGCGAAGAGATCTTCGACCTCGTGGAGCGGGCCCGCGTGGAATCCTTCCGGGTGCGACGCTCGGAAATCGACCGCGCCGAGGTGTCGCAAATGTTCGACGGCATCGACATTCACCAGGCCCTGCCCGTGATCCGCGCGTTCACCCACTTCGCGTTGTTGGCCAACGTGGCCGAAGACATCCACCGCGAACGTCGCCGTAGCGTCCACGTCGCCGCCGGGGAGCCGCCGCAGGACAGCAGCCTGGCCGCGACCTATCTGAAACTCGAAGAGGCTCAACTCGATTCGCAGACGGTGGCCGATGCGCTGCGGGGGGCGCTGGTGGCTCCGGTGATCACCGCCCATCCCACCGAGACCCGCCGGCGCACCGTCTTCGTCACCCAACACCGGATCACCGAGCTGATGCGGCTACACGCGGAAGGGCACACCGAGACCGACAGCGGGCGCAGCATCGAACTCGAATTGCGCCGCGAGATCCTCACGCTGTGGCAGACCGCCATCATCCGGTTGTCCCGGTTGCAGATCAGCGACGAGATCGCCGTGGGTTTGCGGTACTACCCGGCCTCGTTCTTCGAGGTCATCCCGAAGGTGAACGCCGAGGTCAGGGCGGCGCTGCGGGCCCGCTGGCCGGACGCCGAGCTGTTGTCCGGGCCGATCCTGCGGCCGGGCTCCTGGATCGGCGGTGACCGCGACGGCAACCCCAACGTCACCGGCGAGGTGGTGCGGCTTGCCACCGGCAGCGCCGCTTACACCGCACTGGCTCATTACCTGGCCGAGCTCGACCACCTCGAGCAGGAACTGTCGATGTCCTCGCGATTGCTCACGGTGACACCCGAACTCGCCGAACTCGCCGGCGGGTGCGAGGACAAGGCCCGCGACGACGAGCCGTACCGGCGTGCATTGCGGGTGATCCGCTCCCGGTTGAGCACCACCGCCGTCCAGATCTTGGACCGGGAGCCACCGCACCTGCTCGACCTGGGCCTGCCGGCCTACGACGCGCCTGCCGAGTTGCGTGCCGATCTGGACACCGTCGATGCTTCGCTGCGCAGCCACGGCAGTGCGGTGCTGGCCGACGACCGGCTGGCGCTGTTGCGAGAAGCCGTGCACGTGTTCGGATTTCACCTCAGCGGATTGGACCTGCGGCAGAACTCAGACGTGCACGAGGAGGTGGTGGCCGAACTGCTGGCCTGGGCCGGAGTGCACCCCGACTACGCCTCGCTCCCGGAAGAAGAGCGGGTGGAATTGCTGGTGACCGAACTGGGCACCCGGCGTCCTTTGGTGGGGGACCGGACGCAACTGTCCGATCTCGCGCGCAGCGAACTGGAGATCGTCGGCGCCGCCAGGCACGCCGTCCAAACCTACGGCCCCGCATCGGTTCCCAATTACGTCATCTCCATGTGCCGGTCGGTGTCGGACATGCTGGAGCCGGCGATCCTGCTCAAAGAAGTTGGCCTGCTGGACGCTTCGGGTGACGAACCGTACTGCCCGGTGGGTATCTCCCCGCTGTTCGAGACGATCGACGACCTGCACAACGGCGCGTCGGTGCTGCAGTCGATGCTGGAACTCCCGCTCTACCGGGCCATGGTGGCGGCCCGCGGCGACGAGCAGGAGGTGATGCTGGGCTACTCCGACTCCAACAAGGACGGCGGATACATGGCCGCCAACTGGGCCGTCTACCGTGCCGAGCTGGCGTTGGTCGAAACCGCCCGCGACAACGGAATCCGGTTGCGGCTCTTCCACGGTCGCGGCGGCACGGTGGGCCGCGGTGGCGGCCCGAGCTACCAGGCCATCCTGGCGCAGCCGCCGGGGGCGGTGAACGGGTCGCTTCGGCTCACCGAGCAGGGCGAGGTTATCGCGGCAAAATACGCCGAACCCCGTACCGCCCGGCGCAACCTGGAGAGCTTGGTGGCCGCGACCCTGGAGTCGACGCTGCTCGACGTCGAGGGCCTCGGTGACCGCGCCGAGCCCGCCTACGCGGTGATGGACGAGATAGCCGACCTGGCGAAGCGGGCCTACGCCGAATTGGTGCACGACACAGAGGGTTTCGTCGAATACTTCAAGGCGTCCACGCCGGTCGGGGAGATCGGTTCGCTGAACATCGGGAGCCGGCCCAGCTCGCGCAAACCCACCGAGTCCATCGCCGACCTCCGCGCCATCCCGTGGGTACTGGCCTGGAGTCAGTCGCGGGTGATGCTGCCCGGCTGGTACGGCACCGGCACGGCCTTCGAGCAGTGGATCGGCGCCGGGCCGGAAAGTGAAGAGGACCGGCTTGCGGTGCTGCACGAACTGTATGAGCGGTGGCCGTTCTTCAGCAGTGTGCTGTCCAACATGGCGCAGGTGCTGGCCAAGAGCGATCTCGGGCTGGCCGCTCGGTATTCGGAGTTGGTGGACGACGAAGCGTTGCGGCGCAGGGTGTTCGACAAAATCGTCGACGAGCATCGCCGGACCATCGCGATGTACAAGCGCATCACCGGCCAGGACGACCTGTTGGCCGACAACGCCGCGCTGGCGCGTTCGGTGTTCAACCGGTTTCCGTATCTCGAGCCGCTCAATCACCTTCAGGTGGAATTGCTCCGGCGCTACCGCTCCGGTGAGGACAACGAGTTCGTGCAGCGCGGAATCCTGCTGACGATGAACGGTTTGGCCAGCGCGCTACGGAACAGCGGCTGAAACGGCGGCTCAAGCCGGCGCGTCAGACTGAACAAGGTGCTCACGACGCGGTGCGGCGGCGCGCCCGGCGCGCAGTAGCTTCCATTTTGGTGTTGATCGGTTCGACGGCCGCGGCCAGGCGCGGATAGGCGATCGCCGGCCCGACCCAGCGGGCCAGGAAGCGGCGCAATTCAGCCGGACCGCGCGAATCACGTTCGGTGAGAAACGAATACAACACGCGGATGCTGAACTCGGAAAGTTCGTCCAGCGCCGCTTCGTCGAAACCGTGTGCCTCCCAATCGACGTCGAACCTATGCAGCATGGAGCGACTGAACGTCAACGCGGTGTCGGAGGCCAGTGAGGTGGTGACCTTGCCGCCCGGCCGGTTCGTCAGGATGAAGTTGATCCGCTGGTCGTCGGCCAGCGTCTCCACGGCGAATGCCATGCCTTCGACGATCGCGTCGACCGGTTCGGTCAATCCGCGCACGCGCGCGGCGAGTCGCTCCAGGAATCCGTCGCCGGAGCGCATGGACGTGGTCAGGATGAGCTGTTCGGCATTGGGGAAATAGCGATACACGGTCTGGCGCGTCACGCCGAGTTTTCGCGCCACATCGGCGATGCGCAGCGAAGGACCGCGTTCGACGAGCAATTGTTCGGCTGCGTCGAGGATTCGGCTGATCGCTTCTTCGTCAGATGCCGGGGTATCGCCTGACCACCCGTGGCTACGCATCGCTACCCAGCCGCTTCTGCAGACATATCCGGATCATAAAGGGTGCTGTCGCCTGCGACTTGAGTCGTTGACTCAGCGCAGAATCATCACGTTCTAGTGGACGGTTCGATTCCGCAGCCGGTCCAGCACCCCGCGCATCACGTGCTCGGTCGCGTTGATCGGCGTCATCATCGTCTCGCCCCAGCTGACGATGTTGTCCATCCGCTCGAGAATGGCTTCTACCGGCTGCAGCACTCCCAGCAGGCGTTTCGCCAGATCGTCGAGGCTGGACAGGGTGCGGTCCAGATGGTTGAGGGCGTCTTCCATCCGCTCCACGGTGGTGTTGAGCGCCTCCAGCGACGTGTTGAGTTGCTCGAGGGAACTGCTGAGCCCGTCGAGGACATCCTCCACCTGCTCTACAGTCTTGTCGGCATTCAACGCCGCTTGGGTGAGCGTCTTCACCCTTTGCCTAGCGGGCGGGCGGCCACCGCTTCTGTCTGCCATGTTGGTCATTATTACCAGCTGGCCAGTCAGCTTCCTACCCTCGGGAGAGTTTGCTCGCGGCGCCCTCGTCGAGTAGCCACAGCGTGGCCTCGCGACCGACGGCCCCGGCGGCCGGCAGCGACACCGGTTCGGCACCTCCGATCGCCGTCGCCACCGCGTCGGCTTTGCCTTCCCCCGACACCATCAGCCAGACCTCGCGGGAACGCTGAATTGCGGGCAACGTCAACGTGATTCGCAGCGGCGGCGGCTTGGGGCAGTCTTCGACCGCGACCACCATGCGGTTGGCCTCGCGCACCGCCGGAGTGTCCGGGAACAGCGAGTTGACGTGGCCCTCGGGTCCCATTCCCAGCAGGTGGACGTCGAAGGTGGGTGCCGGTTCGCCGTCGGTGGCGTTGGCGGCCAGGATCTGCTCGTAGGCCAGGGCGGCGGCGTCGATGTCGGAGCCGAATTCGCCGTCGCCGGCGGCCATCGGGTGCACCTGGCTGGCCGGGATCCCGACGTGGTCGAGGAGCGCCTCGCGGGCCTGTTTCTCGTTGCGTTCGTCGTCGTCCTCGGCGACGTAGCGCTCGTCGCCCCAGAAGACGTGCACCTTCGACCAGTCGATCTGTCCGTCCCGGGTCGCCAGATAGCGCAGCAGCCCGATCCCGTTGCCGCCGCCGGTCAGCACGATCAGGGCCTGACCGCGCGCCGCTACCGAGTCCTGCACGACTTTGATCAGCCGCTCGCCGGCGGCTTCGACGAGCTTGTCGCCGTCGGCAAACGTCTGGATTTCGGTGCTCATGCGTACTGCACTTTCTTGATGCCCTCCAGTGCCGACAGATAGATCTCGTCGGCGTCGAGTCGACGCAGGTCTTCGGCCAGACATTCGCCGGTCACCCTGCGCGGCAACGGGACCAGTGCGTCGGGCTTGGCGGTGCGGCTCAGGGTTGCGGTCGTTCCGTCCTGCGGGCGGCTGAGCGAGATCGTCTCGCTGTCACGCACCAGTTCCACCTTGAGGTCGCCGACCTCACGGCGCACCGGACCGTCGATGCGGCTGGCGAGCCAGCCGGCCAGCACATCGAGCGCGGGTTCGGTACGTAACCCGGAGATCAGCGCCGATTCGATCGGTTCGTGCGGCGGCAGATCGACGGCCGAGGTCAGCAGCGCTCGCCAGTAGGTGATGCGGCTCCACGCCAGATCGGTGTCCCCGGCGGTGTATCCGGCCAGCCGGCTCCTGATCGCCGACAACGGGTCGGCACCGTTGGTGGCGTCGGTGATGCGACGAATCGCCAACTTGCCCAACGGGTCTCGAGCCGGCACTGCCGGGGCGATGTCGGGCCACCAGGCCACCACCGGGATGTCGGGCAACAGGAAGGGGACGACGACGCTGTCGGCGTGACCGGACAACGCACCGGACAGACGCAGGATCAACACCTCACCGGCACCCGCGTCGCGACCCACCCGGATCTCGGCGTCCAGTCGTGGCTTGTCCGCGTACGGGTCTCCGCGCATGGCCACGATGATCCGGCTCGGGTGTTCGTGGCTGGCGTCGTTGGCGGCCTGGATGGACTCTTCCAGTACGGCGTCGCTGTCGGGCGCGATGATCAGTGTCAGAACCCGGCCCATCGTGACGATGCCGGCCTCTTCGCGAAGCTGGTCCAGCTTCTTGTTGATCGCGGTCGTGGTGGTTTCCGGTACGTCGACGATCATCTGCGCCGCTTCCCTCCGCGAGCCGGTGGTGCCTGCATCGTCGCGGCGCGGATCACGGCCGCCGCCATTCCCGGCCGGTGCGGCGCAGCATCTCGAACGCCGACTCCGGACCCCAGGTGCCGGCCTCATAAGGATCGGGTTTGCCGTGGGCTGCCCAGTTGTCGAGCACCGGATCGAGTATCTGCCAGGCCAATTCGACCTCTTCGTTGACCGGGAACAGCGACGGCTCACCGAGCAGCACGTCGAGGATGAGCCGCTCGTAGGCCTCTGGTGACTCTTCGGCGAAAGCCGAACCGTAGGAGAAGTCCATGTTGACGTCGCGGACTTCCATTGCGGTGTCAGGGACTTTGGACCCGAACCGCAAGGTGATGCCCTCGTCGGGCTGCACCCTGATGACCATGGCGTTGGCGCCGAGCTCGTCGGTCATGGTGGCGTCGAACGGCAGATGCGGGGCGCGCTTGAACACCAGGGCTATCTCGGTGACTCTGCGGCCCAGGCGCTTTCCGGTGCGTAGGTAGAACGGCACCCCCGCCCAGCGGCGGGTATCGACCTCGAGGGTGATCGCGGCGAAGGTCTCGGTGGTGGAGTCTTTGGCGAACCCCTCCTCCTCGAGCAGGCCGACCACCCGTTCCCCGCCCTGCCACCCGGCGGTGTACTGGCCGCGGCTGGTGGTCTCGTCGAGGGGTTCGGCCAGCCGTACCGCCGAGAGCACCTTGATCTTCTCCGTCTGCAACGACTGCGGGGTGAAGCTGACCGGCTCTTCCATCGCGGTCAGCGCGAGCAGTTGCATCAGGTGATTCTGGATCACGTCGCGGGCCGCGCCGATGCCGTCGTAATAGCCTGCGCGACCGCCCAATCCGATGTCTTCGGCCATCGTGATCTGCACGTGGTCGACATAGTGCGCATTCCAGATCGGGTCGAACAACTGGTTGGCGAAGCGCAGCGCCAGGATGTTCTGCACCGTCTCCTTGCCGAGGTAATGGTCGATGCGGAAGACCGCCTCCTCGGGGAAGACCGCGTTGACCGACTTGTTGAGGTCCTGCGCGCTTTGCAGGTCGTGGCCGAACGGCTTCTCGATTACCACCCGGCTCCACTGGTCGCCGTGCGGGCGGGCCAGTCCGGACTTGTGCAGTTGATCGCACACCACCGGAAAGGACTTGGGCGGGATCGCCAGGTAGAACGCGTGATTGCCGCCGGTGCCCCGATCGGCGTCCAGCTTCTCCAGCGTCTCGGCCAGGCGGGCGAAGGCGTCGTCGTCGTCGAAAGTCCCAGGGACGAACCGGAATCCCTCGGAAAGGCGGTCCCAGTTCTCCTGCCGAAAGGGGGTGCGACAGTGTTCCTTGACGGCCTTGTACACGACGTCACCGAAATCCTGGTGGCTCCATTCGCGGCGCGCGAAACCGACCAGAGAGAAGGTCGGCGGCAGCAGGCCGCGGTTGGCCAGGTCGTAGATCGCCGGCATCACCTTCTTGCGGGCCAGGTCGCCGGTGACCCCGAAGATCACCATGCCGCACGGACCGGCGATGCGGGGGAGCCGTTTGTCCCGCTTGTCGCGCAACGGGTTCTGCCATTGCGCGGCTTCGGAGCGGGTCATTTGTCGGCGGAGTCCAGCTGCTTCTGCGTCTCCTCGAGCAGTTCCTTCCAGGAATCCTCGAACTTCTCCACACCTTCGTTCTCCAGCACGACGAAGACGTCGTCGAGGTCGATCCCGATCTCGTCGAGCTTGTCGAACACCTGCTGCGCTTCGGAGGCGGTGCCGGTGACCGTGTCGCCCTTCACCTCCCCGTGGTCGGCGACGGCGTCAATCGTCTTCTCCGGCATGGTGTTCACCGTCTTGGGGGCGACCAGCTCGGTCACGTAAAGCGTGTCGGAGTAGTCCTCGTTCTTGACCCCGGTCGATGCCCACAGCGGGCGCTGCACCCGGGCGCCGTCGGACTTGAGTGCCTCGAACCGGTCACCGCCCTCGAACACCTCCTGATACGCCGCGTAGGCCAACCGCGCGTTGGCAACCGCGGCCTGACCGAGCAGCTTGCGCGCGTCTTCGGAGTCGATCTTCTCCAGCCGCTTGTCCACCTCGGTGTCCACCCGGGACACGAAAAACGATGCGACAGAGTGGATCTTGGACAGGTCGTGGCCGGCCTGTCTGGCCTTCTCCAGTCCGTCCAGGTAGGCGCCCATCACCGCGCGGTAGCGTTCGACCGAGAAGATCAGCGTCACGTTGACCGAGATGCCTTCGGCCAGCGTCGCGGCGATCGCGGGAATGCCCGCTTCGGTGGCCGGAATCTTGATCAGCAGGTTGGGCCGGTCGACGATCTTCCACAACTCGATCGCCTGCTGGGTGGTCTTGTCGGTTTCGTGCGCCAGCCTCGGGTCCACCTCGATGGACACCCGCCCGTCGACACCGTCAGAGGCCTCCCACTGCGGCCTCAGCACGTCACAGGCGTTGCGCACGTCGTCGGTGGTCACGGTGCGGATGGTGGCGTCGACGTCGGCGCCACGCTCGGCCAGTTCGGAGATCTGGTCGTTGTAGGTGTCGCTGTCCGCCAATGCCTTCTGGAAGATGGACGGGTTGGTCGTCACCCCGACGACACTCTTGGTGTCGATCAGTTCCTGCAGGTTCCCGGACTTGATCCGGTCCCGCGACAGATCGTCCAGCCACACCGACACCCCTGCGTCGCTCAGTGCGGCGAGGTTTGGATTCTGGGTCATCTTCAATCACCTTTTCTCAGTTATCGAGCGCTTCTTCCGCGGCGGCAGCGACGGCTTCCGCTGTGAAGCCGTACTCACGGAACAACGTCTTGTAGTCAGCGGACTCGCCGTAGTGCTCGATCGACACGATCTTGCCGGTGTCACCGACCAGCTTGTGCCAGGACTGCGCGACTCCGGCTTCGACCGCCACCCGGGCCGAGACCGTCGGCGGCAGCACGCTGTCGCGGTAGTCCTGCGGCTGGGACTCGAACCACTCCACACACGGCATCGACACCACCCGGGCGAGAATGTCCTTGTCCGCCAACAATTTCTGGGCAGCCACGGCGAGCTGCACCTCCGAACCGGTGCCGATGAGGACGACGTCCGGTTCCTCGTCGCCCGGGTCGCCGACCACATAACCGCCCCGGGCGACCCCGTCGGCGCTGGTGCCTTCCAGGATCGGGACGTTCTGCCGGGTCAGTATCAATCCAACCGGGCCGCTGCCGTTGCCCCGAGCCAACACGGTGCGCCACGCATACGCGGTCTCGTTGGCGTCGGCGGGGCGCACCACCGACAGGTTCGGGATCGCGCGCAGCGCCGACAGGTGCTCGATCGGCTGGTGGGTCGGGCCGTCCTCACCCAGTCCGACCGAGTCGTGCGTCCACACGTAGATGGTGTCGATGTCCATCAGCGACGCCAGTCGCACCGCCGGGCGCATGTAGTCGGAGAACTGCAGGAACGTGCCGCCGTACGCCCGGGTCGGCCCGTGCAGCACGATGCCGGACAGGATCGATCCCATCGCGTGCTCGCGGACACCGAAGTGCAGCGTCCGGCCGTACCAGTCCGCGTCGTAGTCCTTGGTCGAGATCGACGGCGGCCCAAACGATTTGGCGCCATCAATGGTGGTGTTGTTGCTGCCCGCCAGGTCGGCCGAACCGCCCCACAACTCCGGCAGCTTCGGTCCGACCTTGTTCAGCACCTCGTTGGAGGCCTTGCGGGTGGCGATCTCGTCGTCACCGGCATCCCAGTGCGGCAGATCGTCGTCCCAGCCGTCGGGCATCTCCTGCGCGGTGAGCCGGTCCAGGAGTGCCTTGCGCTCGGGTTCGCGCTCCGCCCAAGAATCGAAGTCGGTCTGCCACTTCTCGTGGGCTTCCTTGCCGCGGTCCACCAGCTTGCGGGTGTGGGCGATCACCTCGTCGCGGACCTCGAAGTTCTTCTCCGGGTCGAAACCGAGGATCTTCTTGACCTCGGCCACTTCGTCGTCGCCGAGCGCCGCGCCGTGCGCCTTGCCGGTGTTCATCAGGTTGGGTGCCGGGAAGCCGATGATGGTGCGCAGCGAGATGAACGAGGGCCGGCCGGTCTCGGCCTTGGCGTTGGCGATGGCTTCTTCGATGCCGACGACGTTCTCGCCTCCCTCGACTTCCTGCACGTGCCAGCCGTAGGCGCGGTAGCGGGCGGCGGTGTCCTCGCTGAGCGCGATGTTGGTGTCGTCTTCAATGGAGATCTCATTGCGGTCGTAGAAGACGATCAGGTTGCCCAGCTGCTGGACTCCGGCCAGCGACGAGGCTTCCGAGGTCACCCCTTCTTCGATGTCGCCGTCGGAGGCGATCACGTAGATGAAGTGGTCGAACGGGCTGGTGCCCGGCTCGGCATCCGGGTCGAACAGGCCGCGCTCGTAGCGCGCTGCCATCGCCATGCCGACCGCGGAGGCCAACCCCTGGCCGAGGGGGCCGGTGGTGATCTCCACGCCCTTGGTGTGCCGGAACTCCGGGTGCCCCGGTGTCTTGGACTTCCAGGTGCGCAGCGCCTCGATGTCGTCGAGTTCCAGACCGAATCCGCCCAGGTAAAGCTGCAGGTAGAGGGTCAGGCTGCTGTGTCCGGCCGACAACACGAACCGATCGCGGCCCAGCCAGTGGACGTCGCTGGGATCGTGCCGCATGGCCCGCTGAAACAGCGTGTAGGCCAGCGGAGCCAGGCTCATCGCCGTCCCGGGATGCCCGTTACCGACCTTCTGAACGGCATCGGCGGCCAGCACGCGGATCGTGTCGACCGCGGCCGAATCGATCTCGGTCCAATCGTCGGGGTGGTGCGCTTGGGTAAGGGCGGAGATCTCTTCGGTAGTGGTCAATTCATTCCTCAGTTCAGTGCACAGGCCGGTGTGGTCAAACTGATCAATCCCACCCTAGTGCGGGATCGTGGGTCGTTGCAGGTCCCAGATTTGGGTGTACCCGGGTGGGACCTCTGTGAAAATATCGCGTCGGGGGCAAAAGCGGCCGAACCGACCCTGCGGGCCAGTGGTCGGGCGTGCGCGGTCTACCATCGTGCGTAGTAGAAGCTGCGCGCGGCTGCGATTTCACCGAGGAGTTAATGCGTGAGCGTTCGCGGGCATGTCGCGCCCGGCCGGACATCAAGCCGGTTACGGGGACGGGTAACCGGCACCATGCTGGCTTATCTGGCGTTGACCAAGCCGCGTGTGATCGAGTTGCTGCTGGTCACCGCGATACCGGCGATGCTGCTGGCGCACCGCGGCACCGTCGACCCGCTGCTGATCCTCAACACGCTGGTCGGCGGGATCATGGCCGCCGGCGGCGCCAACACGCTGAACTGCGTGGCCGACGCCGACATCGACAAGGTGATGAAGCGGACCGCGCGACGGCCGCTGGCCCGGGCCGCGGTGCCGACCCTTCATGCGCTGATCTTCGGGTTGGCGCTGAGCGTGGGCTCGTTCTTCTGGCTCTGGTGGACCACCAACCTGCTTTCGGGTCTGCTGGCCGTGGCCACCATCGCGTTCTACGTGTTCGTCTACACGCTGCTGCTCAAGCGGCGCACCTCGCAAAACGTGGTGTGGGGCGGGGCGGCCGGCTGCATGCCGGTGATGATCGGCTGGTCGGCCGTCACCGGCACCATCGGTTGGCCGGCGCTGGCGATGTTCGCGGTGATCTTCTTCTGGACGCCGCCGCACACCTGGGCGCTGGCGATGCGGTACAAGGAGGACTACAAAGTCGCCGGGGTGCCGATGTTGCCGGCCGTGGCGACCGAGCGTCAGGTCACCAAGCAGATCTTGATCTACACCTGGCTGACGGTGCTGGCGACGCTGGCGCTGGCGCTGGCCGCCGGCTGGCTGTACGCGGGGGTCGCCGTGGTGGCCGGGGTGTGGTTCCTGGCGATGGCCCACCAGTTGTACTCGGGGGTGCGCGGCGGCGACGAGATCAAGCCGCTGCGGCTGTTCCTGCAGTCGAACAACTACCTTGCGCTGGTGTTCTGTGCGCTTGCCGTCGACTCGGTGATCGCGCTGCCCACGCTGTTCTGACGTTCCCTTCCGCGAGGGCGCCCAAATGTACGCCGAAACCCGACAATCCTGGCATTTTGGGGACGCTCGACGCTCAGGGCAGCAGCACGATCGAGCCGCTGGTCTTGCGGCCCTCTAGGTCGGTGTGCGCCCGCGCGGCCTCGGCCAGCGGATAGCTCCCGCCGACCGTGACCCGGACCGCACCGCTGCCGATCACGTCGAACAGTTCGGCGGCGCGCCGACTGAACTCCGGCCCGGTGCGGATGAAATGGGCCAGCGACGGCCGAGTCAGATACACCGACCCGGCGTAGTTGAGGCGCTGAGGGTTGAACGGCGGGACGGGACCGCTGGCGCCCCCGAACAATGCCAGCGTCCCGCGCACGGCCAAGCTGGCCAGGCTCGCGTCGAAGGTGCTCGCGCCCACGCCGTCGTACACCGCGGCCGCGCCCGCGCCGTCGGTGAGTTCGCGCACTTGGCGGCCGAATGCGTCGGCGTCCTCGGGGTAGGGGAGCACTTCGGCCGCGCCCGCCTCCCGCGACAACCGCTCCTTTTCCGGGGTCGACACCGTAGTGATCACCCGGGCGCCCAGCGCGGTGGCCCACTGGGTCAGGATCAGCCCCACACCCCCCGCGCCGGCATGTACCAGCACGGTGTCTCCGCTTTGCACCGGGTACACCGACTTCACCAGGTACTGCGCGGTCAGCCCCTTGAGCAAGACCGACGCGGCGACGTCAGAGGCGATCCCGTCGGGCACCTTTGCCGTCAAAGAGGCTGGCGCAGTACAGAATTCGGCGTAACCATCGTTGGCCGACGCGCTCACCACCCGGTCGCCCACCGCGATGCTGTCTCCCGCGTCCGGGCCCAGGGCGACCACCGTCCCGCACACCTCAGACCCGAGCACGAAGGGCAGTGGACGCGGGTACTGGCCGGAGCGGAAGTAGGTGTCGATGAAGTTGACGCCGATAATTTCGGACTCGATCAGCAGCTCACCCTGACCGGGCTCGGGCTGGGGCAGTTCGGTGTAGTTCAGAACTTCGGGGCCACCGGTTTCGCCGACTTCGATCGCGCGCATGAGAGATATCATGCCCGGGCATGAAACTAGCCCGACCGGACGTCTTCCATCCGCGCATCGTGCTGGCGGGTCGTCGGCACGGTGACGACGCGGGTCTGGTGGCCGCGCTCCGACACCGCGGCTTGCACGCCCGGTGGTTGTCCTGGGACGACCCGGACGTCGCCGATGCGCATCTGGTGATCCTGCGCGACACCCCGGACTACGCGGAGCGCCTGGACGAGTTTCTGGCCTGGACGGTCCGCGTGCAGAACCTGCTCAACCCGCCCGCCGTCGTCGCCTGGAACGCCGACCGACGCTACCTGGACGATCTGGCGCGCCATGGCGTGCCGACCGTGCCGGGTTCGCAATGGGCGCCCGGCGCGACCGTGCCCAGCGACGGCCACGTGTTCGTCGGCCCCGCCGTCGGCAGCGGGACGCGGCGATTCAGCGATCCCGCCGAGGCGACCACCTACCTCGCCGAGCAACCCGAGACCGTCTTCGTGCAGTCCGCTTCGGGGCCGGAAACAGTGCTGATCTTCGTCGGCGGCGAACCCTCGCATGCGTTCATCACCAGGGACAACGGCCTACACCACGGGGAGGCCGACTTCGGACTCTGGGACGTCGGTGCCGCCGCTCTGGACGTCGCGCCGGGGGACTTGCTCTACGGGCGGGTCCATCTGGTCGGTGACCGGGTCTTGGAATTGCAGCTAATCGACCCGCCGCTGGGCTGGCTGCGGCTGGACGCCCGCACCCGCGACCTGGCCCAACGGGAATTCGCGCTGGCCGTCGAATCGGCCTGCGAGCGCCTCGGTCTGGGCCCGTTCTCGCATCGACGCCCATAGCGCCGCGGTGGCCGCGGTGCATGCCGCCGCACCGGCGACGTGGATAGCGACCAGCACCGCGGGCACTCCGTTGTAGAACTGGGCGGTACCCACGGCGGCTTGGGCGAAGACCAGCGCCAGCAGCACGCCGAGCCGCCGCATGGTGGCCCGGCCCGCGTGTAGCGCCGCCAGCCCGAAACCCAGGCCCACCAACAGCGACAGGTAGGACACCAGCAACGACGAGTGCAGGTGCACCAGAGTGGTGATCTCGATCTCGAGTCGCGGCACGGTGCGGCTGGGGCTCTTGTCGCCGGCGTGCGGGCCGGCCGCGGTCACCAGCGTGCCGGTGACCAGCACCGCGGCCAGATTCACAGCGCTGAGCACGGTGAGCATGCGCAGCGGTGCGGCGACCGTGTGATGCGCCTCGCCGTCGTCGGGTTCGCCGACCTTGACGAAGAGCAGCACCGACAACCACACCATCGTCATCGACGCCAGCAGGTGGATCGCCACCGTCCACCACAGCAATCCGGTCCGTACGGTGATGCCGCCGATGACGGCCTGCACGACCGTCGAGGCCGGCATCAGCCAGGCGTAGAACAGCACCTCACGCCGCCGACGAGCCCTGGTGACGGCCAGCACGGCCAGCGCGGCGGTGACGACCACGGCAAAGGTGACCATTCGGTTGCCGAATTCGACGGCCTGGTGGATGCGGGGGACCTCGGCGTGCGCGACGGGGGTGAAGCTGCCCGGGAAGCACTGCGGCCAGGTGGGGCAGCCCAGGCCCGACGCGGTGACCCGAACGATCGCTCCCGTGACGGCGATGCCGCCCTGGGTCAAGATCACCGCGGCCGCGATCAGCCGCTGGACACGCAGACTGGGCTCGGGCAGCTTGTCCACCACCCGGAGCAACGCTTGTCCGACAGCCACCGCCCGATCGTATCGACAACTACGTCATGTAGTAGAAGCGGCTCCGGGTTGCAGGCCCGCTCAGGTGAAGCGGAACCACCGCCGCGCCGCCACCGCGGCCATTGCGCCCCAGGCGGCCAGTACCGCGATACCGAACCAGTCCACCCGCAGGCTCATCGCCTGCGACAGCGCCTCGGTCAATGCCCCGGACGGTGTCACCCGCGCCGCAAACTTGATCGCCGTCGGGACGACGTCCGTCTCGAGGGTCAGCGCGCCGAACCCGGCGAAGACGAACCACAACAGGTTCGCCAGCGCCAGCACGATCTCGGCCCGCAACGTTCCGCCGAGCAGCAGGCCCAATGCGGCGAAGGCGGAGGTGCCCAGCCCGATCACCACCGCGCCCAGTGCCAGCGCCGCCGGTGCCGGTCGCCATCCGACCGCAAAACCTATGCCGCCCAGGATGATTGACTGCAAGAGCACGGTGAAGACCACGGCCAGCGACTTGCCGGCGATGATGCCCCACACCGGCAGCGGGGTCGCTCCGAGCCGCTTCAGCGCGCCGTAACGGCGGTCGAAGCCGACCGCGATCGCCTGCCCGGTGAACGCAGTGGAGATGACGGCGAGCGCCATGATGGCCGGCACGAACACGTCGGCGCGGCGCGGACCGAAGGAACCCAACGGCAGCAGCGTGAGCCCGACGAGCAGCGTGATCGGGATGAACATCGTCAACAACAACTGCTCGCCGTTGCGCAACAGCAGCTTGGTTTCCAGCTTCGACTGCGCGGCCAGCATCCGGGACACGGGGCTGGGCCGCGGGTCCGGGGTGAAGGTGCCGACCGGGAACGCGTCAGCACTCATGACCGCAACCTCCTGCCGGTCAGGTCCAGGAAAACGTCCTCGAGGCTGCGTTGTTCGACGCGCATGTCGGTGGCCAGCACGTCGATCTGGGCACACCAGGACGTGACCGTCGCCAGCACCTGGGGTCCGACCGGGCCGGCCACCAGGTACTCGCCGGGGGACAGTTCGCTGGCCTCGTAGTCTTCGGGCAGCGCCGAGGACAGCAACGAGAGGTCGAGTCGCGGCGGCGCGCTGAACCGCAGCTGGTTCTTCGCGCCGCTGCGCATCAGTTCGGCCGGGGTACCGGATGCGACAGTTTCGCCGTGGTCGATGATCACCAGCCGGTCGGCCAGTTCCTCGGCCTCCTTGAGCTGATGGGTGGTCAACACCACGGTGACCCCGTCGCGGCGCAGTGCGTCGATCAATTCCCACACCAGCAGCCGCGCGTGCGCGTCCATCCCGGCGGTGGGTTCGTCGAGAAACACCAATTCGGGGCGGCCGACCAGGGCGCAGGCCAGCGCGAGTCGTTGCTGCTGCCCGCCGGAAAGCCGCTTGTAGGTGGTGCGGGCGGCTTCGGTCAGGCCCAGGATGTCCAGCAGCCAGGCCGGGTCCAGCGGGTTGGCGGCGTAGGAAGCCACCAGTTCCAGCATCTCGCCGGCCCGCGCTGCCGGGTAGCCGCCGCCGCCCTGCAACATCACCCCGATGCGGGGCCGCAGCCGCGCGTTGTCGGCGATCGGGTCCAGTCCCAACACCTCGATGGTGCCGCCATCTGAGCGCACGAAGCCCTCGCACATCTCGACGGTGGTCGTCTTACCGGCGCCATTGGGCCCCAACAGCGCGAACACCTCGGCGGCATGCACGTCCAGATCGAGACCTGACACCGCCTGGACGGACCCGTACCTCTTGGACACCCCGCGTAGCCGCAAAACGATTTCGCGGTCTTGGGGGACTGAGCTCACGTGGAATCAGCGTAGGCGTCGGGCGTCGTGGCTGCTTCCGAGGGCCGGTTTGAGGTGGTTGGACTCCCCACAGTCTCGGCGACTTCGGGCGGGGGCGCGCGGTCTTCGTCCTCATCCGGCAGCGGTCGCCACGGCAGCCGGTGATAGGTCAGCGAAATGAGCAACACCACGATGAAAGCGCTGGCCAGCGTCGCGTCGACGATCTGGAACAGCGCGAAACGGTCGCCGTTGGCGGTGGGTCCGAAGATGCCGACGACCAACGTGATGGCGATCGCGGCGGCGCGAAAGCCGGTGCGGGTAGCCCAGGCAGCCAGCGGGATGATCGCCCACAGCAGATACCACGGCTGCACGACGGGAAACAGCAGCACCGTCAGGCCCAGCGCCACGCCCAGTCCGCCGATCGGGTGCAACCTGCCGCGGAAGACGGCCAGCAGCAGCCAGCAGACGATCACCATGATCAGCAACACGCCGATCCCACGGGTCAACGACAGGATCGCGGTGGTGTGATCGCCCAGGCCCAACAGGATGCCGACCTGCCCGGTGCCCAGCGCCAGCAGCGTGGGCGGCGACATCCAGCTGCGCACCACGTTCGCGGTGCCCAGGGTGTAGATCCAACCGAATCCGAGCCCGCTGGCCGAGCCGACGAGCCCCATCACGGCCAGCGCCAACCCCGCCATCGCAGAGCTCGCCACCAGCAGCGCCTTGAGGGTGCCGCCCCACCGATAGGCCAGCGCCCCGGTGACGAAACCCAGCGCCAGCAGCGACGGCAATTTCACCTGGGAGGACAGCACGATCAGGATCGACCCGCCGACCAGCATCCCCAGCGGCTCCCAGTCCGGTCCTAGCCGCCACGACGCGGGTTTGAGGCGGTCGGCGTCCAGGCCACGCAGCGCGAATTCGGCGCCGGTCAGCATCAGCCCCAGCATCAGGGCCTCGTTGTGGATGCCGGCGACCAGGTGCATGAACAGCAGCGGGTTGGCCGCGCCCAGCCAGAGCGCGCTGACTTCGGCCACCCCGCAGCGACGCGCCAGCCGTGGCGTCGCCCACACGATCAAGGCCACACCCAGCAGCACCACCAGCCGGTGGCAGAGCACGGCTGCGACGATGTTCTCCCCGGTCAGCGAGGAGATGCCGCGTCCGATCCACAGGAACAACGGACCGTAGGGCGCCGGCGTCTCGCGCCACAGGCTGGGCACCGACAGGGTGAACACGTGGCCCAGGCCCAGCCCGGAGGCAGGCCCCACCCGGTATGGGTCCAGTCCTTCCAACGAGATCTGGCTCTGCGCCAGGTAGGAGTAGACGTCCTTGCTGTACATCGGCGGAGCGATGAGCAGCGGCAGCATCCACAACACCAGGGTGCGGTCCAACTCGCCACGCGACATTCGCCGCTTACCGGAGGCGAACCGGCCCAGCATCAGCCAGGCGAGTGCCATCATCACCGCACCGGTGGTGGTCATCGTCAGCGAGACCGTCTGGATGCGGGAAGGCAGATTGAGCAGCCGAACCCCGAAAGTGGGGTCCTGCACGACCGGTCTGGCGCCGTCACCCAGCGCTCCGATCGCCATCAGGACGGTGCCCGTGGCACCGAACAGCCGGGTGCGTTTGAGTGCGGACAGTTCGGTGGCGTTGAGTGGCTTGCCCACGGTCTGCTCGTCGCCGTGCAGCGCGGCGATCGACGAGCTCAACGTGTGGTGGCGGCCTGCCATGCGAGCAGCGTAGCCCCGGCGACGACGCGGGCTGTTGGATGCGGCCCGTGGAGGAGCGGGGCCATTGCTGTAGCCCCGGCGACGACGCGGGCTGTTGGATGCGGCCCGTGGAGGAGCGGGGCCATTGCTGTAGCCCCGGCGACGACGCGGGCTGTTGGCCTCGTCACGTAAGGGGACCCTTGCTGGACCGAGGCTCGGAATTGCGACACACTGGTGTTGTGAAAATCCGATCCGAGCTTGGCGTCGCCGTGCCTACGGCCGGTGCTGCCGGGTCGGACGGTCACACGAGGCGCGCGATCGTGCGACTGCTGCTGGAATCGGGATCAATCACCGCCACCGATATCAGTGAACGACTCGGGTTGTCGGCCGCCGGGGTGCGACGCCATCTCGACGCACTCATCGACGCCGGGGACGCCGAATCCGTGGCTGCCGCGTCCTGGCAGCAGGTGGGCCGCGGCCGGCCCGCCAAGCGCTACCGCTTGACCGCTGCCGGACGCGGCAAGCTCGACCACGCCTACGACGACTTGGCCTCTGCCGCAATGCGACAACTGCGCGAGATCGGCGGCGACGACGCGGTGCGCACATTCGCGCGCCGCCGCATCGACTCGCTGCTGTCCGATGTCGCACCCGCCGACGGTTCCGACGAAGCGTCCGTCGAAGCCGCGGCCGGCCGGATAGCCGACGCGCTCACCGATGCCGGCTACGTCGCCACCACCACCCGGGTGGGCGGGCCCATCCACGGTGTGCAAATCTGCCAGCATCACTGCCCGGTCTCGCACGTGGCCGAGGAATTCCCGGAGCTGTGCGAAGCCGAGCAGCAGGCCATGTCGCAGGTGCTCGGCACCCATGTGCAGTTGTTGGCGACGATCGTCAACGGTGACTGCGCCTGCACCACCCACGTACCACTCGCCCCGGCGCCCAGCCCGCGCCCGCCGATCACCCACACCAGAGGAGCGTCCCGATGACACTCGAAGCGCCGCTGACCCAGGAACAGACGATCGAGTCGCTGGGCCGGTACGGCTACGGCTGGGCCGACTCCGACGTCGCGGGTGCCAGCGCCCGGCGCGGGCTGTCCGAGGCCGTGGTCCGCGACATCTCGGCGAAGAAGAACGAGCCCGAGTGGATGCTGAAGACCCGCCTGAAGGCGCTTGGCATCTTCGACAAGAAGCCGATGCCCAACTGGGGGTCCAATCTCGAAGGCATCGACTTCGACAACATCAAGTATTTCGTGCGGTCGACGGAGAAGCAGGCGGCGTCTTGGGAAGAGTTGCCAGAGGATATTAAAAACACTTACGACCGGTTGGGCATCCCGGAGGCGGAGAAGCAGCGCCTGGTTGCCGGTGTGGCCGCGCAGTACGAATGCTTGGCGGGGGACACCTTGGTGTGGACGGCCAACCGAGGCCAGGTCCCGATCAAGGAAATCGAGTACGGCGACCGAATTTTCGCCTATGACGAGGACGCCGAGCGGTTCGTCGTCGCACCGGTCAGAGCCTCCGCTCAAACCGACACGAGGTTGACGCACGAGATCAAGACCACCCGGCGCGCTATCCGGGCTACCGACAATCACCCGATGTTGGTGTTGCGCGATGAGCGCAAGCAAGGGCGCCAGCGCGCCCGCTTCGCTCGTCGTTGGGTCACTGTCGGCGAGATCAAGGCGGGCGACTTCATCGCGGTGCCGCGGCGGGTGCCCGAGTTCGGCGTCGCCGCCGAGCTTCCGACCGTGGCGGGGCTGAAGACTCCGGCCTCGAGTTCTGTCGACCTGATGTGGCTGTTGGGCCTGTACATCGGTGACGGCAATCTGCATCTGTCGACGAAGACTTATCGGGTCCAATTGGCCATTCCCGCAACCGATGTCGAGTTGCGAGCCGAGGTGACGCGCGTAGTCAAGGAGTTGTTCGGGCTGCGGTGCATCGAGGCCGACGAGTACCGGATCGTCGTCAACTCGAAGGCGTTGACGGAGTGGATCGTCGCGCTGGGATTCAACGGGCTGTCGTTGACCAAGCGGGTGCCTGACTGGGTCTACGGGCTGCCGGTCGACCAGCGACTAGCCTTCTTGGGCGGATGGGTGGACGCCGACGGGTACGTGAACCCGGACAAGAGCGGTTCGATCCTGCTGACCAGCGCCAATGAACCCCTGATTGGTCAGGCGCGGGAGCTGGCCGAACTGTCCGGACTGCGCGCCGCCGGGCCGTGGTCGTTCACTCAGCCGTACCGGCATGCGCCCGACCGCATCCAAACCGCTTGGCGGCTCGGTATTTCCGGTGACTTCGAGCGCCTGGGCTGCCGTAATATCAAGCGCACCAGCCGCTTCGGGCGCCGTCGTTACATGCACTCGTCGAACAGCTCCCACGGCACCACGATCCGGGCGCACGTCAACGAGTGGCTCGGTTTCGAGCGGGTCAAATCGGTCGAGCCCTACGCCGTCGAGCCCGTCTACGACATCGAGGTGGACGGACCGCACAACTTCGTCGCTGCAGGCCTCGTCGTGCACAACTCCGAGGTGGTTTACCACCAGATTCGGGAGGACCTCGAAGCCCAGGGCGTCATTTTCCTCGACACCGACACCGGCCTGCGTGAGCACCCGGAAATCTTCCAGCAGTACTTCGGTACCGTGATTCCGGCCGGGGACAACAAGTTCTCGGCGCTCAACACCGCCGTATGGTCGGGCGGCAGCTTCATCTACGTGCCGCCGGGCGTGCACGTCGACATCCCGCTGCAGGCCTACTTCCGGATCAACACTGAGAACATGGGCCAGTTCGAGCGAACCCTGATCATCGTCGGAGAGAACGCTTACGTTCACTACGTGGAGGGCTGCACTGCTCCCGTTTACAAGTCGGATTCGCTGCACTCGGCGGTGGTCGAGATCATCGTAAAGCCCGGTGGCCGTTGCCGTTACACGACAATCCAGAACTGGTCGAACAACGTCTACAACCTGGTGACCAAGCGCGCGCGAGCCGAGGCCGGCGCCACCATGGAATGGGTCGACGGCAACATCGGCTCCAAGGTGACCATGAAGTACCCGGCGGTCTGGATGACCGGTGAGCACGCCAAGGGTGAGGTGTTGTCGGTGGCGTTCGCCGGCGAGGACCAGCACCAGGACACCGGCGCCAAGATGCTGCACCTGGCGCCCAACACGTCGAGCAACATCGTGTCCAAGTCGGTGGCGCGCGGTGGCGGCCGCACGTCCTACCGCGGCCTGGTCCAGGTGAACAAGGGTGCGCACGGCTCCAAGTCGAGCGTGAAATGCGATGCGCTGCTGGTCGATACGATTAGCCGCAGCGACACCTACCCCTACGTCGACATCCGCGAGGACGACGTCACGATGGGCCACGAGGCCACCGTGTCCAAGGTCAGCGAGAACCAGCTTTTCTACCTGATGAGCCGCGGGATGACCGAGGACGAGGCGATGGCGATGGTGGTGCGCGGGTTCGTTGAGCCGATCGCCAAGGAACTCCCGATGGAGTACGCGCTGGAGCTCAACAGGCTGATCGAGTTGCAGATGGAGGGCGCGGTCGGATGACCGCACCTGCAGCACTCAACAAAGGCGAGCTGTTCGCGTCCTTCGACGTCGACGCGTTCGAGGTACCGCACGGCCGCGACGAGCTCTGGCGGTTCACCCCGCTCAAGCGGTTGCGCGGCCTGCACGACGGTTCGGCGAAAGCCACCGGCAGTGCAAAGATCACCGTCAGCGAGCAGCCCGGCATCCGAACCGAGACCGTGCGCCGCGGCGACGAACGACTCGGCGAGGGCGGCGTTCCCGCGGACCGCGTTGCGGCGCAGGCTTTTTCGTCGTTCAACGCGGCCACGTTAGTGACCGTCGGGCGCGACACGCAGATCGCCGAGCCGGTCAACATCACCGTCACCGGGCCCGGCGCCGGCGCGGTCGCCTACGGGCACCTGCAGATGCGGGTCGAAGAACTCGGCGAGGCCGTCGTCGTCATCGATCATGACGGCAGCGGAACCTACGCCGACAACGTGGAATTCGTTGTCGGGGACGCTGCCCGGCTCACGGTCATCTGGCTCGCCGACTGGTCCGACGACACCGTGCATCTCAGCGCGCACCACGCGCGGCTGGGCAAGGACGCGGTGCTGCGCCATGTCGCCGTCACGTTGGGCGGCGAGGTGGTGCGGACGGCGACCAACGTGCGCTTCGCCGGACCCGGCGGCGACGCGGACCTGCTGGGTCTGTACTTCGCCGACGACGGTCAGCATCTCGAGTCGCGGCTTCTCGTCGACCACGCCCAGCCGGACTGCAAGTCCAATGTGCTGTACAAGGGTGCGCTGCAAGGGGATCCGACGTCGAAGTTGCCCGACGCGCACACGGTCTGGATCGGCGACGTGCTGATCCGTGCCGAAGCCACCGGCACCGACACCTTTGAGATGAACCGCAACCTGGTGCTCACCGACGGGGCGCGCGCGGACTCGGTGCCCAACCTGGAGATCGAGACGGGGGAGATCGCCGGCGCCGGACACGCCAGTGCTACCGGACGATTCGACGACGAGCAACTGTTCTACCTGCGCTCGCGCGGCATCCCCGAAGAGCAGGCCCGCCGGCTGGTGATCCGCGGCTTCTTCGGCGAGATCATCGCCAAGATCGCAGTGCCCGAGATCCGGGAACGCCTCACCGCAGCCATCGAACACGAACTGGAAATCACGGAAAAGATCTCATGACAACTCTGGAAATCAAGGATCTACACGTCAGCGTCGCCAACCCGAACGCCGCCGACGGCGAACGCGAGATCCCCATCCTCAACGGCGTCGACCTGACCGTGAAATCCGGTGAGACGCATGCCCTGATGGGCCCCAACGGCTCCGGGAAGTCGACGCTGTCCTACGCCATCGCGGGCCACCCCAAATACGTGGTCACGTCCGGGTCCATCACCCTGGACGGCGAGGACGTGCTGGCGATGAGCGTCGACGAACGGGCCCGGGCCGGGCTGTTCCTGGCCATGCAGTACCCCGTCGAGGTGCCCGGCGTGTCGGTGTCGAACTTCCTGCGCTCGGCCGCGACGGCCATCCGCGGCGAGGCACCCAAGCTGCGGCACTGGGTCAAAGAGGTCAAGGCCGCGATGGCCGCGCTGGACATCGACCCGGCCTTCGCCGAGCGCAGCGTCAACGAGGGCTTCTCCGGCGGTGAGAAGAAGCGCCACGAGATCCTGCAGCTGGAACTGCTCAAGCCCAAGATCGCCGTCCTCGACGAAACCGACTCCGGCCTGGACGTCGACGCGCTGCGCGTGGTGAGCGAGGGCGTGAACCGTTACGCACAGGCCGAGCATGGCGGGCTGCTGCTCATCACCCACTACACCCGGATTCTGCGCTACATCCACCCCGAACACGTGCACGTGTTCGTCGGCGGTCGAATCGCCGAATCCGGCGGCCCGGAGTTGGCCGACGAGCTCGAGCAGAACGGTTACGTGCGCTTCACTCAGGCCGCCACCACCGGTGCCTAGCATGCTGGACCTGACGGCTGTCCGGGCCGATTTTCCGATCCTCAAGCGCACCATGCGCGGCGGAAACCAGATGGCGTACCTCGATTCCGGTGCGACGTCGCAACGTCCGCTGCAGGTGCTCGACGCCGAGCGCGAGTTCATCCTGACCTCCAACGGCGGAGTGCACCGCGGGGCGCACCAGTTGATGGAAGAAGCCACCGACGCCTACGAGCAGGGCCGGGCGGACATCGCCGAGTTCGTCGGTGCCGACGCCGACGAACTGGTATTCACCAAGAACGCCACCGAAGCGCTCAACCTGGTGTCGTATGTGTTGGGGGACAACCGGTTCGAGCGCGCCGTCAGACCCGGTGACGTCATCGTCACCACCGAACTCGAGCACCACGCCAACCTGATCCCGTGGCAGGAACTGGCGCGCCGCACCGGTGCCACCGTGAAGTGGTATGGCGTGACCGAGGACGGCCGTATCGATCTGGACTCGCTCCAGCTCGACGACAACGTCAAAGTCGTTGCCTTCAGCCATCATTCGAATGTCACCGGCGCGCTGGCGCCGGTGGGCGAACTGGTCGCTCGCGCCAGCGCCGTCGGCGCGCTGACCATTCTGGATGCCTGCCAGTCAGTACCCCACCACCCGGTCGACTTCCATGAGCTCGACGTCGACTTCGCCTCGTTCTCCGGCCACAAAATGCTCGGACCCAACGGGATCGGAGTGTTGTACGGCCGCCGGGACCTGTTGAACGCCATGCCGCCTTTTCTTACCGGCGGGTCGATGATCGAAACGGTCACCATGGAATCGGCCACCTACGCGCCGGCGCCCCAGCGCTTCGAAGCCGGCACCCCGATGACCTCCCAGGTGGTCGGATTAGCTGCCGCCGCACGCTATCTCGAAGCGATCGGCATGGACGCCGTCGAGGCGCACGAACGGGAGCTGGTCGCCAAGACCATCGACGGCTTGTCCGGCATCGGGGGTGTCCGCATCGTTGGTCCCACGTCGATGGAGAACCGCGGATCGCCGGTGTCGTTCGTCGTCGACAGCGTGCACGCCCACGACGTCGGCCAGGTGCTCGACGACGAGGGTGTGGCGGTGCGGGTCGGTCATCATTGCGCGCTGCCCCTGCACCGTCGGTTCGGCCTCGCGGCCACCGCACGCGCGTCGTTCGCGGTGTACAACACCGACGAGGAAGTCGACCGGCTGGTGCGTGGCGTGCGACGGGCCGTGGATTTCTTCGGGAGATCCTGAGTTGCGGCTCGAGCAGATGTACCAGGATGTGATCCTGGACCACTACAAGCACCCGCATCACCGCGGGCTACGGGAGCCCTTCGGGGCCGAGGTGTTCCACGTCAACCCGGTGTGCGGCGACGAAGTGACGTTGCGGGTGGCGTTGTCCGCCGACGGTGAGACCGTCGCCGACATCTCCTATGACGGCCAGGGCTGTTCGATCAGTCAGGCCGCGACATCGGTACTGACCGATCAGGTGATCGGGCAGAGTGTGCCGCAAGCGCTGCGGACCGTCGACGCATTCAGCGAAATGGTGTCGTCGCGCGGAAAGGTTCACGGCGACGAGGATGTCCTGGGTGACGGAGTAGCGTTTGCAGGAGTGGCCAAGTATCCGGCGCGGGTGAAATGTGCGTTGCTCGGCTGGATGGCATTCAAAGATGCACTCGCGCAGGCCCACGCAGCTCTCGAGGAGGTCGACAGATGAGCGAAACCACGGTGCCCGGCAGCGGACAGAGCGCTTCGGACGAGGAGTTTCTCGCCGACATCGAGGAGGCGATGCGCGATGTCGTCGACCCGGAACTGGGAATCAACGTCGTCGACCTCGGTCTCGTCTACGGGTTGAACCTGGAAGAAGGCGACGCGGGCACTGTCGCCGTGGTCGATATGACCCTGACGTCTGCGGCCTGCCCGCTGACCGACGTCATCGAGGATCAGTCGCGTTCGGCGCTGGTGGGCAGTGGCCTGGTCGACGAGATCAAGATCAACTGGGTCTGGAACCCGCCGTGGGGTCCGGACAAGATCACCGAGGACGGCCGCGAGCAGCTGCGTGCCCTCGGTTTCACCGTCTGAGGTCAGAAGGCGTCTTCGGGGATCCGCATGACCTCGTCGTCGAGGTGCTCCAGGACGGCTCGTAAGCCGGCCAGCTTGGGCAGCATGTTCTTGGCGAAGAAACCCGATACCGCGACCTTGCCCTGATAGAACGCCCGGTCCGCTTGGGGCGGCTCACCGGCCAACGCCGCCTGCGCCACGTCCGCCTGCGCGAGCAGGCGCCACCCGATGAGCAGGTCGCCGACGGCAAGCAGGAAGCGCACCGAGCCGAGTCCGACCTTGTAGATGTCGCCGGGGTGTTGCGCGGCCGACATCAGGTAGCCCATCAACGCGGCGGTCATGCCCGTGACGTCGTCCAACGCGGCCTGCACCAGCTCCGCCTGGTCTTTGAGTGACTCGTCGACACTCTCGATCGTCTTGTTGATCTGAGTCGTCACATGCTGCAGAGCCTGGCCATGGTCACGCACGATTTTGCGGAAGAAGAGGTCCAGCGCCTGGATGGCCGTGGTGCCCTCATAGAGCGAGTCGATCTTGGAATCACGGATGTACTGCTCGATGGGATAATCCTGCAAGAAGCCCGAACCGCCCAGCGTCTGCAGTGACTCGGTCAGGACCTCGTAGGCGCGCTCGGAGCCCACGCCTTTGACGAGTGGTAGCAGCAAGTCGTCGATGCGGTGCGCCAAGTCGTGATCTGCACCCGAAACATGTTGTGCGACAGCATCGTCCTGATGGGCGGCGGCGTACAGATACAACGCCCGCAGTCCCTCGGCGTAGGCCTTCTGGGTCATCAGGCTGCGGCGCACATCCGGATGGTGCATGATCGTGACCCGCGGGGCCGTCTTGTCCGTCATCTGGGTCAGGTCGGCGCCCTGCACGCGTTCCTTGGCGTACGCCAGCGCATTGAGATAGCCGGTGGACAGGGTGCCCGCAGCCTTGACACCGATTGTCATGCGGGCGTTTTCGATCACGGTGAACATCTGCGCGATCCCGTCGTGCACGCCGCCGACCAGGTACCCGACGGCGGGTGTGTCGGTGGCGCCGAAAGTGACTTCGCACGTGGGGGAGGACTTCAGGCCCATCTTGTGTTCCAGCCCCGTGACATACACCCCGTTCCGGTCGCCGAGTTCGCCGGTGTCGGGGTCGAACAGGAAGTTGGGCACGTAGAACAGGCTCAGGCCCTTGGTCCCGGGTCCGGCGCCTTCCGGGCGGGCCAGCACCAGATGAAAGATGTTTTCCGCAGTGTCGCCGACGTCGCCTCCCGAGATGAACCGCTTCACTCCTTCGATATGCCAAGTGCCGTCGGGTTGTTCGATCGCTTTGGTGCGTCCCGCGCCCACATCGGATCCGGCGTCCGGTTCGGTCAGCACCATGGTGGCCTGCCACCCGCGCTCGACTCCCATTGCCGCCCAACGCTTTTGCTCGTCGTTGCCCTCCACGTACAAGGACTGCGCGAATACCGGCCCCAGGTTGAAGAAGCAGACCGACGGGTTGGCGCAGTAGATCATCTCGTTGACCGCCCACGTGAGCGGCGCGGGAGCGGCCATGCCGCCGATATCCTCGGCCATGCCCAGGCGCCACCATTCGGCGTCTTTGATCGCCTGCACCGTCTTGACCAATTCCGGCGCGACGCTGATGGTGTGCGTGCTCGGGTCGAAGACCGGGGGGTTGCGGTCGGCGAACGCGAATGTCTCGGCAATCGGCCCTTCGGCCAGCCGCGCCGCCTCGGACAAGATCGTGCGCGCGGTGTCGACGTCGAGATCGGCGTAGCGCCCGGTTCCCAGGACAGCGCCTACGTCGAGCACCTCGAACAAGTTGAACTCGAGATCGCGGACATTGGCGATGTAGTGCCCCACAGCGGTTCCTTCCACTCAGACCGGTGGGTCCTAAGTGTCTCCGACGTCGGAAAACGTACGCAACCGTAAGTAAGGGGCTCGGTGCGGCAGCTGACCGCCCGCTATGTTCCGTTCGCCCCTGGTGCGCCGAACAACAACCCGCCCCTGCCGCCGAGTCCACTGACGCCGGTCAAGCCACCGCCGTCGCCGCCCGCGCCGCCGTTGCCGATCAGCTGGGCGTTGCCCCCACCGCCGCCGTTGCCGTTCAGCGTCCCGCCGTCGCCACCTTCGCCGCCGTTGCCGATCAACCCGGACTGGCCGCCTGCCCCGCCGTTGGCGCCCGACAGCAGGCCCGCGCCGCTGCCGCCGGCGCCGCCGTTGCCGTAGAAGAATCCGGCGCTGCCGCCTGCGCCGGCGGTTCCGGCGGAAAGCGCAGCCCCGCCTGCGCCGCCGTCGCCGAACAGGAAGGCCCTGCCGCCCGCGCCACCGCCGCCGAGGAAACTGCTGTTCCCTGCGCCGCCGTTGCCGAAGAACAACCCGCCGTTGCCTCCGCCGCCGCCGGCTCCCGAGCCGTTGGGGCTGATACCGCCCGCGCCACCTGCCCCGAACAGCAGAGCGGAGCCACCTAGACCGCCGGCACCGCCACCGCCACCGCTGGCCCCACCGGCACCGCCGTTGCCGAACAGCCACCCGCCGCCGCCGCCGGCCCCGCCGTTCGCTCCGGCCCCGCCGACCCCGCCGACCCCGCCATTCCCGAGTAGTCCGGCGGCCCCGCCGTTACCGCCCGCCACGCCGGCCATACCTGGCGAGAACCCGTTGCCGCCGTTGCCCCACAGGATTCCGCCGGCCTGACCGTTCGGGCTCGCCGCCGTGCCGTCGGCACCGCTGCCGATCAAAGGGCGCCCCAGCAGAAGGTTGGTAGGTGCGTTGATCAGGTCGAACACCGGCTGTAGGGGGCCGAAGTTGGTGGCCTCGGCAAGGGCGTACGACTGTGCGCCGCCGGCCAAAGCCCGCACGAACTGCTCGTGGAACGCGCTGGCCTGTGCGCTGAGGTTCTGATAGCCCTGCGCGTGCGCGCCGAATACCGCGGCGACCGCTCTGGAAACTTCGTCGGCACCGGCGGCCAGCACGCCGGTGGTCTGTGCCGCTGCCGCGGAATTGGCTTCACTGATGAGCGAGCCGACCCGGGCCAGATTCCCGGCGGCTTGCGAAACGAAGTCTGTGTTGGCGACCACGAACGACATCTCGCACCTCCACATTGAGACAGCGACCCAAGAATCCTATCCCCATTTCGCACGGATGAATCCATCTACGGACCACCAATTTCGCAGCCGACCAGTCCGGACGTGCCGACATCGATTCGGCGGGCCCGCACAATGTCGTGCGGGTCTGGTCGCACTGGACGTAATCTCGGCTCGATGGACAACGCGCCGACGCGAGACCTCACCGCCGCCGACTTCCGGCAGGCGGTGCTGGGCAACGACAACGTGCTGGTCTACTTCTGGGCGCCGCTGTGCCAACCGTGCGACGTGTTCACCCCGACGTACGTGAAATCCGCCGAAACCTGCCCGGACATCGTGCACGGCAAGGTCAACTTCGAAACCGAGAAGGAGCTGGTCGAGACCGCCGGGGTGAAGCTGTTGCCCACCCTGATGGCCTTCAAGAAGGGCAAGTTGGTGTTCAAGCAGGCCGGGGTCGCCAATCCCAGGGTGATGCTGGACCTGGTCACCCACCTCAGGGCCTACCGGTTGACGCCCAGCGGCAGTTTGCTGGACCGGGCGTGAGTCCGCGCGGGCCGGGAACAAAGGTGCCGCCGGTGGCGTTACCGCAGACGTGACTACCCGAGACCTCACTGCTGCACAGTTCAACGACACAATCGCCGAAAACGACATGGTGCTCGTCGACTTCTGGGCGTCCTGGTGCGGCCCGTGCCGGGCGTTCGCACCGACCTTCAAGGCGGCCTCGGAGAAACACCCCGATGTCGTCTTCGCCAAGGTGGACACCGAAGCCGAGCAGGAGTTGGCGGCGGCCGCTCAGATCCGGTCCATCCCGACCCTGATGGCGTTCAAGAAGGGCCAGCTGCTGTTCAACCAGGCCGGTGCGTTGCCGCCGGCGGCGTTGGAGGACCTGGTCCAGCAGCTCAAGGACTACGAGATCGAGGCCACCGAAGTCTGAGCCCCGACGGATCGCCGGCCGGCTGCGATACCGTTCACTGGTGAGTCTGGTCCTCCTCGAACATCCGCGACCCGAGATCGCCCTGATCACCCTCAACCGTCCCGAGCGGATGAACTCCATGGCCTTCGACGTCATGGTTCCGTTGCGCGAGACCCTCGAACAGGTCGGGTCGGACAACTCGGTGCGGGTGGTGGTGCTCACCGGCGCGGGGCGCGGTTTCTCTTCGGGGGCGGACCACAAGTCCGCGGGCACCGTCCCGCACGTCGACGGGCTGACCCGGCCGACATACGCGCTGCGCTCGATGGAGATCCTCGACGACGTCATCCTCAAGCTGCGTAGGTTGCACCAGCCGGTGATCGCTGCGGTGAACGGCGCGGCTATCGGCGGCGGGCTGTGCCTCGCCCTGGCCGCCGACATCCGGGTGGCCTCCACCAGCGCCTATTTCCGGGCGGCCGGCATCAACAACGGTCTGACCGCCAGCGAACTGGGCCTCAGTTACCTGCTGCCCCGGGCAATCGGGTCGTCGCGGGCGTTCGAGATCATGCTGACCGGCCGCGACGTCAGCGCCGAGGAAGCCGAGCGGATCGGCCTGGTGTCCTGTCAGGTGCCCGGCGCGCAGTTGCTGGACACCTGTTATGCGATCGCCGCGCGCATGGCGGCGTTCTCCCGCCCCGGCATCGAGTTGACCAAACGCACACTGTGGAGTGGACTCGACGCCGGTAGTCTGGAAGGGCACATGCAGGCCGAGGGCCTGGGACAGCTTTTCGTCCGTCTTCTCACCTCCAACTTCGAAGAAGCGGTTGCCGCACGTGCGGAGAGACGCCCGGCGGTGTTCACCGACGACAAGTAGGTCCGACGACGATGCGAGCTAGGAGCGAATGTGATCACGGCTACGGACCTGGAGGTCCGCGCTGGTGCGCGCATCCTGCTCTCACCGGACGGTCCCGATCTGCGGGTTCAGCCCGGGGACCGGATCGGGCTGGTCGGGCGCAACGGCGCCGGTAAGACGACCACACTGCGCATCCTGGCGGGGGAGGGCCAGCCCTACGCCGGTTCGGTGGTGCGCAAGGGGGAAATCGGTTATCTGCCACAGGATCCCAAAGAAGGCGACCTCGACGTGCTGGCGCGCGACCGGGTGCTGTCCGCCCGCGGGTTGGACGTGCTGCTGACCGATCTGGAGAAACAGCAGGCGCTGATGGCCGAAGTGGCCGACGACGACGCCCGGGATCGCGCCATCCGCCGTTACGGCCAACTCGAGGAGCGCTTCGTCGCGCTGGGCGGATACGGCGCCGAAAGCGAGGCGGGCCGCATCTGCGCCAGTCTGGGCCTGCCCGATCGGGTATTGACCCAGCAGTTGCGCACCCTGTCCGGCGGTCAGCGCCGACGGGTGGAGCTGGCCCGCATCCTGTTCGCCGCATCGGACAGCGGAGCCGGGTCGTCCACCACCTTGTTGCTGGACGAGCCGACCAACCACCTGGACGCGGATTCGGTTGGCTGGCTTCGGGATTTCCTGCGCGCCCATACCGGCGGCCTGGTCATCATCAGCCACAACGTCGACCTGCTCGCCGCGGTCGTCAACAGGGTGTGGTTCCTCGACGCCGTCCGCGGCGAGGTCGACGTCTACAACATGGGCTGGCAGAAATACCTCGATGCCCGCGCCACCGACGAGCAACGGCGCCGTCGGGAACGCGCCAACGCCGAACGCAAGGCCGCGGCATTGCGCACCCAGGCCGCCAAGTTGGGCGCCAAAGCCACCAAAGCTGTTGCGGCGCAGAACATGTTGCGTCGCGCCGACCGGATGATGGCTGCGCTGGACGAGGAACGCGTCGCCGACAAGGTGGCCCGCATCAAGTTCCCGACCCCCGCCCCGTGCGGGCGTACCCCATTGGTGGCCAAGGGTCTGAGCAAGACCTACGGCTCCCTCGAGGTTTTCACCGGCCTCGACCTGGCCATCGACCGCGGTTCCCGCGTGGTGGTGCTCGGGCTCAACGGCGCCGGCAAGACCACCCTGCTGCGGTTGCTGGCCGGGGTCGAGACCCCCGACACCGGCGGCCTGGAACCCGGACACGGGATGCGGATCGGGTATTTCGCGCAGGAGCACGACACCCTCGACGACGACGCGACGGTCTGGGAGAACATCCGGCACGCCGCGCCCGAAACCGGTGAACAGGATCTGCGCGGCCTGCTCGGTGCGTTCATGTTCAGCGGTCCGCAACTCGAGCAACCCGCGGGCACCCTGTCCGGTGGGGAGAAGACGCGGCTGGCACTGGCCGGTCTGGTGGCGTCGACGGCCAACGTGCTGCTACTCGACGAACCGACCAACAACCTCGACCCGGCCTCGCGTGAGCAGGTGCTCGACGCGCTGCGCAGCTACCAGGGCGCGGTGGTGCTGGTGACCCACGACCCCGGCGCCGCCGAGGCGCTCGACCCGCAGCGGGTGCTGCTGTTGCCCGACGGCACCGAGGACTACTGGTCCGAGGAGTATCGCGACCTCATCGAACTGGCCTGACGCCGGTCAGCTGCGGGTCGAAGCCGGTCTGCGCACCGAGTTCTCCACCAGGTCCAGCACGACGGCCAGCCGCTGCGGATCCTCGCCCGACGCCAGTCGTGCCACCAAACCGTCCAGCACCAGATCCAGATAGCAGTGCAGCGCGTCGGTGGGTACGTCGTCGCGGACCCGCCCGGCCTGCTTCTGGCGCTGCAGCCGCTCGGTGGTCGCCGCCGCCAGCTCGGCCGAACGCTCGGCCCAGCCGCGGCTGAACTCCGGGTCGTGGCGCAGCTTGCGGGCGATCTCCAGCCGGGTGGCCAACCAGTCGAACTGCTCCGGCGCGGCCAGCATGTTGCGCATCACCTGGATGAGCCCTTCGCGCGAGGCGACCTCCGCCATGCGCTGGGTGTCTTCGCGCGCGAGAGCGAAGAACAGGGCGTCCTTGTCCCGGAAATGATGGAAGATCGCACCGCGCGACATCCCGATCTCTTTTTCGAGCCGACGCACGGTCGCCTGGTCGTAGCCGTATTCGGCGAAACAGCGGCGGGCGCCGTCGAGGATCTGACGACGGCGGGCCTCCAGATGGTCCTCGCTGACCTTTGGCATCGACGGGCTTGAGTCGTCAGTTAGCCAGACTTGAGCATGTTGCGCAGCACGTACTGCAGGATGCCGCCGTTGCGGTAGTAGTCGGCTTCCCCGGGGGTGTCGATGCGTACCTTCGCGTCGAACTCGATCGGGTCACCGCCGGTCTCCTTACTGGCCTTGACCTTCACCGTCTTCGGCGTCTTGCCGTCGTTGAGCTCCTCGATGCCGGTGATGTCGAAGGTCTCGGTACCGTCGAGCCCCAGTGACTCCGCCGATTCCCCGTCGGGGAACTGCAACGGAATCACGCCCATGCCGATCAGGTTGGAGCGGTGGATGCGCTCGAACGACTCGGTGATCACCGCCCGCACACCCAGCAGTCGGGTGCCCTTGGCGGCCCAGTCCCGCGACGAGCCGGAGCCGTACTCCTTGCCGCCCAGCACCACCAGCGGGATGTCCTGCTCCGCATAGTTCTGCGCCGCGTCGTAGATGAAGGCCTGCGGCGCATCGTCTTGGGTGAAGTCGCGGGTGTAGCCGCCCGACACGTCGTCGAGCAACTGGTTGCGCAACCGGATGTTGGCGAACGTGCCCCGGATCATCACCTCGTGGTTGCCGCGGCGCGAGCCGAAGGAGTTGTAGTCCTTGCGTTCCACGCCGTGCTCGTCGAGGTACTTCGCCGCCGGAGTGTCGGGCTTGATCGCGCCGGCGGGGGAGATGTGGTCGGTGGTCACCGAATCTCCAAGCAGCGCAAGCACTCTGGCGCCCTTGATGTCGGTCACCGGCTCCGGTTCCTCGGACATGCCGTCGAAGTACGGGGGCTTGCGCACGTAGGTGGATTCCTCGTCCCACTCGAAGGTGTTGCCCTCGGGGGTCGGCAGGTTCTGCCAGCGCTCGTCGCCCTTGAACACGTCGGCGTAGTTCTTGGTGAACATCTCCTGGTTGATCGCCGAAGCGATGGTGTCGGAGACCTCTTTCTGCGACGGCCAGATGTCCTTCAAGTAGACGTCGTTGCCGTCCTCATCCTTGCCCAGCGGGTCCTCGTCGAAGTCGAAGTCCATCGACCCGGCCAGTGCGTAGGCGACCACCAGCGGCGGCGACGCCAGGTAGTTCATCTTGACGTCGGGGTTGATGCGTCCCTCGAAGTTACGGTTGCCCGACAGCACCGCCGCGACGGCAAGGTCGTTGTCGTTCACCGCTTTCGAGATTTCCTCGGGCAGCGGTCCGGAGTTGCCGATGCAGGTGGTGCAGCCGTAGCCGACCAGGTAGAAACCGAGCTTCTCCAGGTACGGCCACAGACCGGCTTTGTCGTAGTAGTCGCTGACCACCTGCGAGCCGGGCGCCATAGTCGTCTTCACCCAGGGCTTGGACGCGAGTCCCTTGTCGACGGCGTTGCGCGCCAGCAGGGCGGCCCCCAGCATCACCTCGGGGTTGGAGGTGTTGGTGCACGAGGTGATCGCGGCGATCACCACCGCGCCGTGATCCAGCACGAACTCGCCGTACTCCTCGGATTTCACTTCGACGGGGTTGCTCACCCGACCGTTGGCATGTACCGCGGCGGACTCCACGTTCGGCCTGTCGTCGACGCTGCCGTTCTCCGGTGACCCAGGATCGCTGGCCGGGAACGAGTCTTCTACGGTCTCGTCCAGCTTCGAGTAGTTCTTGTCGCCGTCGTCGTCGCCGACGTAGTTCGGGATCTGTTCGCGGAAGGTCGATTTGGCGTCGGAGAGCGCGATGCGGTCCTGCGGTCGCTTGGGCCCGGCGATCGAGGGCACCACCGTGGACAGGTCGAGTTCGAGGTATTCGGAGAACTTCGGCTCGTTCTCCGGGTCATGCCACAAACCCTGTTCCTTGGCGTAGGTCTCGACCAACGCCAGTTGCTCCTCGCTGCGCCCGGTGAACTTCAGGTACGAGATGGTCTCGTCGTCGATCGGGAAAATCGCTGCGGTGGAACCGAATTCAGGACTCATGTTGCCCAGCGTGGCCCGGTTGGCCAACGGCACCTCGGCCACGCCCTCGCCGTAGAACTCGACGAACTTGCCGACGACGCCGTGCTCGCGCAGCATCTCGGTCACGGTCAGCACCACGTCGGTCGCGGTCACGGCCGATTGGATCTCACCGGTCAGTTTGAAGCCGACGACCCGCGGGATCAGCATCGATACCGGCTGGCCGAGCATCGCGGCCTCGGCTTCGATGCCGCCTACGCCCCAGCCCAGGACGCCGAGGCCGTTGACCATCGTGGTGTGCGAGTCGGTGCCCACACAGGTGTCGGGGTAGGCCTGCCCGTCGCGTTCCATCACCACACTGGCCAGGTATTCGATGTTGACCTGGTGCACGATGCCGGTTCCCGGCGGCACCACCTTGAAATCGTCGAAAGCGCCCTGGCCCCAACGCAGGAACTGGTAACGCTCGCCGTTGCGTTCGTACTCGATCTCGACGTTGCGCTCGAAGGCGTTGGCGGTGCCGAAGAGGTCGGCGATGACGGAGTGGTCGATGACGAGGTCGGCCGGCGCCAGCGGGTTGACCTTCTCGGCGTCGCCGCCCAGGTCGCCGATGGCCTCACGCATGGTGGCCAGGTCGACGATGCAGGGCACGCCGGTGAAGTCCTGCATCACCACGCGCGCGGGGGTGTACTGGATTTCGATGCTGGGCTCGGCCTCGGGGTCCCAATTGGCGATGGCCTCGATGTGCTCTTTGGTGATGTTGCTGCCGTCTTCGTTGCGCAGCAGATTCTCGGCCAGCACCTTGAGGCTGTAGGGGAGTTTCTTGGTTTCCGGGACGGCATCGAGTCGGTAGATCTCGTAACTCTTGTCACCGATCTCGAGGGTGTCGCGGGCTTCGAACGAGTTCACCGAACCTTTGCTAGTCACATCAACTCCCAAAAATTAAGTTCTTTCCGCCGACGGGCCGTGCCGACGGAGTCGTGCCACTTTAACAGTACGCTTGTCCTGCATTAGCACGGCACACGCACTCTTCAGTCTTGTCCGGTGAGGCCGATGACGAAACCCCCACGGGAGGTGGGTGTCGAAATGCCCCGTGCACGCGTCTGCAGGTGCGCAATCGCGCGACAGGTACGGTGCTGCTAGCACTTCGGGAGGAGCGACACCATGACCGGTCGGGAACAGTTGACCGAACTGCCGTTGCCGCAGACCATCCCGTTCCTGCCCGCATACATTCCGCAGGACGTCGACATGACCACGATCAAGGCAGAGGTCAAAGCGGACGGTGTCGCGTCGGCGCCGGGTCCCGAACCCGGTCTGCTCGACATCGTCAACCAGGCCCGCAGCCACGGCATCAGCCTCAAGATCGTCCTGCTCGACCACAATCCGCCCAACGACACCCCACTGCGTGACATCGCGACCGTCGTGGGCGCCGACTACCCCGACTCCACCGTCCTGGTACTGAGCCCCAGCTACGTCGGCAGCTACAGCTCGCACTTTCCGCGGGTGACGCTGGAGGCGGGTGAAGACCATTCCAAGACCGGTAATCCGGTGCACTCCGCACAGAACTTTCTCAACGAACTGAGTACTCCGGAGTTCCCCTGGACCGCATTCACCATCGCGGTCTTGATCGGCGTATTCGCCGCGGCCGCCGGCACCCGGTTCCTGCAGCTTCGCCGGCGTTCGGCAGCAACGTCCGCCCCGCTCGCCGAAACAGTGTCCAGCGAAGATGTCTGACCTATCTTCCCAGGTCTTCACCTCGCGTCGAGGCGATAGCTGGCGCTGAAGCGCCGTATTCGGCAAACCCTGCAGGTCACCGTTCGGTCACAGTAAACGCACTTCCCGAGTGCGATTTGTGGCGTGCGTTTCGTCCGGGACAAGTGTGACGTACGGTGCGAATGATGCTTGTGATGCTTTTGGCGCTTTTCCCGAAAACCGGCGCCGTCCGTCCGATTTAAGCCCTAGGAGATCCAAGTCGAATGAGACGGACACGCCCTGGCTCCGCTTCCCGAACCACCGCACGGCTGGTACGCCCCGCCGTGCCGGCGATGCTGAGTGTGGCGATGTTGTTCTGCACCCCCGAGCTGGCGGGCGGAATAGCCCACGCCGAGCCCGCCGCGGACTCCATGGCAGTGCTGATCGCCAACGTCGCCAAGGCCAACCAGCGCCTCGAGGACCTGAGCAACACCGTCGAAATCGAACAGGAAAGCGTCAACAAGGCTCTGGTCGCGGTAGAGGAAGCGCGTGAGCACGCCGACACCGCCGGCCGCGAACTCGAAGCCAGCCAGCAGGCCGTCAAGGATGCCACCGCGGCCATCGCCGCGGCCCAGCATCGGTTCGACACCTTCGCCGCCGCCACCTATATGAATGGTCCGTCGGACGGTTACCTGACCGCGCGCAGTCCCGAAGACATGATCGCCGCCGCTACCGCCGCCCGAACCATGGCCGCCAGCTCGCAAGCGGTGATGACGAAGCTGCAGCGCGCCCGCACCGAACAGGTGAACAAGGAATCGGCATCGCGACTGGCCAAGCAGAAGGCCGACCAGGCCGCGGCCGACGCCAAGTCCAGCCAGGACGCGGCCGTGAACGCGCTGGCCGACACCCGCCGCAAGTTCGACGAGCAACGCGAGGAAGTCAATCGCCTGGCCGCCGAGCGCGACGAGGCCGAGAACAAGTTGCAGCAGGCGCGGTTCGTCGCCTGGACCCAGGCGGGCGGGCAGGGCACGCCGCCGAACATGTGGGACACCGCACCCGGCGCCAACGGCGGCCGTCGCTGGGACGGGTGGGACCCTTCGCTGCCGCAGATCCCCAGTGCCAATGTTCCCGGCGACCCGATCGCGGTGGTCAACCAGGTGCTGGGTTACTCGGCGACCTCGGCACAGGTCACCGCTCAGATGGGCAAACAGTTCCTGCAGGGGTTGGGCATCCTCAAGCCCGACGACACGGGAATCACCAATGTGCCGACCGGCGCGACGTCGGGACGGATTCCGCGGGTCTACGGGCGGCAGGCTTCCGAGTACGTGATCCGCCGCGGCATGGCACAGATCGGCGTGCCCTACTCCTGGGGCGGGGGAAACGCCGCCGGGCCCAGCAAAGGGATCGATTCCGGGGCCGGCATCACCGGGTTCGACTGTTCGGGGCTGGTGCTCTACTCGTTCGCCGGGGTCGGCATCAAACTGCCGCACTACTCGGGTTCGCAGTACAACCAGGGCCGCAAGATCCCTACCGCCCAGATGCGGCGCGGCGACGTCATCTTCTACGGCCCCGGCGGCAGCCAGCACGTGACGATCTACCTCGGCAACGGCCAGATGCTCGAGGCGCCCGACATCGGTTTGAAGGTGCGTACCGCACCGGTTCGCACCAGCGGCATGACACCCTTCGTGGTCCGCTATATCGAGTATTAACGAGGTCCCATGCGCCACAAGCGATTTCATCTGTCCCTAGCCTGGATCGCCCCGTTGATTCTGGGGTTGGTGAGCGGGCTCGTGATCGCTGTGGCCCCGCCCGCCGCAGCTGAGGGCGAGTGGGATCCGACCCTGCCGGCCGCGATCAGCGCCGGTGCACCCGGCGATCCACTGGCCGTCGCCAACGCCTCGCTGCAGGCCACCGCGCAAGCCACCCAGACCACCCTGAACCTGGGTCAGCAATTTCTCAGCGGGCTGGGCATCAACCTGGGCGGGCCGGCCGCGCCGGCCGCCGGCAACACCAGCGGCAGCCGCATTCCGCGGGCAAACGGTCGTCAGGCCATCGAACACGTGATTCGCCGCGCCGGATCGCAGATGGGCGTGCCCTACTCGTGGGGCGGCGGGTCGCTGGAGGGCCCCAGCAAGGGCGTTGATTCCGGTGCCGGCACCAACGGCTTCGACTGTTCGGGTCTGATGCGCTACGCCTTCGCCGGCGTCGGGGTGCTGATCCCGCGGTTTTCCGGCGACCAGTACAACGCCGGACGCCACATTCCGCAGAACGAAGCGCGGCGCGGCGACCTCATCTTCTACGGTCCCAACGGCAGCCAGCACGTCACCATGTATCTGGGCAACGGCCAAATGCTGGAGGCGTCCAGCCTGGCCGGCAAAGTCACCATCAGCCCGGTGCGCAAGCCCGGCATGACTCCTTATCTGACTAGGATCATCGAGTACTGAGCCGAACAGGCGGGGCAACGGCAGCCCGCCAGCGAACCCGGTGACGTCGACGGATCCCAGGACGCCTGGAATAGTTGAACGCGGGCACGTCGCTGCCCCGCGACATTGGTCGTGACGGCAGTCGTGTCCGAATGAGCTGTGGAGGGTTATTGATGACAACAGCAGGTGGCGGTTTCCCGGGCCAGGGTGCCCCTTCGGGCCCACCCACCCAGGAGGCGCACGGCGGCGGGGCCGACGGGCTGGCCGCCGAGGTACACACGCTGGAGCGGGCCATCTTCGAGGTCAAGCGGATCATCGTCGGCCAGGACCAGCTCGTGGAGCGCATGCTGGTCGGTCTGCTCGCCAAAGGTCACGTACTGCTGGAAGGTGTTCCCGGTGTCGCCAAGACGCTGGCGGTCGAGACCTTCGCCCGGGTGGTCGGCGGGACCTTCGCGCGTATCCAGTTCACCCCCGACCTGGTGCCCACCGACATCGTCGGTACCCGCATCTACCGCCAGGGCAAAGAGGAGTTCGACACCGAACTCGGCCCGGTGGTGGTCAACTTCCTGCTGGCCGACGAGATCAACCGTGCGCCGGCGAAGGTCCAGTCGGCGCTGCTCGAGGTGATGGCCGAGCGCCACGTGTCCATCGGCGGTAAGACGTTCCCGCTGCCCAACCCGTTCCTGGTGATGGCGACGCAGAACCCAATCGAGCAGGAAGGTGTCTACCCGCTGCCCGAGGCGCAGCGCGACCGCTTCCTGTTCAAGATCAACGTCGGTTACCCGACGCCCGAAGAGGAACGCGAGATCATCTACCGGATGGGTGTCACCCCGCCGCAGCCCAAGCAGATCCTCAACACCGGCGACCTGCTGCGGCTGCAGAACGTCGCGGCCAACAGCTTCGTGCACCACGCGCTGGTCGACTACGTGGTCCGCGTGGTGATGGCCACCCGTCACCCCGAGCAGTTGGGGATGAACGACGTCAAGACCTGGATCGCGTTCGGCGCCTCCCCGCGTGCCTCGCTGGGCATCATCGCCGCGTCGCGGGCGCTGGGGCTGGTGCGCGGGCGCGACTACGTGATTCCGCAGGACATCATCGACGTCATTCCCGACGTGCTGCGCCACCGTCTGGTGCTCACCTACGACGCCCTCGCCGACGAGATCACCGCGGAGACCGTCATCAACCGCGTGCTGCAGACGGTCGCGCTGCCGCAGGTGAATGCCGTTCCGCAACAAGGACATTCGGTCGCACCGGTGATGCAGGGTGCCACCGTGGCGGCTGGCGGTCGGTGACCGACCCGAAACCCGCCGCGGACAAGAAATCCGCGGTGCGTCATCCGCCCTCGATGATGCGTGGCACCATCGACGACCCGAAGTTGTCGGCGGCGCTACGCACCCTGGAGTTGACCGTCAGCCGCAAGCTGGACGGCATTCTGCACGGTGATCACCTGGGCCTGATCCCGGGACCTGGTAGCGAACCGGGTGAGTCGCGGATCTACCAACCCGGTGACGACGTGCGCCGGATGGATTGGGCTGTCACCGCCCGCACCACCCATCCGCACGTCCGGCAGATGATCGCCGACCGCGAACTGGAGACCTGGCTGGTAGTCGACATGTCGGCAAGCCTGGACTTCGGAACCTCGGTCTGCGAGAAGCGCGATCTGGCCGTGGCCGCCGCGGCGGCCATCTGTTATCTCAACGTCGGCGGCGGCAACCGGATCGGTGCGCTGGTCTCCAACGGCCAGAACACAATTCGGGTGCCGGCCCGGGCCGGCCGCGAGCACGTGCAGACCTTGTTGCGCACCATCGCCACCACTCCCAAGGCGCCAGTGGGTGTGCGCGGCGACTTGGCCGCAGCCATCGACGCATTGCGCCGACCGGAACGCCGTCGCGGCATGGCCGTGATCATCAGCGACTTTCTGGGGCCGATCAACTGGATGCGTCCGCTGCGGGCGATCGCGGCCCGGCACGAGGTGCTGGCCATCGAGGTGCTCGACCCCCGCGATGTGGAACTGCCCGACATCGGGGACGTGGTGTTGCAGGACGCCGAGTCGGGTGCGGTTCGCGAGTTCACCATCGACGCGCAGTTGCAGACCGATTTCTCCCGGGCCGCGGCGTCGCATCGCGCCGACGTGGCCCGCACCATCCGCGGTTGCGGTGCGCCGGTGATGACGCTTCGCACCGACCGTGACTGGATCGCCGACATCGTCCGTTTCGTCTCCAACCGCCGCCGCGGCGCGATGGCGGGGCGTCGGTGACGGACAGACTGACTATGACGGGTTTGTGATGAAGTTGCCGTTGCTGGGCCCGATGTCGCTGACGGGCTTCGAACATTCGTGGTTCTTCCTGTTCCTGTTTGTCGTGGCCGGCCTGGTCGCGCTGTATGTGGTGCTGCAGCTGGCGCGGCAGCGGCGCATGCTGCGATTCGCCAACATGGAATTGCTGGAAAGCGTTGCGCCCAAACGTCCTTCGCCGTTGCGGCACGTCCCGGCGATCCTGCTGGTGGGCGCGCTGGTGCTGTTGACGATCGCGATGGCAGGGCCGACCAACGACGTCCGTATCCCGCGTAACCGCGCGGTGGTGATGCTGGTGATCGACGTGTCGCAGTCGATGCGCGCCACCGACGTCGAACCCAACCGGATGGTCGCCGCGCAGGTGGCCGCCAAGCAGTTCGCCGACGAGTTGACCCCTGGGATCAACCTCGGACTGATCGCCTACGCGGGTACCGCGACGGTGCTGGTGTCGCCGACCACCAACCGCGAGGCGACGAAGGCCGCGCTGGACAAGCTGCAGTTCGCCGACCGCACCGCCACCGGGGAGGGCATCTTCACCGCTCTGCAGGCCATCGCCACCGTCGGTGCGGTGATCGGTGGCGGTGACACGCCGCCGCCGGCGCGCATCGTATTGTTCTCCGACGGCAAAGAGACGATGCCGACCAATCCGGACAACCCCAAGGGCGCCTTCACCGCCGCGCGGACCGCGAAGGACCAGGGTGTGCCGATCTCGACGATCTCGTTCGGCACCCCATATGGGTTCGTCGAGATCAACGACCAGCGTCAGCCGGTGCCGGTGGACGACGAGACCCTGAAAAAGGTCGCGCAACTCTCGGGTGGAAACGCTTACAACGCAGCCACTTTGGCTGAGCTGAAGGCGGTCTACTCCTCGCTGCAGCAGCAGATCGGCTACGAGACCATCAAGGGCGACGCGAGCGTGGGCTGGCTGCGGCTCGGCGCGCTGGTGCTAGCGGTGGCGGCGCTGGCGGCGTTGCTGATCAACCGCCGCCTGCCGACCTAGTCAGGCCACTCGGCGACCGGCTAATCGGCGGCAATGACCGCCGACGGCGGATACGACGCCGGGATCGGATTGAGATTCGGCACGATCGGCGTGCCCGGCGGCGGCGGTAGCACGCGACTGAGCGTGAACCGTGCCCCGTCCGCCAATTCTTCAGGCGTGCACATGAACTCGGTGGTGGTCCGCAACCGCCAGCGGTCCTGAGTCAGGCAGGCGCGCTTGCCGTCCCGGCTGACCGCCAACGCCAACGCGAGCGCGTCCGCCCACGATTCGTCGGTGCGTGTCTCCAGCAGCACCGGTCGGCCGTGGGCGTGGGCGTCGATGTAGCTCAGGGCGGCGGGCACCCCGGCCAGATCGTCGTGATCCCTGCGCAATCCGGGGGTGGTGAGGGCCAGCACCAGGCCCACCGCTACGACACCGACCGGCAGTCGTCGTATCCAGGAGTGACGCCGCGCGGTAGTCAGCACCACCAGTGCCGACGATCCGAGCATCAGCAACGTCAGCGGCAGCGCGTAGGAGAAGATCCCGATGTAGGACGCGAAGAGCTGATCCACCCCGTACCAGCAGTACAACCCGAACAGCACGGTGGCCGCGGCGGTCACCCGCAACAGGTGCCGGGAGAACTCGTGGGGATCGTCACTGTCGAGGCGCGCCAAAGCGCGGACCAGGAAGAAATTCCCGACGAACAACACGATCAAGAACAGCGTGCCCAGCGCGGGATTGGGACCCCAGAACTGCACGAGGAACTTGGCCGCGTCCAGCGGAGGGTTCGGCGCACGATGCCCGTACTCGATGTACTTCGGGATCTCCCCGGGCCAATTCAGCACGATCGGCAGCAAGAAGATCCCCAGCACGCCCGCGGCAATGAAAACCTCACGCCGGTGGGTGGACAAATTGCGCCACTGCGGGATCAGCGCGACCACCGCCAGCAGCGGAACCAGCACCAGGAACTCCGCGTGCCCGTGCACCAGCAGGCCGCCGGCCAGCACCATGATCCACAGATGACGCAGCCGCCCGGCCGACACGGAAGCGGCCGCGAACAGCAGCAACACGAACGGCGCGAAGCAGGCATGCGGGATCCAGGTCGAGCAGACCAGTTGCTTGTGCTCAGCCAGGAAGATCAGCGCGACGCCGGCCGCGGCGAGCACGCCCCACGACGAGCCCAGCCAGGTGTACAGAATCGTCAACGCCAGTCCCAGCAACGCCGCGTTGAGCGCCATGACCGCGACGACCTGGCCGTTGTAAGCCGCCGGGACCACGTGCAGCACGTCGTGCAGCAGCCATTCGCCGGCGGCCTGCAGGTAGAAGTACGCCGGTCCCGGATGGTGAAAACCGACCCTCGAGTAGTGGCCGGTCAACAGGGAGAAGTGCTTTGCCTGAATGGTGAGCATCGAGTTCGACGCGGGATCCCCGGCCTCGTAGATGGCGCGGGTGAACAGGTCTGAGTTGCGCAACAACAGCAGAATCAGCAAACCGCCGCCGCAAGCGGCGAAGATCGCTCGGGCGGACGGTGCGTTGGTACGGGTCGACGGGTCGGCCATGCAGCCCCGATCGTAAGCAACCGAGCCGATTGCAGTGAAATCGTGGCAAGGCGATAAGTTGGCGGGGTGACAGGAGCAGCCACCGAACTCGCATCCGAGCCCGCGGCTAACGGGGGTAAACCCCCTTTTGTGTCCCGATCGGTCCTGGTCACCGGCGGAAACCGGGGGATCGGGCTGGCCATCGCGCAGCGACTGGCCGCCGACGGACACAAGGTCGCCGTCACGCACCGCGGATCGGGGGTGCCCGAGGGCTTGTTCGGGGTCGTCTGTGACGTCACCGACACCGACGCCGTCGACCGTGCTTTTAAAGAGGTCGAGGAGCATCAGGGTGCGGTCGAGGTGCTGGTATCCAACGCCGGGATCTCCGCGGACGCCTTCCTGATCCGGATGACCGAGGAGCGGTTCCGGAAGGTCATCGACGCGAACCTCACCGGGGCGTTCCGGGTGACCCAGCGCGCCTCGCGCAGCATGCAGAAGAAGCGGTTCGGCCGGATCATCTACGTGGGCTCGGTCTCGGGCAGCTGGGGGATCGGCAACCAGGCCAACTACGCCGCCTCCAAGGCCGGCCTGATCGGCATGGCCCGCTCGATCTCGCGGGAACTGTCCAAGGCCGGGGTGACGGCGAACGTGGTCGCTCCCGGTTACATCGACACCGAGATGACCCGCGCGCTGGACGAGCGGATTCAGGCTGGGGCGCTGGACTTCATTCCGGCCAAGCGGGTCGGCACCGCCGAGGAAGTCGCCGGGGTGGTCAGCTTCCTCGCGTCCGAGGATGCGAGTTACATCGCCGGCGCGGTCATTCCTGTCGACGGCGGCATGGGTATGGGGCACTGAGGGTCAGAGGGAAGAGGACAAACATGACAGGACTGCTCGAAGGCAAACGAATCCTGGTCAGCGGGATCATCACCGACGCGTCGATCGCGTTCCACATCGCCCGGGTCGCCCAGGAGCAGGGCGCGCAACTGGTGCTGACCGGATTCGACCGACTCCGGCTGATTCAGCGCATCGCGGACCGGTTGCCGGAGAAAGCGCCGCTGATCGAACTCGACGTCCAGAACGAAAAGCACCTGGACACCCTCGCCGACCGGGTCGTCGAGGTGATCGGCGAGGGCAACAAACTCGACGGCGTGGTGCACTCGATCGGCTTCATGCCGCAGTCCGGCATGGGGATCAACCCGTTCTTCGACGCACCTTATGAGGACGTCTCCAAAGGCATCCACATCTCGGCGTACTCGTATGCCTCGCTGGCCAAAGCGGTGCTGCCGATCATGAACCAGGGCGGTTCGATTGTCGGGATGGACTTCGACCCGAGCCGGGCCATGCCGGCATACAACTGGATGACGGTCGCCAAGAGTGCCCTGGAATCGGTGAACCGGTTCGTGGCGCGCGAGGCCGGCAAGCACGGCGTGCGGTCGAATCTGGTTGCGGCCGGCCCGATCCGGACGCTGGCGATGGCCGCGATCGTCGGCGGCGCGCTGGGCGAAGAGGCAGGTGCCCAGATCCAGTTGCTCGAAGACGGCTGGGATCAGCGCGCTCCGGTTGGCTGGAACATGAAAGACCCGACGCCGGTCGCCAAGACGGTGTGCGCGCTGCTGTCCGATTGGCTGCCGGCCACCACGGGTGACATCATCTTCGCCGACGGCGGCGCTCATACCCAATTGCTCTAGGACACAATGAACTTCGACGCCGTCCTGCTGCTGTCTTTCGGTGGGCCGGAAGCGCCCGAACAGGTTCGCCCGTTCCTGGAGAACGTCACCCGCGGCCGGGGTGTGCCGCCGGGGCGCCTCGACGCGGTCGCCGAGCACTACTACCATTTCGGCGGTGTGTCCCCGATCAACGGCATCAACCGCGCGTTGATCGCCGAATTGGAAGCCGAGCAGAACCTGCCGGTCTACTTCGGCAACCGCAACTGGCAACCGTATGTCGAAGACACAGTAAAACTCATGCGAGACAACGGTGTTCGTCGGGCGGCGGTGTTCACCACGTCGGCGTGGAGTGGCTACTCCAGCTGCACGCAGTATGTCGAGGACATCGCGCGGGCGCGGGAGGCGGCCGGTCCGCAAGCGCCCGAGTTGGTCAAGCTGAGAACCTACTTCGACCATCCGCTGTTCGTGGAGATGTTCGCCGACGCCGTCGTCGCCGCCGCCGACACCGTGCCACGGGATGCCCGGTTGATTTTCACCGCGCATTCCATCCCGATCGCCGCCGACCAGCGGTGCGGGCCGAATCTCTACAGCCGCCAAATCGGATATGCCGCAAGGCTTGTAGCGGCGGCAGCCGGCTTCCGGGATTACGACGTGGTGTGGCAGTCCCGGTCCGGTCCGCCGCAGGTTCCGTGGCTCGAGCCCGACGTCGCCGATCACCTCGCTGCGCTGTCCGCTTCCGGTATCAGGTCCGTAATCGTGTGTCCCATCGGCTTCGTCGCGGACCACATCGAAGTGGTGTGGGATCTCGACCACGAACTACGCCTGGAGGCCGACGCTCTCGGTGTCACGTTCGCCCGCGCCGCCACGCCCAACGCAGACCGCCGATTCGCCCGGCTGGCAGCGGATTTGATCGACGAACTACGCGATGGCCGCGAACCCGCGCGCGTCACCGGCGCCGACCCGGTCCCGGGATGCCTGGGCAGTCGAGACGGCCAGCCGTGCCGGCCACCGCACTGCGCGGCGACCTAGCCGCTCAAGCGCGAGGCCTGGGCTTTGGGCGTGAGCCCTGGGTTTTGAGTGTGAAGCCTGGGTTTTGAGTGTGAAGCCTAGGTCTTGCGCGTGAAGCCTGGGTGGGATTGCGCCCGGTTTCCCGCCCTGAGCTCACAACGAAAGCCGTTGATTCACACTCAAAGCCAAGGATTCACCGTGCAGACGTAAAGCACCCATACGTTGCCCACGGGCGACTTCGCGGACGCCGCTCAGTCCGTCCAGGCGGACTGCAGAATCGCGGTGACCGCGGCCATCCGTGCCGAGCGGACCACGGCGCTCAGCGGCCGCAGCGCATCGTTGGCGATCTGCCCCTCCGAAGACGATTGCGTCCCCGTCATTTCCGGTGCGGCAGTCCCGCGATCAGGCAGACGGCTCAGTCCGGCGCTGACCGCGATGATCGCATCGACGTGTGCCGCGTTCTCCAGCACCCGCAGCGCGCGGGTCGGCGCATGATCCGGGATCCGGTGCTGCCGTGCAGATTCCAGCATCTGCTCGACGAGTCCGCGCGGATTGTCAACGCCGCTGGCCGATTCCAGGCCCATGGAGCTCAGCGCGTCGGCGGCCGAGCGCACCGCTGACCGCAGCGTGTATTCGGCGTCTCCCAGTTCGTGATGGTCGAACACCGGCGCGCCCGGCAACGAGTAGACCATCCAGGTCAGCGCGCACAGTTCGGGCTCTTCGGCCTCGTCGTCGTCGCTGTAGGAATATTCGGGGACGAGTCCGATCGCGGTGCCGGGGTCGTCGGCCTTCGTGACGATCACCGCCTCGCCGGCGGCCAGCGCGTCGCGCTCGAACTGGGTCCCCGCTGTCAGCCCCCGGACGTCGCCGGGCACCGGCAGCACCACGTTGATCGTTCCCCGGCCCTCGCGGCCGACCGCACCCCGCAACGTCTGCAGCAACGAAACCGTCCCGGCGTCGTCCACGTCCGGCCACGGCAGACCGGTGTGGCCCGCGGCGACGGCGTCGTATGCGGCAACGGATTGCCTTGGCGCCCAGAGTGATAACGCATCAAGAACGTCGTCGGGCGCGGCCTTGCCTGCGAGCCAGGCGTTGGCCCACATCGACAGCGAAACACTCGGGCACCACATGGTCTCGCAGTGTAATGGCTCGCCGCCTTGGACGCGGTTTGTCACCGATCGCGCGTATTCTGTGCCCATGCCCGTCGCGCTGATCTGGCTCATCGGGGCCTTGGTGCTCATCGGGGCGGAGGCCTTGACGGGCGACATGTTCCTGCTGATGCTCGGCGGCGGCGCGCTGGCCGCCTCCGGTGCCAGTTGGTTGACGGACTGGCCAATCTGGGTCGACGGTGTGGTGTTTCTGATCGTCTCGGTACTGCTGCTGACACTGGTTCGGCCGCCGCTGCGTCGCCGACTGACCCCGCACACCGGGTTGAAGATCGGCGTCAAGGCCCTGGAGGGCAAGAGCGCACTGGTGCTCGACCGGGTGGCCAGCGATGCCGGTCAGGTCAAATTGGACGGTCAGGTGTGGACGGCCCGCCCGCTCAACGACGGCGACGTCTATGAGCCCGGCCAGTCGGTCACCGTCGTGCACATCGACGGCGCCACCGCCGTGGTGTTCAAAAACGCATAGCGCTTCGAGAGAGGAGTCCCGGTGGACGGTGCGGTAGCCGGTTTGGTTCTGCTGGTCGTTCTGGTGGTCTTCGCCATCATCGTGGTGGCCAAGTCCGTGGCGTTGATACCGCAGGCCGAAGCCGCGGTGATCGAGCGGCTGGGCCGGTACAGCCGCACAGTCAGTGGGCAGCTGACCCTCCTGGTTCCGTTCATCGACCGCATCCGCGCCCGGGTGGACCTGCGGGAGCGGGTGGTGTCGTTCCCGCCGCAGCCGGTGATCACCGAGGACAACCTGACGCTGAACATCGACACGGTCGTCTACTTCCAGGTCACCGTTCCGCAGGCGGCGGTCTACGAGATCAGCAACTACATCGTCGGCGTCGAGCAGTTGACCACCACCACGCTGCGCAACGTGGTCGGCGGCATGACCCTGGAGCAGACGTTGACCTCGCGCGATCAGATCAACGCGCAGCTGCGCGGCGTGCTCGACGAGGCGACCGGCCGCTGGGGCCTGCGGGTGGCGCGGGTCGAGCTGCGCAGCATCGATCCGCCGCCGTCGATCCAGGCGTCGATGGAAAAGCAGATGAAAGCCGATCGGGAGAAGCGCGCGATGATCCTGACCGCCGAGGGCACCCGGCAGGCGGCCATCATGCAGGCCGAAGGTCAGAAGACCTCGCAGATCCTGGCCGCCGAGGGCGCCAAGCAGGCCGCGATCCTGAGCGCCGAAGCCGACCGGCAGTCCCGGGTGCTGCGCGCCCAGGGCGAGCGGGCAGCCGCGTACCTGCGGGCGCAGGGTGAGGCCAAGGCCATCGAGAAGACGTTCGCCGCGATCAAGGCCGGCCGGCCGACCCCGGAGATGCTGGCCTACCAGTACCTGCAGACGCTGCCGCAGATGGCGCGCGGCGACGCCAACAAGGTGTGGGTGGTGCCCAGCGACTTCAACGCGGCATTACAGGGCTTCACCAGACTGCTCGGCAAACCCGGTGAGGACGGCGTATTCCGCTTCGAGCCGTCCCCGGTGGACGACGCGCCCAAGCACTCCGCGGATGACGACGACGCCGAGGTCGCGGACTGGTTCGCCACCGAGAACGGTCCGGCGATCGCATCGACCCCGACGACGGAGGTTTTGTCTCGCAACCCGCTGACCGGGCCGCCGGAACTGCGCCAATAGGATTGCGTGATGAGCACTTTGACGTCTCCGAAAACCTACGCCGGGCTGGCCGCGTTCCATGCCGTCGATGCGGTGTTGTGTGCGGTTCAGGTGCCGCCCATCAAGAAGGCGTTGGACACCGTCGAATGCCCGGAAAGCATCCGCCCGGTGTTGCCGGTGGTGAAGGTCGCGGCCGCGGTCGGGCTGGCGTCGGTGAACCGGTTTCCGGGCTTGGCCAGGCTGACGACAGCTCTGTTGACGCTGTACTTCATCTTGGCGGTCGGCGCACATATCCGGGTACGTGACAAGGTGGTCAACACACTGCCGGCGGCGACGTTTCTGACGGTGTTCGCCGCGATGACGGTGAAGGGGCCGGACACCTCGCGCTTCGCGTAATACCCCTCGCTCGGCTGGCGTCGGGCGGCGGCTCGGCTCGTATCGGCGGGAGTTTGGTCTCGCGTCGCGAGGGTGCGCAGATGTACACCGACACGCCGGTGCGGCCGGCATTTTGCGCACCCTCGCGACGGCCCACTACCGCGGCGGAGTCGGCGAAGCGCTGGGCCCTGCCGAGGGCGACGGCGACTGACCCTGCCCAGGCGCCTGCTGCGCACCCGGCGAGCCCGGCGCACCGGGTCCACCCGGCCCCATCGGAGGAGGTCCGCCGGGGAACGGCGGCGGCGGCATCATGCCGTGCGGGCCGTGTGCTCCGGGTCCGCCAGGTCCCGGGAAGCCGAAGTGCGATGCCGCCGGAGGCGGCCCGTGGCCCGGTGGCGGCGGGGGAGGACCGAAGAAAGTGATCGCCAGCACGGCCGCGCCCGCGGTGAATACCGAACCGATCAGGCCGCCGAGTACCCCGGCGCCCAGGACCGCTCGGCCGGGATAGCGCCGTTTCTCAGCTACGACCGGCGCAGGCACGACAGGCGTCTGGTCGGATGTGTCGTCGGAGGTCATGTGACTCCTCGCGTCGTTGGATTGTTGCCGAGCGCGACGGTAGGAGTCGAACTTGAAACGAAGCTGAAGAAGTCAGCGCGGCCCGGGTAGCGGCGGTACCGGCACGATGCTCGGCGCCGGAGCGGACGGGACGGTCGGCACGGCGCTGGAGCTCGGCGGCGGGGGAGACGGCAAGCTCACCGTCGGTGTCGAAGACAGCTGCGGGTAGGGAGGCGGCGGCAGTTCGACGCGAACCGTGAAGACCAGACCGGTCACGGCGAACGCGGCCGCAGCGCCGAGCACCGCACCCGCGAGTCCCGCGCCGACCACCGCCGCGGTGGAGTGCCGTCCGACAGCGGTCTTGTTGGAGGCGTCCGAGACCATTTCGCTTCCCCTCTGATCGGTTCGTGCGCGCTGAGCGTAACCCGCTCCCGGTGCGGCGAGAGCCGACTGAACAGCAACGCGTGAACAATGGAGGCCATGACTCGCGCGGATCGCACCGGCAGAGTGACCGACCAATTCAGCGTCGGCACACCGCGGGTACTCGTGGTCGAGGACTCCGAAACGATTCGGGAGATGGTCGGCGAGGCGCTCGCCGACGTCGGCTATCACACCGACACCCGTTGCGACGGAAACGGATTGGAAGAGGTGCTGGAAGGTCTGCGACCGGACCTCGTGGTGCTCGACGTGATGTTGCCCGGCCGCGACGGCTTCGAGCTCATCGATGTGGTCCGCGAATGGGGCGACATCGGGATCGTGTTGATCACCGCCCGCGACGGGTTGACGGACCGGTTGCGCGGGCTCGACGGGGGTGCCGACGACTACGTCGTCAAACCGTTCGAGCTCGCCGAACTCGTGTCGCGGGTAGGTGCGGTGTTACGACGCCGGGGACGGCTGCCCAAGGTGGTGCAGTTGGGCGACGTGATCCTCGACGACGATGCGGGCGTGGCGGCACGCAACGGCCACCCGCTGGACCTGACCGCCACCGAGCTGAGGCTGTTGGGATTCCTGATGGAACAGCGGGGCCGGATCGTCAGCGCGAACCAGATCCTCAATGCGGTATGGGGCTACGACGCCTATGACCCGAATCTGGTGCAGGTGCATGTCAGCGGGTTGCGTCGCAAGCTCGAGGCGCACGGACCCCGGATACTGCACACCGTGCGCGGCATCGGCTACCGGTTGCAGCCCCAGCAGCGCTCGTGACGGACGCGGTCACTGCCACCCCGTCCCTGCAGCGACGGGTGATCCTGCTGGTCGTGGCATTGCTGGCGGTGCTGTTGGTGGTGCTGGGGGTGACGGTCGACGTCAGCCTGGGCATCCAGGCCCGGCGCAACCTGCACGACCGACTGCTGGCCGCCACATCGCGCGCCGACGCGCTGGTCGCCGCGCACACCTCCCCGGAACTGCTGGCCGCGCAACTCAACAGCGGCAGCGTGCGGGCATTGGTGGTGATGGCCGACGGCGTCACCTACGGCGATCCCGGGATCAGCGCCGACACCAAAGCCGGCTCCACGGTCCCGCCCCCCTTTCCGCCGCCTCCGGGCCGCCGACCCGGGCCGATGCCGTCGGGTGTGCCGCCCAGGCCGCCGCCCCCGCCGCCGGGTCCGCTGCCGGACGCGACGGCGACCGTGGTGGTGCACCCGCTGCCCGACGGCGCCCGGCTCATCCTGGTCGCCGACACCACCCAGACCACGCAGGTGACCCGGCAGCTGCGGCAGCTGATGATCGGTGCTGGTGTGGCGACGTTGCTGTTGGCCGCGCTGCTGCTGGTCGCGGTCAGCCGCACGGCATTGCGGCCATTGGACCGGCTGACCGCGCTGGCCAAGGACATCACCACCGGTGACCGCGGCAAGCGACTCCGACCATCCCGAACCGACACCGAATTAGGGCGCGCCGCAACCGCTTTCGACACGATGCTGGATGCGCTGGAGGATTCGGAGTCGCGTGCTCAACAGGCGGCCGACGCCGCGCAACGCGCCGAAGCCGCCACCCGGCAGTTCCTGGTCGACGCCGCACACGAGCTGCGCACCCCGATCGCGGGCATCCAAGCGGCCGCCGAGCAGCTTGCCGCCCATGAGGTCGACCCGGAGTCGAGCGCGCAGCACCGCCGGGCCGGCCTCCTGCAATCCGATGCCCGACGAGCCGGGCGCCTGGTCGCCGACATGTTGGATCTGAGCCGCATCGACGCCGGATTGTCGCTGGACGTCGGAGACACCGACCTCGCCGCCATCGTGGACGCCGAAGTGCAGCGCGCCGCCATGCTGGCCCCGCAGCTCTCGATCGTCCGCACGGGTCTACCGGAATTGATGGCGGTGGCCGACCCCACCCGGGTGGCGCAGATTCTGTCCAACCTGCTCGACAACGCCCGCCGGCACACACCGGATGGCGGCTCGATCACCGTAGAACTCGGCGGCGACCCTGCGACGGCCGTCGTCACCGTCACCGACACCGGCCCGGGCATCCCCGACGACGAGCGCTTCCGCATCTTCGAGCGCCTGGTCCGGCTGGACGCCGATCGTGCCCGCGATCACGGCGGTGCCGGACTGGGACTCTCGATCGCGCGTGCGCTGGCTCGGGCGCACGGGGGCGACCTGGTTTGTGTGCGGCACGACGGGGGTGCGCAGTTCCGGCTGAGTTTGTCGAGGGGTGAATGGTGACGTGCGCGTTGCGCGCGTCCAGGTGGTGCGACCCGTCTTCCGCGAGCGACGGCTTTACGGATGGCACGGTATCTGGAGCAGCGGGCAGGGCGATAACTTCAAACGGGATCGAGCCGAGGTCCCTGCTGCCACTTCACGCGAAACCACTCGGCCGCCTTCGTCAGGGTGAGATCGGGACGCGTCTCGTCGGTGTCGAATACCTCCTGTGCCACGGCCTGTACGAAGGTCTCGGCTTCAATGTCAGCGACTTTGGGCAGGGGAAACCCGTTGACCTTCAAGAAGACGACCGCAGCAAACCAGCCGGTGCGCTTGTTGCCGTCGGAGAAATACTGCGGCCCAGCGATGCCGTGGACGTAGGCTGCGGCTTTCGTCCAGATGTCAGGAAAAAGCTCGACTCCGAAATACTCGGAACTCGGACGGTGCGCTGCTGACTCCAAGCCGGGCAGATCGAGCGCGGTGCCGCCACTCTGATCAGCATTTATTTCGATGATTTGGCTCAGCGTCAGGTAGACGAAATCGGTCACTTCAGGCGTTCAGAGAGCCCAGCCCACCTGGTCTTTTCCTCCTCGTACGCAGCGCGAAAAACGTCATCAGCCACCTTGGTGGTTGGAGGGGTCTTGATTTCCTCGCCCGCCTCTTTGGGGGTGGAGTTGCTTCGTGTTCCCGCCATAACGGTCAGGATACGGCCAAACCGCAGATGCCGTAACTCATGATGTGGGTAGGCGTTCTCAATACGACATCACCCCGTCACCACGCTCAGTCCCCACCTATCAAGCCACGGCTGCACCAGCTCAGCCACCGAAAACGTTGCGGCAGTTGAGCAACTCGGGTTCGGGTCGTCGGGACGCCCGCCGCGGATGTGAATGCCGACGGCTACCGCACCCTCCTTGCGAATGAGGTAGACCGGGCCGCCCGAGTCTCCGCATTGGCTGGCCGCCAGGAACACCACCTTGCTCTCGGTGACGTCGGTGATCTGTCCGCATTCCACCCGGGCCGTCTTCATGCCGAATTTGCACAACTGCTGGCCGATCTGGAGTTCCTCGGCGACCCCGCTGACCGGCATCGACGCGCGTATCGCCGATGTCTGCGGAACCACGTCCGCATCGAGCATGATCAGCCCGATGTCGTGGGCCTCGCCGCGGGTTCCTTCGCTGACGGTCTGATCGAACGTGCCCACGGTGACGTAGGACTCGGCTGCGGAGTTGATGCTCACCTTGCTCGCCTCGCCGGGCTTGTTGCAGTGACCGGCGGTGAGCACCCCGGTCCGGCCGTCCCCGGTGCGCACCAAAAATCCTGCCGTACATGCCATTCCACCGCTGCCGTCGGTGTAGGTGACCGCGATCGCGGTGCCCGGACCGATCGTGCTGGCCGGCGGCAACGGGAACGGGATCACGATGGGAGGCTGGCCGGGCTGCAGGAAAGCTCTGTTCGGGACGGGCAGGAACATCGCGAACACGAACGACGCGGCACTGAGCAGCGCGAAGAACGAGAGCCGCCAACTGTAGGTGCGAGCGAGACCACGTGCGGCCAGCGGCCAGGCTGCCACCATCAGACACACCAACGCCCCGACGCCGAACATGACCGAGCGCACCAGGGACGCCTGCGACATGACGTCGATCTTTCAGGGAACGGTGGATGCGCTCAAACCGAGCGCGCAGGCTCCGGCTCGACCGTCGGGTGCGGCTTCGCGTGCTCCCGCCGGTATTTGCGGACCTCGTAGACCAGCCCGCCCAGCCCCAGTGCGCCCGTGCACACTGATACCGCAATCAGCAACGGGTTGCCGTCCCCGACGACGGCGTTGCCCAGGATCACCACGGCGGCGGTACCGGGCAGCAACCCCACAACAGTGGCCCACGTGTAGGGCATCACCCGCACGGCCGAGGCACCCGCGGCGTAGTTGATCGCGGCGAACGGCACGGCCGGAATGAAGCGCAACGACAGAATCGCCGGCCAGCCCCGTTCGCCGAGCCGCTCGTCCAGCCGCATGATCGCGCGCCGGTGTTCAAGCCGGGACAACCGCCATCCGGTCCCGCGGACCACCAGCAATGCCAGCACCGCGCTGGCGGTGCTGGCCGTCACCGCGATGGCTATCCCGATCACCGGCCCGAACAACAGTCCCGCCGCAATCGTGAACGCGGTGCGGGGGAAGGGCGGCACCGTGACCAGGGTGTGCACCAGCCAGAACGCCAGCGGGAACCAGGGACCCAGTGATTGCGCCCAATCGCGCATTTCGATCGCAGTGGGCAGCGGGACCCACACAGCTACCGCCACCAGGACTGTGATTCCCAACACGGTGGCCACCAGCCGCGGCAGCGACGTGCCGCGCACCGCGGCCCGCACGGCGGCTGCAAACCCGCGCACCGTATCGGTGCTTTTGCAGATGGCGGGAGCTGTCACGGGTCCCAAGGGTACGGGGTGCAGGTGAATACCGAGTTTCCCTCGGCTGGCGTTTCGCGTCACAGTCTGGCGCCGATAATCGCATCTCGATTCCTGATTTGCGGGCCCGATCAACTAGCCTGATTTGCGAGTTGCATCCCTCAAGCAAACTCGATGGTGCTGGGAAAACAGGAGCAATCGGTGTCCATTGACGTACCCGAGCTGGCGGACCTAGAACAGGTTCGCGGGCGTTGGCGCCACGCCGTCGCCGGTGTGCTGTCCAAGAGCACCCGCAGTGACCCGGCCGAGCTGGGTGACGAACCCGAGCATCGGCTGGACACGCCGACCTACGACGGTTTCGCGATCAGGCCGCTCTACACCGCGTTCGACGAGCTGCCGGAACCGCCGCTGCCCGGCCAATGGCCGTTCCTACGTGGCGCCGACCCGCTGCGCGACGTCAAGTCCGGTTGGAAGGTGGCAGAGGCGTTCCCGCTGCCCGGCCTCGCCGTCGACGAGGCGAACTCGGCTCTGCTCGCCGCGCTCGGGGAAGGGGTCAGCGCGCTGCTGGTCCGGGTAGGGGAGTCGGGGGTAGCTCCCACCCAACTCGGAGCCCTCCTCGACGGGGTGCACTTGAGCATGGCGCCGGTGATTCTGGATGCGGGCGCTGACTTCGTCGCCGCCGCCGACGCGATGCTGTCGCTGGTGGACGCGGTCGCCGAAGACCAGCGCGCCACCGTGTCGGTCGATTTGGGAGCCGACCCGCTGACCGCGTCGCTGAGCGACCGCAACGCCGCGCCGCTCAACGACGTGTGCGCCGTTGCCGGCCGCGCCGCTGGCAAACACGGCGTGCGAGCCATCACCGTCGACGGGCCGGCATTCCACAATTTGGGTGCCACCGCTGCGTGGGAACTCGCCGGCACGATCGCCGCGGCGGTGGCCTACCTGCGGGTGCTTACCGAAGCTGGGCTGTCGGTTCCGGATGCGTTGCGCCAGATCAGTTTCCGGCTCGCCGCCGACGACGACCAGTTCATGACGCTGGCAAAGGTGCGCGCGGTGCGGCAGCTGTGGGCGCGCGTCGCCGAGGTCGCGGGTGACCCGGACGGCGGCGCCGCGGTGGTACACGCCGAGACGTCGTTGCCGATGATGACCCAGCGTGACCCGTGGGTGAACATGCTGCGCTGCACCCTGGCGGCCTTCGGGGCAGGCGTCGGTGGCGCCGACACGGTGCTGGTCTACGCCTTCGACGTGGCCATCCCCGGCGGCTGGCCCGGCACGGCAACCAGCTTCGCGCGGCGCATCGCCCGCAACACCCAGCTGCTGTTGCTCGAGGAGTCGCACGTCGGTCGGGTGCTCGATCCCGCCGGCGGGTCCTGGTTCGTCGAGGACCTCACCAAACAGCTGGCCGAGCAGGCGTGGGCGCACTTTCAGTCCATCGAATCCGAAGGCGGGTTCGTCGACGCCCAGGATTACCTGAGGGATCAGTTGAACGAGCTGGCCGCTAAACGAGCCGACGACGTCGCGCACCGACGGGTCGCGATCACCGGCGTCAACGAATTCCCCAACCTCGGTGAAGCGCCACTCCCGCAGGGTGATTCGTTAGGCCGGGCCGGGCACGTCGTGCGCTACGCCGCCGAATTCGAGGCGCTGCGCGACCGTTCGGATGCCTACTTCGCCGAACACGAGATCCGGCCGCAGGTGCTGTTGCTGCCGCTGGGACCGTTGGCCGAGCACAACATCCGGACCACGTTCGCGACCAACCTGCTGGCCTCGGGCGGCATCGAGGCCGTCAACCCGGGACCCGTCGATGCCGCCGGGGTCGGCAAAGCCGTAGAGGCGTCCGGGTCGCTCGGTGTCGCGGTGATCTGCGGCACCGACAAGCGCTACGCCGAGGAGGCGTCCGACGTCGTCAAGGCGGCGCGCGATGCGGGGATCGAGCGGGTGTACCTGGCCGGCCCGGAAAAGGCCGTCGGGGAGAGCGAGCATCGGCCCGACGAGTTCCTGACCATGAAAATCAATGCGGTGCAAGCGCTTTCGGATCTGCTCAACCGGTTGGGAGCCTGACGTGACTGCCACAGTCCCCACAATCGGCAACTTCGCCGACATCCCCCTCACCGGCGACCGGACCGTGCCCAAGCCCACCGCGGAGGCGGTCGAGACGTACGTCGAGGCGGCCGCGAAAGCCCACTGGTACACCCCGGATCAGTTGCAATGGCAGACGCCGGAAGGCATCGACGTCAAGCCCGTCTACATCGCCGAAGACCGCCGCGATGCCGGAGAAGCGGGCTATCCGCTCAACAGCTTTCCCGGCGAGCCGCCGTTCGTGCGCGGCCCCTACCCGACGATGTATGTCAACCAGCCGTGGACGATCCGCCAGTACGCGGGCTTCTCGACCGCCGCGGAATCCAACGCGTTCTACCGCCGCAACCTGGCCGCCGGCCAGAAGGGCCTGTCGGTGGCCTTCGACTTGGCCACCCACCGCGGCTACGACTCCGACCACCCGCGCGTGCAGGGTGACGTCGGGATGGCCGGTGTGGCAATCGATTCCATCTTGGACATGCGGCAGTTGTTCGACGGCATCGACCTGTCGGCGGTGTCGGTGTCGATGACGATGAACGGTGCGGTGCTGCCGATTCTGGCGCTGTATGTCGTTGCGGCCGAGGAGCAGGGGGTGCCGCCGGAGAAGCTGGCCGGCACCATCCAGAACGACATCCTCAAAGAGTTCATGGTGCGCAACACCTACATCTATCCGCCCAAGCCGTCCATGCGCATCATCTCCGACATCTTCGCCTACACCAGCGCCAAGATGCCGAAGTTTAACTCCATCTCGATCTCCGGCTATCACATCCAAGAGGCCGGCGCCACAGCGGATTTGGAGCTGGCGTACACGCTGGCCGACGGGGTGGAGTACATCAAGGCCGGCTTGGACGCCGGCCTGGACATCGACAAGTTCGCCCCGCGGCTGTCCTTCTTCTGGGGCATCGGGATGAACTTCTTCATGGAGGTCGCCAAGCTGCGGGCTGGGCGACTCCTGTGGAGCGAGCTGGTCGCCAAGTTCGACCCGAAGAACGCCAAATCGCTGTCGCTGCGCACTCATTCGCAGACCTCGGGGTGGTCGCTGACCGCTCAGGACGTGTTCAACAACGTCGCCCGCACCTGCATCGAGGCCATGGCCGCGACCCAGGGCCACACCCAGTCGCTGCACACCAACGCCCTCGACGAGGCACTGGCGCTGCCCACCGACTTCTCGGCCCGCATCGCACGCAACACCCAGCTGGTGCTACAGCAGGAGTCCGGCACCACCAGGCCCATCGACCCGTGGGCGGGCTCGTATTACGTGGAGTGGCTGACTCATCAGCTCGCCCAGCAGGCCCGCGCCCACATCGAAGAGGTCGCCGAACACGGCGGCATGGCCCAGGCGATCAGCGAAGGTATTCCCAAGCTGCGCATCGAGGAAGCCGCCGCCCGCACCCAGGCCCGCATCGACTCCGGCCAGCAACCGGTGATCGGCGTGAACAAGTACCAGGTGGTCGAGGACCAAGAGATCGAGGTGCTCAAGGTCGAGAACAGCCGGGTGCGCGCCGAACAACTCGCGAAACTGCAAGAGCTGCGGGCGAATCGGGACTCCGACGCCGTCGAGGCCGCACTGGCCGAGCTGACCCGTGCGGCCGGCGCGCAGGGTCCGGCCGGTGAGGACGGACTCGGCAACAACCTGATGGCGCTGGCGATCAACGCGGCCCGGGCCAAGGCCACCGTCGGGGAGATCTCCGATGCGCTGGAGCAGGTCTACGGTCGGCACCAGGCCGAGATCCGCACCATCGCAGGCGTTTACCGTGATGAAATCCAGGGAGGCGACAACATCACCCCGCTTTCCAAAGCCACTGACCTAGTGGAGAAGTTCGCCGAGGCCGACGGCCGCCGGCCCAGGATCCTGATTGCCAAGATGGGCCAGGACGGCCACGACCGCGGCCAGAAGGTGATCGCGACCGCGTTCGCCGACATCGGTTTCGACGTCGACGTCGGGTCGCTTTTCTCCACCCCCGAGGAGGTGGCCCGCCAGGCCGCCGACAACGACGTGCACGTCGTCGGGGTGTCGTCGCTGGCGGCCGGCCACCTGACCCTGGTTCCGGCGTTACGCGACGCGCTGGCCGAGGTCGGCCGGCCCGACATCATGGTCGTGGTCGGCGGCGTCATACCCCCCGGCGACTTCGACGAGCTGTACGAGGCGGGGGCGGCCGCGATCTTCCCGCCGGGGACGGTGATTGCCGACGCGGCAATCGGCTTGCTGGGCAAGCTCGCCGAGCGCCTGGGGTACGAGCTGGGCTAGTGGACAGCACGGGGACGGTGTTGATTCTGCGGCTACGGCGACAAAGTCCGGGTAGGTCGCGTCCTCAGCGCAGAGTCAATTACAGATGACGTCGAAGAACCTGGCCGACGCCATCCGCGGTGGTGACCGCGCAGCGTTGCCGCGGGCCATCACGCTGTTGGAGTCCACTCGCAAGGATCATCGGGAACGGGCGCAGCAGCTGCTCCTGGAGCTATTGCCCCATTCAGGCAACGCTCACCGGGTCGGTATCACCGGGGTGCCCGGCGTCGGCAAGTCCACCAGCATCGAAGCCCTCGGCATGCACGTGATCGACCGCGGCCACAAGGTCGCAGTGCTGGCGGTCGACCCGTCCTCGACGCGTACCGGCGGCTCGATTCTGGGGGACAAGACCCGGATGGCACGCCTGGCGGTGCACCCCGACGCCTACATCCGGCCGTCCCCGACCTCGGGGACCTTGGGCGGCGTGGCAAAGGCGACCAGGGAAACGGTCGTGCTGTTGGAGGCCGCGGGTTTCGACGTGATCCTGATCGAGACCGTGGGCGTCGGCCAGTCCGAGGTGGCGGTCGCCAACATGGTCGACACGTTCGTGTTGCTGACCCTGGCGCGGACCGGGGATCAGTTGCAGGGCATCAAGAAAGGCGTGCTGGAGCTGGCCGACATCGTGGTGGTCAACAAGGCCGACGGTGCGCACCTCAAGGACGCCAAGATGGCCGCCCGCGAACTGTCCGGGGCGATCAGGTTGATCTATCCGCGCGAAACGCTTTGGCGGCCACCGGTTCTCACCATGAGCGCACTCGAGGCGACCGGATTGGCCGAGCTGTGGGAGACCGTCGAACAGCACCGCGCGGTACTTACCGAAGCCGGGAGGTTCGAGGAGCGCCGCCGTGACCAGCAGGTCGACTGGACCTGGCAGATGGTCCGTGACGCCGTGCTAGACCGGGTGTTGTCCAACCCCGACGTGCGCAAGATCCGCCGCGACGTCGAACGTCGGGTTCGCGAGGGCGAGCTGACTCCCGCGTTAGCCGCCCAGCAAATACTTGGGATAGCGACGAGTTAACGGATCGGTAAATATGTCGGGGTTTGCCCGCAAGCAGTTAGACGGGTGAAGTAAATTCGGATTCGTGACGGTAGACATCGGAGTCAATCGCCGCGCTGTTCCTGCCCACGATGCCCCTGACGCAGGGCATGGTGTGTTCGGCGCCGCGGACTCCCACTTCGGCTGCGTTGTTCGTGCGTTTTCCACCATGTGGCCCGGTCACCGCTTCGGCGGCGGCGCGCTGGCCGTCTATCTCGACGGGCAACCCGTCGTCGATGTCTGGAAGGGCTGGGCCGACCGGGACGGTGACGTGCCGTGGTCGGCCGACACTGCTCCCATGGTCTTCTCGGCAACCAAGGGCATGGCCGCCACGGTCATCCACCGCCTGGCCGATCGCGGCCTGATCGACTACGACGCACCCGTCGCCGAGTACTGGCACGCCTTCGGCGCCAACGGCAAAGCCGACATGACGGTCCGCGACGTCATGAAGCACACGGCCGGCCTATCGGGTCTGCGCGGGGCCACGCAGGCGAACATCTTCGACCACGTCGAGATGGAGGAGCGGCTGGCAGCGGCGTCGCCGGGACGCCTGCTGGGTCAACCCGCCTATCACGCGCTGACGTTCGGTTGGTTGATGTCGGGACTGGCCCGCGCCGTCACCGGCAAGGACATGCGGGTCCTGTTTCGCGAGGAACTCGCCAAGCCGCTGGGCACCGACGGGTTCCACCTCGGCCGGCCGCCGGCCGATTCGCCGACCCGCGCCGCCGAGATCATCATGCCGCAGGACATCGCCGGCACCCCGATCGTCAACTACGCGATCCAGAAGATCGCCAATAGCTTCTCCGGCGGCTACCGCTCCATGTACTTCCCGGGTGTCATCGCCTCGGTGTCGGGGAACATGGCGATGCTGGACGCCGAGATCCCCGCTGCCAACGGCGTGGTGACCGCGCGGGCGCTGGCGCGGATGTACGGTGCGATCGCCAACGGCGGCGAGGTCGACGGCACCCGGTTCCTGTCGCGGCGCCTGGTCGCCGGGTTGACCGGGGAGCGGATCAGGCAACGCGACCGCAACATCTTCGTGCCGATGGCCTTCCACCTCGGCTACCACGCGCTGCCCATCGGGAACGTGATGCCGGGGTTCGGCCACGTGGGCCTCGGCGGCTCAGTCGGATGGGCCGACCCGGAGACGGGACTGGCGATCGCCGTCGTGCACAACCGGCTGCTCACTCCGCTGGTGCTCACCGACCACGCCGCCTTCGTCGGTCTGTACGCGCTGATCCGTCAGGGCGCGGCCAAGGCGCGCAAGCGCGGCTACCGGCCGGTGCACGGACTGGGGGCGCCGTACTCGGAGCCGGGGGCGGTCGCAGGGTAGCTCGGGCTGTCGCCCGGCGGAACCAAAGGCGCTGCCGCGGTCACCTCAGCTCAGAGGAGGTCGCGGCGAGCGCACGGCCGTTGGCCGATCAATCCTTGGTGAAGCTGAACAACCGGTACACCAGCTCGTTTCTTTCCAGTCGCTGGTAGCCCGTCGAGCCCGGCCCGCCGACGATGTGCCCCGCCAGGCGGCGCATGAACGGCAAGCGGCGAGCGATCTGGTCGAGCAGCCGATTGTGCTCCAGCCCCCGCAGAACCTCTTTGTTGATGTCCCGTTGCGACAGTTTGCGCAGCGGGGTGTTGTCCAGCGTCGCTTCCCATTCGGGTACCGCATGGGCGTCACGCAGATCCGCGTACAAAAAGTGACCGCCCGGACGCAGCACGCGCGTCACCTCGCTGAGGAACTTCGGAAAGTCGAGGTAGTGCAGTCCGGCCTCGATGTTGATCACGACATCGAAGGACTGATCCGGAAACGGGAGGTCCTGGGCATTGCCCTGCACGAACTTCAGCCCGGGCAAGACGTGCCGCTTCTGGCAGAAGTTGACGCCGACGTTGTTCAGATCCAGTCCGGTGTAATTCGCCGGGTGCATGGTCCGCACCAGATACGACGCGCCTCCGCCGTGCCCGCAACTGACTTCCAGCACGTCTTTACCGCTGATATCCACCTGGCTCGCGGTGGCGTGATACAGCTGGATGGGGAGCCGGTCGGGCTCGTCGGAAGGGTCCAGCGGCACCCCCATCGGCGGGTTCTCTTCGTAGCCGAGGTTGAGGAACAGCACGTCGTCCCTGGCAACCGCCCGACTGAGCAGCCGGTAACCACTCTTGGTGGTGCCCCAGTAGACGACCTTCTCCAGCACAGGATTGCGGGCCAGCCGGTTGACGAACTTCTCGGTACGCGTGAGTGGTGCAGACATGGGGCGTAGTACGTGTCCGCTCGCTGCGCCCTTATTACGTAGTGCAGTACTCAATCCGCCTACCGGCCTTCGAACGCGGCGATCTGCTCTCGGGTGATGGCCAGGGGGTCGACACCTTCGTGCACGCGTCGTTCCCAGTCGATGGTCCATGTCACGGCGTCGCGGAAACCGAGGCGATTACGCCAGCCGAGTTCGCGCTGCACCTTGGTGGCGTCCAGGGCCAGCAGGTTGGCCTCGTGCGGGTGGTCACCGGGCTGAGGTTCCCAGTGCGCTCCGCCGCCCCACAGTTCGGCCGCCAGCGAGGCGACCTGACCGACCTCGACGAAGCTGTCCCGGCCCGGCCCGATGTTCCACTGGCCCAGCCCGGAACCGGACAGCAAAGCGTCGGCGATCGTCACATAGCCGTTGAGGCAGTCCAGTACGTGCTGCCAGGGCCGAACCGCACGCGGGAACCGGAGCAGGGGTGGCCGGCGACTTGCGTAGGCGCGCACCAGGTCCGGCATAAGCCGCTCCGGGCTGACGTCACCGCCGCCGATCACATTGCCGCCCCGGGCGATTGCGGTGGGGCAGCCCGGATAGCTGCGAATCCACGACTGAGTAAGTAGATCGGCCATTGCTTTGGATGCGCTGTAGGGATCGTCACCGCCGAGAGGGTCGGTCTCGACGTAGCCGGCCTCCTGGTCGACGTTGCGGTAGACCTTGTCGGTGGTGATGACGACGTGCGCACGTACCGATGGGGTCTTTGCGACGGCTTCGAGCACGTTGAGCGTGCCCATGGCGTTGGTCTCGTAGGTGTAGCGCGGTTCGCGGTAGGACTCACGGACCTGCGATTGCGCGGCCATGTGCACCACGACGTCGGGAGCCACGCCTTGTATTGCCGCGGTGGTTGCTTGCGCGTCACGAATATCCGTCCGATGATCGGCCAGCAGTCGGTCGGCCAGGCGAGTCCGTTCGAAGAGGCTGCCGTCGGGCGGATCGAGGGCCAGGCCTGACACCTGGTGACCGCGGCTGAGCAGCAGCAATGTCAACCACGGTCCTTTGAAGCCAGTGTGCCCGGTGATCAAGTAGTGCATGGCTAGCGCGCGATCAGCAGAACGGTACGAAATAGCAAAAGAGAGCTCCTATGTCCCCGGGGGCGGCGCGACTCTCTATTAAACGCCGCCAGGAAAAAGCTGCAGCATGCCACCGGTATCAAAGGCCGCGTTGAGGAATACCTCCGGTATAACTCACAAACGACGCATATGTGAGAGAGAAATTTCGTACTCTCGTCCCACGCATGCCCTGACTGTGGGGACAGTTGGATCGCGCCGGCTTGGTGCGGTCGGGTACTAGGGGAGGTGGTGGTTCGCATGGCGAATCAACACAATGAGCGGATCTGCATCGTGGGGGGCGCTGGACACGTCGGCCTACCGCTGGCGCTGGTGTTGGCGGACGAGGGCTATTCGGTCGACATCTTGGACACAAACGCTTTGGCGTTGAAGACAATCATGGCCGGCAGGATGCCGTTCATCGAGCACGGCGCCGAGGAACTGCTCAAGCGGCTGCTGCCCACCGGGCGTCTTTCGGCAAGTACTGACTCATGGATCGTCCGGAATGCCGACATCGTCATCTGCGTCGTTGGAACACCGGTCGACGAGTTCCTCACGCCCCAGGCTCACACGTTCTTCCGCATCATCAACGAGATGAGTCCATACTTCCACGACGAGCAGACGCTGGTGCTCAGGAGCACGGTCTACCCGGGGCTGACCCAGCGCGTCCACGATCTTTTCCGGGAGCGCGGCATCGGCGTTCACGTGACGTTTTGCCCCGAACGCATCGCACAGGGGCACTCGATCAGTGAGCTGCGGGCCATTCCGCAGATCATCAGCGGGTTCGACGCCGAGGGTCTACGGGTGGTCCGCAAGTTGTTCTCGGGAATCACCAGCGAAATCATCGAAGTCGAACCGCAGGAAGCCGAACTGGCCAAGTTGTTCTGCAACAGTTACCGCTACATCCAGTTCGCGGTTGCCAATCAGTTCTATCTGCTCAGCCGTGAGGCGGGGCTCGACTACAACCGCGTGCATCATGCGGCGACGTACCGGAACAGCCGAGTGGACAGCTTGCCGAGGGCGGGACTTGCGGCCGGTCCGTGTCTGCTGAAAGACACCATGCAATTGGCCGCATTCAGCAACAACAACTTCATGCTTGGGCATTCGGCCATGCTGATCAACGAAGGCCAGCCGCAATTCATCGTCAACATGCTCAAGCGACGAGTTGACCTGCGAGACAAGACCGTTGGCATCCTTGGTATGACCTTCAAAGCTGACTGTGACGACACGCGCGACTCGCTGAGCTTCAAGCTTCGGCATCTTCTGATGTTGGAAGCCAAAGAAGTGATCCGCCACGACCCCTTCCTGGACGGGCCGGACTATCTGCCGCTGGAGGCTGTTGTGGAGCGAGCCGACGTGATCGTGGTCGGCGTGCCTCACTCGCAGTATCGGGGGCTGCGGGTTCCCGAAGGCAAGATCGTCGAGGATGTGTGGAACTGCCTCGATCTGAGCGCGGCCGACGACAACGCATTAAATGGGGCCGAATTGGCGACACTAGGGATGGGGGCTGCAGCTCGGTGAAGGTTCTCGTAACGGGCAGTGCGGGATTCATCAACGGTTATGTGGTCGAGGAACTTCTTCAGGCTGGCCACGAGGTCGTAGGGATCGACAATTTCTCAAAGTACGGGCCCGTCAAGAAGAGCTATGACGATCACCGGAACTACCATTTCGTAGAAGGCGACGTCAAGGACGTCAACCTGATGTTCGAGCTGGTCGAAGGCTGTGACCAAATGATCGCCAGCGCCGCGCGCATCGGCGGCATCACCTACTTTCACGAGTACGCCTATGATCTGCTCGCCGAGAACGAACGGATAGCCGCGGCCCACTTCGACGCCGCCATCTACGCGTATCAACAGGGCTGGCTCAAGAAGATCAATGTAATCAGTTCGTCGATGGTGTTCGAGAACGCCATCGTTTTCCCGACACCTGAAAAGCACATCACTGAATGCCCGCCTCCGACAAGCACTTACGGGTTTCAGAAACTGGCGTGCGAATATTTCGCGCACGGCGCTTACGAGCAGTACGGGCTGCCCTACACGATCATTCGTCCCTTCAACTGTGTGGGTACGGGCGAACAGCGAGCCATCGGCGGACGCGAAATCCCCAGCGGCAATGTGAAACTCGCGATGAGCCATGTCGTTCCCGACCTGATTCAGAAGGTGGCCAAAGGGCAGGATCCGCTGCACATACTCGGTGACGGCACTCAGGTGCGGCATTACACCTACGGCGGAGACCTGGCCCGCGGCATCCGCACCTGCATGGAGCACGCAGCCGCGCTCAACGGTGACTTCAACCTCTCGACTCCCGAGGCCACGACTGTTGTCGAACTCGCCGAGGTGATCTGGCGCAAGATGCGTCCGGGCGTCCCGTTCCGTTACGAAAGCGACCCCCCGTTCGAGCACGACGTGCAACTGCGTTCACCGGACGTGCAAAAGGCTTCGCAGATGCTGGGGTATTCCGCGACGACGACGCTGGATGAGATGCTCGACGAGGTCATACCCTGGGTGGTCAACGCCGTCGAGGCGGGAACCATCTGACGCGCGTCGAAGCGACCCAAGGACAACATGCGTATCGCGGGTGAGATCGACCTACAACAGCTGTACCGCAACCGTTTTGGCCACGACCTTCAGTCACGATCAGAAGTCTGGAACGTACTGGTCCGCGACTTTTTTCAAAGGTGGGTGAGGCGCAGCGACACGGTCGTCGACCTGGGATGCGGTTACGGCGAGTTCTTGAATCACGTCAAGGCGGCGCGGCGGATCGGTGTCGACCTCAACCCGGACAGCGCGACGATGCTGGATTCCGATATCGAGTTCCACCAGTGCCGCGCCGACGAACTCGCTTTCCTTGACGACGGCTCAGTGGACGTGGTGTTCAGCAGCAACATGCTTGAGCATCTGCGAGACAAGACCGAGGTCGAGCGCACCATTGCCGAGGTGCGCCGGGTGCTGAAGCCGGGAGGACATTTCATCGCTCTGGGCCCGAACATCCGCTTTCTGGCCGGCGCTTACTGGGACTTCTGGGACCACTCCGTGGCGATCAGCGATCGGTCGTTGACCGAGCTTCTGCAAATCCACCAGTTCACGGTCGTGGATTCTTACCAGCACTTCCTGCCCTACACGACGTATTCTTCGCTGCCGAAAACGCCGATCCTGGTCCAGACATACTTGCGATCCAGGTGGGCCTGGCCAGTATTCGGTAAACAGTTCGTGATTCGAGCGCAGAAGCCGGTCGAGGCCGTCGTGCAAATGATCAGCGTAGTGATTCCCGTGTACAACGAGGGTGACAACATCCAGATCTGCGTCAGGCGCCTTGCGCAGACATTGACGGACACACCGCACGAATTGCTGATCTGCTACGACTTCGACGAAGACACGACGCTGCCTGCGCTGCAGGCAATGTCAGACCGACCGGCCACGGTTCGGCTGGTGCGCAATAAATTGGGCAAGGGCGTGGCGAATGCTTTGATCGCCGGCTTTGCCGCAGCACGCGGTGACGTCATCGTCAGCTCTATGGCGGATCTATCCGACCCGCCGTCCGTTATCCCGCTGATGGCAGCCAAGATCCGCGACGAAGGAGCCGACGTCGTCAGCGGTTCGCGCTACATGCCCGGGGGCTCACAGATGGGCGGGCCGCGGCTCAAGACGCTCATGTCGCGGACGGCTGGACTGAGTCTGCATTATGTGGGGCGCCTGCCGACGCACGATGCGACCACGAATTTCCGCGCGTACAGCCGGCGCTTCCTGCGGGACGTCGCAGTGCAAAGTGAGCGCGGGTTCGAGGTGGGACTGGAGCTCACGACGAAGGCTCATTTACTCGGATACCAGGTCGACGAAGTGCCGAGCAGTTGGGAGGACCGTACGGCGGGGGAAAGCAAGTTTGATCTCGTCGGTTGGTTGCCGGCCTACTTGCGCTGGTACGGGTTGGCCATGCGGCGTCCAGTGATGCGTTGGGCCGGAGGCGCGGTGGCCGGGTTGGGGGCGGTGAAGACGATATTGCAATACAAGCGCAGCGACCGTCGCAATTGGAAGGCCGAAGCGCCATGACGACGAATCAGGTTAAACGGGGTGCATCGCTCAAAACGTAGGCACGAGGAGTCGACAATAAAGCATGCGGGCGAGGCGGCTGCCGATGCTTTGCCAGCTCACGACGACGCACCCCCAACTTCGATCGACGGCGGGCCGGACACGCCCCCGCGCCGCAAGACCAAGTTCGGTGTGACCACAGCGGTCGCCTGCGTTGTATTAGGCGCTAAGCTGATCGTCATCTCAGTGCTGGGGTCACCAATGCCTCTAGCTGATCAGTGGGACGGCGAGGCCGCTACACTGTACGCGCCGTATCTGAAGGGGACACTGACCTTCGCCGATCTCTTCGCCCCGCACAACGAACACCGAATCTTCGTCTTCCGCCTGTTTGCCCTGGCGCATCTCGAGCTGGCAGGCGAATGGAGCCCGCGCCTCGAAATGGTATTAGGCGCGATCATTCACACCGCGGTGATTACCTGGCTGCTAGCTCTGTTAATGCCCCTGGTTGCGGTGCAGCGACGCTTGTTCTTGGCGTGCTTCGCTGCCTTCTTCTTCGCGATCCCCTTCGGCTACGAGAACACACTCTCAGGTTTCCAGAGCCAGCTGTACTTCAGCTTGCTGTTTGGTGTCGCGGCTCTGGTGGCGCTAGCATCGGCCCCGCCGTTTGCCGTGCGGTGGGGTTGTGGTTTGGCTGCGGCAATCCTCAGCTACTTTTCCTTTGCCACAGGTGTCGCAACGACGCTTGCGGCCGGTGCGCTCGTCGGTCTGCAGTTGCTCAGCAACAGCAGGAGACGATGTGGTCGCGAGTTCGCCGGCGTTGCCGTCCTGATATTCGTCGCCTGCGTGCTGATCCTTTGGTCGGCATCGCGGGCACACCCGACCACCACCGCGTGGACATTCCTTCAAGGTCTGGCGGCGCTTGCAGCCAGAACGGTCATTGCCCTCATACCGATCGCTTGGTATTGGCGTCATACGCTGGCGCGGCGTGCGGCCGCATCTGACCCCGCTTGGTTGGTAATCGGAATCAGCGGGTGGGTCGTACTCCAGCTCGTTCTGCTGGCGTTTGGCCGTGGCACCGATATTGCCGTTCGGTATATGGACATTGTGTTACTTGTTTACCCAGTTGCCGTGGTGGCGGTCTTCGCACTCGCGGACAGCGCAGACAGTACGCGATTCAGTCGGTACGGGGCAACGGGGGTCTTCACTGTCGTAGCGACGTTTGGGGTGATGGGTTACATATTTGGGGTTGGGGCCACGCAATGGAGCAATTCCGCACGTGAGCAGCTGGCCAACGTACAGGCTTACCTTGCCACGAAGAATGTCGACCAGTTGAAGTCACGGCGGAAACCAGGGCAGACGATCGACGTCGCCTATCCAAATTCCCAGCGGTTGGCAACGGTAATAGGAGATCCTGACGTGAGGGCCATTTTACCCACCGAATTGCGCCCGGCGGACGCCGACAATGTCACAGCTCGTAATCACATGTGGCTCAAAGGGTTTCTGGCAGACGCCACCGCCGCGGTCGTTCGCCTCCTGCTCTTGATAGGTCCGGCTTTTCTGGCCGGCGGGGTGGCCCTGTTCTTCGCGGTCGAAACGCGCATTGCTCTTGCTGATCGCGTAGTCAAGCGGTAACGGTAGCTTAGTTTCTTCCTAGCGCCTTGCTGAGTTGTGGGTAGTCCGCAAACATGCGATTCACCAAATACCTGCTGCCAATGTTGTTGACATGGTTGGTGTCTCGGAATAGGAGGGCGTCGCCCTTATTCATGCTGCAGACCGCGTCGTCGCAGAAGTACTGCGCCGTGTTCAGCAGTTGCACACCCGGCACTTTGTCCACCGCCTCTTTGAGTCGCGGCCAATATTTTTGATGTGTGCTTTCAAAGCGCTTCCGGTCCTCGCTGCATTTGGGAAACGGCAAGATGGGGGAAATCCGGTACTTGCAGGCCACGGCGTGGAAGGGAAATGTAGGAACGTCATCGGTAACAAAGACAGTCTTTCCTTG